>CAMODW010000014.1 GCA_946611635.1 uncultured Bacillota bacterium | reverse complement strand
TTAATAGAATATTTGTAGATGTTGTCCATGTGAGTAAATAGTTTAATTATTTATGATATAATGAAGGTGGTGATTAATATGGATGAGAAAATGCAAAAAGATTTAAATAAAATGAAGATAATAATGATAATTATATCAGTCATTAGTTTTTTGTTGTACTTATCCCAAGTCATTAATATTTAGACTTGCAAATAATAATTATTTATATTATAATTAACTTGTTCCAAAAAACTGACCTCGTAGCTCAGCTGGATAGAGCAATCGCCTTCTAAGCGATCGGTCGAGAGTTCGAATCTCCCCGGGGTCACCATATATGATGAAAGTCTCGATTCATAAAGGTCGAGTTCAAAAAAACTAACCTAATTGGTTAGTTTTTTGTTTGTTAGAATCTATAACGACTATAAAACCTTTTTACATACTATGTTTTGGCTCATCCATAGTCTCAGATAGTAGTGATAATACCTTTATAATATCGTCCAAATCTTCAACTTTATTAATTTCATAACCACTTTCTAAACCGACTTTATGAAAGCATTCTTGATCAAATGCAATATGCCTAGGGGCTCCATATACTTTAAACGTTTCTTTTGATTCATTTAGCATTTCTTTTATAACCTCTATTTCAAAAGGAGTTAAATCGCAGTCATAGTCTTCACCATTAGCAGAATGTCCAACAAAAGCCATAGAATTAGTGAATAAAAATCCAAGCAAGAAAGGTATATCAATAAAATCAGGATTAACTCTACTTATCAATTCATTATGAATCTTTTTATCCCAATACGTAGAATAACTTTTATATTCGTCTATTATTGAAAAAACTCCATTCAACTCATTATCATATCTACCTTGCTCTTTCGCATCATCTGTCTTTTTCTTGTGTTCAATAGCTTCCTTAAAGTATTCTCCAAGAACATAATCTTCCCTTGGATCATAATTTGGATAGGAAAGACCATTAATAAGACTTTTTTCCCATCCAGGTCTATTCAAACAAATTCTTTTACATCCAATTTTATCATTTTTAATTGCCATCCATAAAAATCACCTCTCATATCACTATTATAAATCTATTATAGCAAAGTAAAAAGAGAAGATATCTTCTCTTAACAATATTTTTTTCCAAAAACATATCTAATTGCTGATCCAAAGGCTCTGCCTAGAGAATACATAACTGTAACTCCACGAGCAATTGCATTAAGCATTGTTGCCGAAATAGCAGCAGAACCTCCATAAATCATTAATAATTGTTCCTTTTCTAATTCCATATTTACCTCCTATCTATTAGAACCGCAAGTATAAGGTCTTGTTATACCATTAATTACACCAATTATAAAAACTACACCAGCACCAATAATTGCGATGATTCCGCCTTTTATCGCACCACCTTGTATAGTTATTAATTCATCATCTCTTAACATTAAATCAATCCTTTCTAAAGAACGTTATCCATTTTTAATAATTTAAATCCTTCAATTTCTCTATGATGTGATATATAAATAATAGTTGTATCATTTAAAAAGTTAGATATGTTTTTTAAAATCTCTTTTTCAAGATAAGCATCCATTTCACTTAAAGCCTCATCTAAAATTAAAATAGGTGGTTTATCAATAATAGCTCTAGCTAAAATAATTCTTTGTTTTTCTCCTCCAGATATATTAGAACCACCATCTATAATTAGTGAGTTAAGTCTTAATTCTTTTTTGTCAATTAACTCATCTAGCTTAGTTAACTTTAAAATCTTATTTATATACTCAATACTATATTCTTTATCAAAAACAATATTTTCTTTTATACTTCCAGTAAATAGAAACTCTCTTTGCGAAATATATCTAACATTCTTCTTAATAGTTACTAAATTATAATCTCTAATATTAATATTATTTATTAAGATATTCCCCTTATAGTTTTCTATGTTTCTGTTTAATAGCTGTAATAGAGTGGACTTTCCTATACCACTTTTGCCTCTAATTAATAATCTATCTCCACAATTTATTTTTATATTGACATCTTTTAATAACATTTGATAATCGTTATAAGAATAAGATATCTTATCAAATACGATATCACCATTACTAAAACTTTCTACTTTACCTTTATCTACCACTTTAATACCTAAAAAATCATTAATTTTAGCTATATTAAGCTTTATAAATGATATTTTAGGTATATTATCTATTATTTCTAAAACAGGTCCTAAAACATAGTTTAAAACAGCATCAAAAGTAATTAATCTGATAATGGTAAATTTATTATTAAGTATTAAATAAAAACCATAAGTATTTATTATAAATAAACCAAATTCATAAATAGAATTTCTAATAGTATAATAATTATTTAAAAATAATTGATAATCAAAAGAACCATTTTGATAACCATAGAATATTTTCCTAATTTTGTTAAATATATAATTAGTTATATTTAAATTATTTATAGTATTAAGTCGTTCTACATTTTCGCTTAAAGAAGCATTAAACTCCGTTTCTAGTTCAATAATATCATTACTTTTTCTATAAATACTAGAACTAGTTAAAATAGTTATTATTAAATACAATATAAGTATTATTATTACTATTATTGCTAGTTTTATATTTAAAACAAAAAGAATTAAAATAGAACAAATAGCTAAGAAAAATTCTAAAAACAAAGTAATTAATATATTAGAAAATAATTCTTTAATAATATTAAAATCTTTTACTCTTGTAAGTATTTCTCCAGAAGTTCTATTTCTGATAATATCTAAAGGGAGATTGAATATGTGATTAAGAAAATCTAATATAAACTTAGTATCTATTCTTTTGTTAAATACTGTTTGCCAATAGTTTTTCTTTCTTACTATTAATATTTTTAGTATAGTGAAAAATAGAAATAATATACTAATAAAAAGAACTTTATTATTAAAAGTAAAGCTTGACGAAAAGACAAAACGCCAATAAAAAGTTGATATTAAAGAAAGGAGTGCAATAATAATACTATCAACTAATAGTTTTATAAAAATGACTTTTTCTCTTTTACATGTAGTAATAATAAAATCTAATAAACTGTTACTATCAGGAACGTTTATAATCTTTTTATAAGGCCTTAGAATAAGTATTATATTATCCCATTCTAGTAAAAAATTGTTAATACGTATTCTTTTAAATCCGCTAGCTGGATCCATAATCAAAACATATTTTTTATTAATTTTATATATTACTACGAAATGCTCATAACCTTTTTCGGTAACAACATGAGCGATTACAGGCAAATCTTCAATTTCCTCTAATTTATCTATTCTTTTTCCTATCCCATCTAGCCCGTATTTTCTTCCAGCATTTATGATGTTAAATGCCGTTGTCCCATTTTTATTAGTTTTAGTATCAAGTCTAATTTGTTCTATACCTATATTTCCTTCGTAGTATCTAATAATAGAAAGTAGCGAGCAAGCTCCGCAATCCATCGAATCTCTTTGTTTAATAAATAAATTCTTTCTCACAATATTTCTCCCTTCACTATATATTTTAACAATTAGTCATCATTTTCCTTTATTTTTGAAAAATTATGCTATAATATATGATAGAGGAGAGTATAATATGAAAAAGAAAAACGGATTCATTTCAATGTCAATAATTTATTCATTTTTTACAGTTTTTATATTGGTTTCTACATCTTTGCTATTAATATATTCTAATAATTTATCAATAGTAAAAAATGTTAATAAAGATATAAAAGAAGATTTAACCAAAAAAGGTAATAACTCTTTAATGATATTTAAAAATTTAATCCAAGATGGAAGCTTTGAAAACCCAAGTGAAAACTGGGAGTATGACACAACAAAACAAGCTCCTGTATTTAATGAACAAAGATATTACGGGAATTACTCCCTAGGATTGATTAAAGATACGAATTCAATATCATTAGTAAAATCTAAATATACAATTAGAATGACAAAAGGTCATTATTATTATATTTCTCGTATTTATCTAGCATATAATAATATAAAACCTCAAGATAATGTTTTAATATTAAAACTTAAACAAACAAACGATTTTGATTATACAAATGAAAGCGATTTTAATATAATGACAAATGCTTTTGGACTTATGAAAAAAGCTGGAGATCAATGCTTAGATATTACAACTGATACCGATTGCTTGTTTAATAATAGGAGTATTAATGAAGAAAGAATAAGATATCAATCAGGATTTTGCTTAAAAGTAAATGGTAGATGCGATGATACAATTGGTGAAAGTAATGAAGACTCTGCCAAAACATTAGCTAATACCTTTGAAAGTGGTGTTTTTGAATTTACAAATGATACTGGTGATTATCGTTTACTAATTGGTTCGAACTTTACAAGCTTTACTGATGGTGAGTCTGGATCAGGTATCTTGCCAAGATATTATACAGATGGTTATATGTTAATTGATTTAACTGTAGCACTAAATTTAGATAAGGTAGAATCAGATGAAATATTTAAAAAAAATGATACGATAGTAAACAAAAGAAGAGTAGCAGAGAAGATAGATAACCTACTAGATGGTCGCTTTATAGAAAATCAAAAAACTATACCAGTAAATAAATTAAATCTAAATTGAGGGAAAATTAATAGTTTTCCCTTTTTTTCTTGTAAAAGTTGTGCACAAGTGCTATAATCATTAATAGCTACGCAAAGCTGACGAAGGGAGGGAGATAAAATGACTAAGGTAGTTGTCCAAAATGGTAACATTGATAGCGCTTTAAGAAAATTTAAGGTAAAAGTTGCTAGAAGTGGTGTCCCTTCTGAATTAAAAAAGAGAAAATGTTATGATAAACCAGGCGTTAAAAGACGTAAGGCAAAAGAAGAAATGATTAGAAATTCTCGCAAACGTAGAAGAAACGATTAATGGATGGTGATATTATAATGAGTATGATGGAAAATGTAGCAAAAGATTTAACATCAGCTATGAAAGAACAAGACAAATTTACTTTATCAGTACTTAGAATGTTAAAAAGTGCTCTTCAATTAGAAAAGATAAGTAAAAAGCATGATTTAACAGATGACGAAGTGATTGCTGTAGTAAAAAGACAAGTAAAAACTCGTAAAGATAGTATGAGCGAATATGAACAATATAACAAAATGGAAGAAGTAGAAAATCTAAAAAAAGAAATTGAAGTATTATCAAAATATCTTCCACCTGAGTTATCAAAAGAAGAAATAGAAAAAGTACTAGACGACATATTTGCAGATATTAAACCAGAAAGCATTAAAGATATGGGAAAAATAATGAAAGAAGCTACAGCTAAACTTGGAAATGCAGCTGATATGTCTTTAGTAAGTTCATTAGTTAAAGAAAAATTAAGTTAGGCGTCTTGCCTTTTTTCTTTTGTACTTTAAAAAAAGACTAAAACATAGTAAAATAATATTGTTGGAAGTGATTATATAATGAGTAACTTATCACCCTTTCACAGTACATTAAAATGGGCTTTAGAATCTACTTGGCCCATGCTTGCATTATTTATTGTTGTAATAACTATTAGTAGAATATCCTATATAGTTATTAATAAAAAGAAAGTATTATTATATAAAGATATATTTGTATTATTGAGCGTTTTATATTTGTTAATGTTATATTTTATGTTATTAAGTACAGAGTTTTCTTCTTCAGGAAGTAACCTCTATTTATTTAGAGAAATGGCGAGATATAAAATCGGTTCTAAATCTTTCTTTTATAACGTCATAGGAAATATAGCTTTATTTGTTCCTTTTGGTTTCATCTTATCATACTTTGTAAAAGCCAGAAAAATAAAACATGTTGTGATTCCAACTTTTATAGTAAGTTTATCAGCTGAATTAATTCAATACCAAATAGGTAGAGCTTTTGACGTTGATGATATTCTATTAAACACCATGGGAGCTTTAATAGGATTTATGATATTTATAAGTTTAAGAGAAATTAAAAGCAAACTCCCAGATGTATTAAAAAGAAATTGGTTTTATAATACATTATCTATTCTTATGTTAATAGGAGTAATAGTGTTAATAATTAGTATATGGTTGGTGAAACTATGAATGATATAACAATTGTCGATAATGATTTATATAAAGATTATGATTATTTAGAAGATTTATTAGAATATACTCTAGAGCATGAGAAAGTTGAAAATGCTATTTTTTCAGTAATATTCGTTGATGATGAAGAAATTCACCGAATTAATAAAGAGTATCGTCATGTCGACCGAGTTACTGATGTAATATCATTTGCATTTGAAGATAATGAAGAAAAGATATATAATAATATCAGAATATTAGGAGATATTTATATTTGCATACCGCAAATGAAAAGACAGGCAACGTCTTACGGACATAGTGAAAAAAGAGAATTGTCTTTCTTGTGCGTTCATGGTCTATTACATTTGTTAGGATACGATCATATGAATGAATCAGAAGAAAAAATAATGTTCGGATTACAGGAGATGATATTAAATGAAAAAAATATCAAGAGATGATATTAAAAAAAGAGGTTTTGGAAGATTTGTAAAAAGTTTTGGTTACTCTTTAGACGGCTTAATTTACGCTTACAAATATGAGCAAAGTATGCTTATTCATGTTATAGCTACGATAGGCGTAATAATAGCTAATATATTATTAAATATTAGCCCTACAGAATGGTTAATAACCTTTATAGCAATAGGAATGGTTTTAGCAGCTGAATTAATCAATACTGCTATTGAAGCAATTGTTGATTTAGTAACTTTAGAAATCCATCCCTTAGCAAAAATAGCTAAAGACTGTGGAAGCGCAGCTACTTTTGTTTTAGCATTAATGGCAGGTGTTATAGGTTTCGTAATATATATTCCGCATATTTTAGATATAGTAGGTGTTTTATGCATAGCGGCTTTGTAAGTATAATAGGAAGACCCAACGTTGGGAAAAGTACACTCTTAAATAGTTTAATTAACCAAAAAATAGCAATAACTTCAAATAAACCTCAAACAACTCGTAATATAATCCAAGGGATATATAACGAAGAGGGATATCAAATTGTATTTGTCGATACTCCAGGTATTCATAAGCCAATAAATAAACTAGGCAAAATTCTTAATAAAGAAGCACAAAGTCTAACTAGAGATGTTGATGCCATATTATTCGTAGTAGATGCAAGTGAAGGACTAGGATCAGGAGATAAAAAAATAATCTCTGATCTTAAAACAACAGATTCTCCTGTCTTCTTAATACTCAATAAAATTGATAAAATAAGTAGAGAAGAAATAATTGAAAGAATAAATGAATATAAAGATTTATATGACTTTGCTGAAATAATTCCAGTTTCTGGATTGAAAAGTAATAATATAGAAGACCTACTCACAACGATAAAAAAATATCTTACTGATAATATAAGATATTTTGATGATGACATGATAACATCAAGCAGTGTAAGTTTTATGGCTTCTGAATTTGTTAGAGAAAAACTACTTCGCATGACAGAACAAGAAATACCACATAGTATAACTTGTGTAACGTCTAAATTTGAAGAAAAAGCAAATATCGTAAATATTACAGTTGATGTAATAGTTGATCGTGATTCTATAAAAAAAATAGTTATAGGTAAAAATGGTCAATTGCTAAAAAGTGTAGGTATAGAAGCTAGAAAAGATATAGAAGCTTTATTAGGTAAACAAGTATATTTAGAACTATATGTCAAAACACTAAAAAACTGGCGCGACAAAGAGAAATACTTCCAAGAATTAGGATTTAACGAACTAGAGATTTAATAGCCTACATCAGGCTATTTTTTTATAAAAGGTGATAATAATGAATAAAGAAGTAAAAAAAGAACTAGAAAATATCTATAATAGTGATCAAGAAGCAAGATTTATTTGGAAAAGGTTAGAAAAAGAATATGGAAGTAATTCTAAAGAAGTAAAAAAACACCTTGAAAATATAAAAAAACTACAAAAAAAGAATCAAATAGTAGTTGAAAAAATACTAAATAAATATGGGTGGCTAAGTAAAAAAGAAATAGGCCATAAAGCTTATCAAGCAATATGGCTAGTAATTCAACACACTGATGAAAAAGATATAATAAAATACTATAACGAAGTTGAAAAAGCTTTTAAAGAAGGAATAATATCCAAGATAGATTATGCTATGTTTTATGATAGATTTTTATTAGTACAAGGTAAAAAACAAATATATGGAACACAATTTATTTATGATGAAAATATAAAAAAATATGTATTAGACAAAGTAGAAGATTTTCCTAATCTAGATAAAAGACGAAAAGATATAGGTCTTCCTCCAGTAGAAGAAGATTTAAAAGAGTTAAATAATAAAGAATAATAATCTCAATTTAATAATTATGATATAATATTGATGTGATTAACAATGATAAAAAAAATAGAAGGAATAGTTTTGACAGAGACACCTTATGGTGACAACTCCAAAATAATAAATGTTTTAACCGCAGACTTAGGATTAATAGGTTTAATGTGTAAAGGTGCAAAATCCTTAAGAAATCCTTTGCGTACTAAAACTGTTAGATTTACTTACGCCGCCTTCCATATAGACTATAAAGAAGGCAAATTATCTAAATTACTAGATGTAGATATAATAGATAATTTCAAAAATATTCGTAATGATATAGAATTAATTAGTTATGCTACATATATTACTGAATTAACTTATCAAGTATACAAACAAAACAATGATAACGAAATATACGAATTATATAAAAAATCATTGATAAAAATAAATAATAACTTGAATCCTTTAATAATTACTAATATACTAGAACTAAAATATTTGGATTATTTAGGAGTAGGCTTAAATCTAAACGGTTGTATAAAATGTGGAAATAAAAGTAACATAGTAACTATAGATCCTGATGTTGGAGGTTATATATGCAATAAGTGTTATATAAAAGAAAAAATACTAAGCAACAAAACAATCATTATGATAAGAAGATATTATCTAATAAATATTGATACTATATCAAAAATTAATATTAATGAAGAAATAGTAAGAGAGATAGATGAATTCTTAAACAAATATTACGAGAGATATACTGGCTTATACTTGAAAAGTAAAGATTTCATAAGAAAATTAAACTATTTATGATAGAAGGAAGAGAATATGGAAAATTTAAACATACCGAAACATGTAGCTATCATCATTGATGGTAACGGAAGATGGGCCAAAGAAAAAGGCAAAAGTCGCTTAGAAGGACATGATGCTGGCTATCAAAATATAAAAAGAATAGGTAAATATATATTAAAAAGAGGAGTAAAATATTTAAGCATCTATGCATTTTCAACTGAAAATTTCAAAAGAGATGAAGCAGAAGTAAATCATTTGATGGATATATTCTTACTAATGTTTAATAAAGACAAAGACTTTTTTGTTAAAAATAATATAAAAGTAGTCTTCTCCGGTCGCGACGAACCACTTCCTAAAAAAGTAATTGATGCCCGGAATAAAATGGCTAAATTAACTGAAAACAATACAGGAGGAGTTTTAAATCTATGTTTAAACTATGGTGGTCGTGCGGAAATAGTTGATGCAACAAAGAAAATCATTGCTGATGGATTAAAGTCGGAAGAAATAACCGAAGAAGTATTTAGTCATTATCTATACCAAGATTTGCCTGATGTTGATTTGATGATTAGAACAAGTGGCGAATTAAGATTAAGTAATTTCCTATTATGGCAAAACTCTTATTCGGAGTTTTACTTCCCTGAAAAAAAATTCCCTGATTTTAATGAAGAAGACTTTGAAGAAGCCTTGCTTGTATATAATAAAAGAGATAGAAGATTTGGCGACGCTAAAAAATAAATGTTGTAAAAATAAAATAATTATGATATAAATAACACATACAAGTGATGAAGGGCTTGGCAACCTGGAGCTATATATAATTAAGAGATTTCGTCAAGAAATAAGTAGGATGGAACCACGGGTATTACTCGCTCCTACAATAAATATTTCTTGACGTTTTTTTATTAGAAAGAGGTAATGAAAATGAGCAAAGCCAAAAATATGGAAGAACTAGTTAACTATTGTAAGCAATATGGTTACATATTCCAAGGAAGTGAAATATATGGAGGTTTATCTAATACTTGGGATTATGGTTCGCTAGGAAGAGAATTAAAAGAAAATATTCGTCGTGCTTGGTGGAAAAAATTCGTTCAAGAAATTCCTAATAATTACGGATTAGATTCAGCAATATTAATGAATCCCGAAACTTGGGTAGCATCTGGACATGTTACAAACTTTAATGATCCATTAATAGATTGTAAAAAATGTAAATCTCGTCATCGTGCTGATAAACTAATTGAAGAATTTACAAAAGGAAAAGAAACTGGAGATGGATGGGATAATAAAAAAATTGAAGAATTTATAAAAGATAATAATTTAACTTGTCCCAAATGTGGAAGTAATGAATTTACTCCAATTCGTAAATTCAACTTATTATTTGAAACCCATATAGGAGTAACAGAAGATTCTAAATCAAAGGTATATCTTCGTGGTGAGACAGCTCAAGGAATATTTGTTAATTTTCTAAATGTTCAAAGAAGTATGCGTGCTAAACTGCCATTTGGTATTGGTCAAACAGGAAAAAGCTTTAGAAATGAAATAACCCCAGGAAACTTTATCTTTAGAACAAGAGAATTCGAACAAATGGAATTAGAATTCTTTTGCAAACCTGATACAGATTTAGAGTGGTTTAATTACTGGAAAAATTATTGTATTGATTGGTTAAAATCATTAGGTATTAAAAAAGAGAATTTAAGATATCGTGATCATTCAAAAGAAGAATTATCATTTTATAGTAAAGCTACTACTGACATAGAATTTATGTTCCCAATGGGTTGGGGAGAATTATGGGGTATTGCTGATAGAACAGATTATGATTTAGGAGTTCATATGGAACACTCTAAACAAGATTTGCGTTATTTGGATCCTGAAACAAACGAAAAATATATTCCTTACGTAGTAGAACCATCTTTAGGATTAGATAGAGCATTACTAGCCTTCTTAACAAATGCTTATGAAGTAGAAGAATTAGAAAACGGTGAAACAAGAGAGGTTCTTCACATTCATCCCTTCCTTGCTCCATATAAAGCAACTATATTACCATTAATTAAAAAGAAGCATTCTGAGAAAGCTCTTGAACTATATGCTGAACTATCAAAATATTTTATGGTAACATATGATGAAGCAGGATCAATTGGAAAGAGATATAGAAGAAGTGATGCGGTCGGAACACCTTTTTCAATTACCATAGACGATAATACATTAGAATCTAATACAGTGACAATACGTGACCGTGATACAATGAGTCAAGTAACAATACCATTAGATGAAGTTAAAAACTACATAGAAGAAGAAATTAAATTCTAAAAAGATTAAGAAAGTCATTGAATAATTTAACATTATTAGATATAATAATTAAGAAATATTAATAAGGTGGGAGGACGCAAGATGGGATTATTAGATGGTGTATTTGGCAATAAAAGTGAATCTGAAGTTATAGACGATCCAAATGAAATAGAAGAAAGTTTTTATAACGATAGCAATAACGGTGGGAAGAATAAAGAAAACGAGATTGATGGAACCGGTGGAAAGATGATTCTTTTAGAACCAAGAGCATATTCAGAAAGTCAACAAATAGCAGATCATTTGAAAAATAGAAATAGCGTTGTTGTAAATTTGAAAAGAGTTACATCTGATCAAGCAAAAAGAATTATTGATTTTCTTAGCGGTTGTATCTATGCTATCGGTGGAACAATGAAGAAGGTTGGAGTAGGTATCTACCTATGTGCACCTAAAAACGTTAATGTTCAAGGAAAAATAACTGAAGAAAATGCTAAAGACAAGGATACAACAAAAGAGTCTGAAGATATAGAATGGTAATGTAAAAATAATTTAGAGGTGGGGTTTTATGAAGAAGTTTACAATGGCTGTAAATGGCTACAACAAACATGAAGTAAATAACTTCGTCTCTAAAGTAATAATAGAATATGAAAGTCTATTAAATAAATTAAAATTAAAAGATCAAGAGATTGCTATTCTAAAACAAAAAGCAGAACGCTTTAACGGTATGGAAAATAGTTTGAATAGAGCTTTAATAGTAGCAGAAAACTCATCAAGTGAAATGCGTAAAGTAGCCAAAGAAGAAGCAAATTTAATTATCGAAGACGCTAAAAGAAACGCTTCAAAAATTATAAATGATTCATTAAAACAGGCTGCTGAAACAGATGCCGAAGTAGTCGCCTTAAAAAAACAAATACAAATATATAAAGCTCGAATTAAACAAGTTATCGAAGAACAACTAGCAATGGTTGATGACATTGACAAAATAGAATCATAAGAACTATTTAATAGTTCTTATTTTTTTATCTTATGATATAATAAAAAAGGAAAGAACGTGTTAAAAATGAAAAAAGGAATCAAATTACTTATTTTTGCTTTATTACTTATTACACTTACTGGATGTAATAACAAATATGTTGGATATTGGTGTAAATATACTGAAACAGCTAATATAATAGTTCTTTTAAATGACGAGATTACTGACGAAGAAAAATCAAAAATAGAAGAAAAAGGAGCTACATTTGAAAATTTAGCCTCATCAAATTTCTATAGTAAAGAAGATTATCAATCAGAATTAAATACTAAAGATGAAATATATGCTACTTACGTTTTCTCTTTTAGTTCACATGATTCTATTGGTACCTACATTGATGAATTAAAAACAATGCCAGGTGTAAAAGAAGCAAAACAAAGTAATGCTAAAAATAATATGTCATTATATGAATTAAAAAGTAATGGAACATATACATACAAAGATAGTGATGAAGCAACAAAAGAAGATGCTGTTACTGGCAAATATAAGATAGAAAAAGGAATAATAAAACTAACACCAAGCAAAGAGGGAGAAAAATTAAAAATTCTATATACTAAAAACGGCCGTTTATGTGAAGACACAGACTGTAATAAGATATATTCTCATGGAAAAGATAATTGTTCTAGTTTAATTGACTAGAACTTTTTTAAACAATAAAGAATTTTTATTATATAATAAGTGGGTAAGGAAGATTATATGATGAACAAATTACTAATACCAAAACTATATTATAAAGACATTTATAGTATCAATTATAAAAAATTAAAAGATAAAAATATTACTTATCTTCTTTTTGATATAGATAATACAATAGCAGATAATAGAGAAAATAAACCAAGTAAAGAAGCTATACAATTAATAAATAAATTAAAAAAAGACTTTACTATAATACTAGTTAGCAACGCCTTACCTCTTAGAGCTAAAAGATTTGGGCAAGAACTAGCTGTTGATTATTATGCTTTTTCTATTAAACCATTAAAAAATACATATAAAAAAATAATATCTAAATATAATATTAATCCAAGTAACATCGCAGCTATAGGCGATCAATTATATACAGATATACTAGGAGCAAACAAAATGGGAATTACTAGTATTTTAATAGATAAAATATCTAATAATGAATCAATAATTACTAAACTCAATAGAATAAGAGAAAACATAATAATAAAAAAATATAAAATAATAGAAAGGGGACATTATAATGACTAAATGTTTAGGTTGTGGGATAAAACTTCAAACTTCAGATAAGAATAAAGTAGGATATACTCCAAAAGAAAATGCGACAATGTGTGAAAGATGTTTTCGTCTAAAAAACTATAATGAGTTTAAAGAAATAGATTTAAAAAATATTAATAATAAAATAATCAATAAGATAAATAAAGAAGCAAATCTTACACTGTTCCTAATAGATTTCTTAAACATAAACGAAGAAACAATAAATACATATCATAAAATAACATCCCCAAAAGTATTAATAGTAAGTAAAAAAGATGTTATTCCGAGTAGTATAAAAGAAGCAACTATTACATCTTTTTTAAAAAGAATCTATCATATAAAAGAAGATATATATTATATAAGCTCTAAAAAAAATTATAACCTTACTAAGATAATAGATTTGATAAAAAATACTAAAGATTTAAAAGCTTATATAGTAGGATATACTAATAGTGGTAAGAGTACCTTAATAAATGCTATATCTTCTAAGATAGGAAAAGAAAGTCAAATAACAACATCATCTATACCTAATACCACCTTAGATTTTATAATAATTAATTTAGATGAAATAAAAATTATAGATTCACCTGGTTTTACTTTAAATAATAATATATATGATAAAAAAGAATACGAATTAATAAAAAAGATAAACCCTAAATCATTTTTAAAACCAGTTACTATTCAAACCAAAGATAATACAAGAATTCTAATAGAAAATAAAATTTGCTTATATCCAAGTAATAAGAATAGTTTTACCTTTTATATGAGTAATAATATTAATATTGAGAAAATCTATAAAGAGGGCCTAACAGAAGCAAATAAAACAATTATAAAAATAGAAGCTAATAGTGACTTAATAATAAAAGGATTAGGTTTTATTAATATAAAAAAAGAATGTCAATTACAAATAAATACCAATTATTTAGATTTAATAGAAGTGAGACCGTCATTATTTAATAAGGAGAATTTAAATGAGTAAAATAAAAATAATGAGTGAAAATCTAGCAAACAAAATAGCTGCAGGAGAAGTAGTAGAAAAGTGTGCATCAGTAGTAAAAGAATTAGTAGAAAATAGTATAGATGCTAAAAGTACAGAAATAAGAATAGATTTAATAAATGGTGGCTTAAAATCAATAAAAATTAGTGATAATGGAATAGGTATGGAACCAGAAGATGCTTTACTAGCATTTGAAAGACATGCAACATCCAAGTTAACAAGAGAAGATGATTTATTCTTTATTAACACACTAGGTTTTCGAGGTGAAGCACTTCCATCCATAGCATCAGTATCCGAAGTAAATCTTTTAACTTGTTCAGATAATATTGGTACCCATATAGTAAAAAAAGGTGGAAAACTGATTACAAATGAGCCGGTAGGAAAAAATAAGGGAACAGAAATAACAATTTCTGACTTATTCTATAACACTCCCGCTAGATTAAAATATTTAAAAAGTGAACAATACGAACTAGCTAACTCCGTATCCTTTATAGAAAAATTAGCTTTAGCAAAACCCGAAATAAAATTTACTTTAACTAATAACGAGAAGATTTTAGTTAAAACAAGTGGATCAAATAATCTGCTAAAAGCTATTAACGAAGTCTACGGAATGAATATAGCTAGTAAGATGTTAGAAATAAAAGCAATGAACGACGATTTTACAATATCGGGATACGTATGCAAACCAGAAATATTAAAAAACAATCGAAATTATATGAATGTCTTTGTTAACGGCCGTATAATAAAAAACTACGATATCAATAAAGCTATAAATGATGCTTATTATAACTATAAACCAGATAAAAAATTCCCTATAGTAGTAATAAATATTGAGACCGATCCAACTTTAATAGATGTTAATATTCATCCTACTAAACAAGATATAAAAATAGCTAAATATAATGATTTATATACCTTAATACTTGATACAATAGAAGATGTTTTAAAAAAGAATCTTTTAGTTCAAGATGCTTTATTAAGATTACCAGAAGCTAATGAAACTAAACAAGAAGTATTAAAAACTAGAGAAATAGAAGAAGATTATTTAAGTTTATTACCAAAAAGTATTAATGAAGAACTAAAAAAAGAAGAGAATAAAGAAGAAGAAAAAAAGGTTGAGAAAACAACTGTTCAAACAAAATTATCATTTCAAGAAGAAATAAATAAAGACTTTAAAAAGTTAAACCTTCATCCAATAGGTCAAATACATGCTACCTTTATAGTAGCTCAAAACGAAGAAGGGATGTATCTAATCGATCAACATGCCGCTGATGAAAGAATAAACTATGAGAAAGTAAAAAAAGAATTCGCTGAGAAAGAATTCGTTCAAGTACCAATGTTAATTCCTATTACTATAGAATTCCCAACTTCCGATTTCTTAATAATAAAAGAAAATCTAGAATACTTAAAAGAATTAGGTTTTGAGATTCAAGAATTCGGCTTAAATACCATAAATATAACCGCTCATCCATCATGGATAAAAGACGAATATTCAGACGAAACAATTAAAAGCGTTATGGATATGATAATTAACGAAAAAAATAAATTTGATCGCTTAAAATTTGAAGAAAGATTAATCCAAACTACAGCATGCAAGATGAGTGTTAAAGCTAATACACCATTAAGTATTGAAAGCATGGAAAACTTACTTAAAAGATTAGAAGAGTGCGATAATCCATATAACTGTGCCCATGGTCGTCCATCTATAATGAATTTTAATAACTATGAACTAGATAGAATGTTTAAAAGAGCTATGAACTAACAAAACATATTGAAAGAATAATATGTTTTTGCTATAATATTTAAGAGAATAGAGGAGGTTGTCATGAACAAGATATTAGAAAAAATTGATAAAATAGTTGAAGGTAATGGCGATTCTGAGCAAAAAGTAAAAGAATTATTAGAGTTAAAATATAATAGTAGAGAGAAAAAAAATATAATCGAAGCTATTAAAAAAATATATAAAGATGATTTTAATGCTATATTAACTGATAAAGATATCGATTCAGAAATAAACAATATTGCTTATATAAATGAAGGTATTATAACTATTCAAGATGAAAAAATGTTAAAAGGAATGACTTCTAAGAAAAAAGAACTAATTGCTTCTTTAGAAAAGAAATTAGAAGAATATAAAGAAACAAAGGTAGTAGAAGAAGAACCAGTAGAAGAAACAAAAGAAGATCTAGATTTTAATTTAAACTCAGAAGAGGAAGAAATAAAAGATTTAGAAGAATTTGAACAAGCGGATCAAGAAGAACATACAATAGATATTAAAGATATCTATAGTACAGATTATAAAGATTTATATGCTGTTGATAGTCATGAAGAAGAAAAAGAATCATCTAACATAATTGATAAAAAAATAGCAGAATTATCTGAAAAATCCGAAGAATTAAGTAAAGAATACGAAAATAGCTTATCAGAAATAAAGAAACAAATAGTTAAATTAAATAGCATCAAAAAAGAAGAACAAAAACTAGATAGTATAAGAGCAAGACAATTAGAATTATTAAATGCCGAAATGGAAAAACGTAAAAAAGAAATAGAAGCTGAATATTCTAAGCGTAAAAAAGACTTATATGCTAAATTAGACTCTGATAATTAAAAGTAAACGGGGCAAGATAAAATGATTAATAAAGAAGATTTAGAGTATTTTAAAACTAACTTTAACATAGATTTTACCAATATGCCTGTAGATCAAATGGAAAAAATTCTCGGCGACATAGAAGATGAATTAAATAAAAAAATTAATCAAGCCCAAAAAGAAAACTTAGAGTTAGAAAAAGAAATAATTGCTATAATGCAAGATGATAAAACTGATAAATAATATCAGTTTTTCTTTTTGAAAAATTAATATATTAGTATGATATAATAACAAAGAAAGAGGAGATACATATGATAATATGTGTTGTTGGACCAACAGGTGTAGGTAAAACAAAAATGAGCGTAGCTCTTGCCAAAAAGTATAATGCTATAATTGTTAATTGTGATGCTACACAAGTATACAAGGAACTAGATATCGGTTCTGCTAAAGCAACAAAAGAAGAACAAGAAGGAATCAAGCACTATTTATTAGATTTTAAAAATTTAAACGAATCTTATACAGTATATGAATATCAAAAGGATGCTAGAAAGATAATTGAAAATAATAAAGATAAAAATATTATCTTTGTCGGAGGGACAGGCTTATATTTAAAAGCGGCATTATACGATTATCGTTTTACTGAAGAAGATGATAATCATATAGATTATAAAGATAAGACCAACGAAGAACTATATAATATAGCTTTAAAAAAAGATCCTAATATGAAAATTCATATCAATAATCGCCAAAGATTAATAAGATTTATAAATAAACAAAATGTTGATAAAGTAGAGCCAAGACCTTTATATAAACATATAATCATAGGATTAACTACTCCAAGAGAAAATCTATATAGAATAATTAATAATAGAGTAGACGATATGATAAAAAAAGGATTAATTGCTGAAGTAAAAAAATTTTACGATCAAGACATAAAAACAAAACCATTACTAAGCTCAATTGGTTATAAAGAACTATATAAATACTTTAACAAAGAAATAACTTTAGAAGAAGCCATAGAACTTATTAAGAAGAATTCTCGTCATTACGCTAAAAGACAATATACATTTTTTAATAATCAATTAGATGTTAATTGGTTTGATGTTAATTACGAGAATTTTAATGAAACTATCGAAAAAGTAGTAAAATTTATAGAGGTGAACTATGATATTAAAAGTAAATAAAGTATCAAAAGAATTTATTAATGAAAAAAAGGAAAAATTTTTAGCGAATAATAATATAAGTTTTGAAGTAAAAGAAGGAGAAGTCTTAGGTATTTTAGGACCTAATGGAGCAGGTAAAACAACACTACTTAGAATGCTTGCTGGCATAATGACACCAAATGAAGGGAAAATAACCTATGATAATTTATCTTTTCCTAAAGATTCTAAAAAAATAAAAAAAGAAATAGCATTCTTATCAGGTAATACTAAACTATACAAAGATATATCTCCATATGAATTTTTAAAACTATGTGGAGAATATTATGGTATAGATAAAAAAGACTTAAATACCAAAATTGAAAATGCTATAAAACTTTTTTCCTTAGAAGAATTTAAAGACAAAAGAATAGAGCATCTATCTACCGGTCAATTACAAAGAACTTCAATCGCCAGATGTGTCATTCATAATCCTCAAGTATATATATTCGATGAAGTAACTAGTGGATTAGATATAATAGCTAGTAAAGTAATATTAGATTTTATTAAAAAAGAAAAACAAAATAATAAGAGCATAATTTATTCTACCCATTACATGGAAGAAGCAGAAAATATATGTGATAGAGTAATTCTTATACATAAGGGAAAGATTATAAAAAGCGGTACTCCGTTAGATATAAAAGAAGAAACTAATACTACTAATCTTCGAGATGCATTCTTTAAATTGATTGAAGGTGATAAAAATGAATAATATACTTATTACAACTAAAAAAGAATTAAGAAGTATATTTAGAGATAAAAAAACCCTAATCATGTTATTTGTATTACCTATTATGATACCGGTATTAATAGTATTGTATGGCTTTATGTTTGATAATATGGATAATTCTATGAATGAAGAAACTAAAATAGCTATAAATTACGAATTATCTGCTATAGAAAAAGAAATATTAAAAAATAATAATATATCCATTATGAAAACAACCAAAGTATCAAAGTTTAATAATTTACTTAAAAAAGGTGAAATAGACGCTTATATCATATATGAAAAAGATATTTATAATATCTATTCTAATTCTACTGAAAGTGGTTCTATAATCGTCGAAAAAATAGCTAGTTATTTAGAAACTTATAATAAATATAAAGGAGAACAATACATATTAAAAAATAAACTAGACCCTAATAAAGTATACAATAATATAAAATATGATATTCATATTGAGAGTAATACCATTATTCTTAATATGATATACTCTATAGCTTTTACTTATACAATAATGGCTATAGTAATCGCTTCTAGTAATATGGCAATGAGTGCAACTGCAACTGAGAAAGAAAATGGAACATTAGAAACAATACTTACAATGCCTATTAAAACAAGTGAACTAATAGTTGGGAAACATCTTGGTGGAACAATAATGAGTTTTATAGTATCACTATTCAGTTTAACTATAACTATGATTAGTTTACTAGCTGGTAAATATTATTTTACTAGTTTTAAAGAGTTCAATATAAATTTTAATATTTTAAATATTATAAGTAGTGTAGTAATACTATTAGCAGCTTCTATATTAATATCAGGATTAGCTATTAGTCTAACAGCTTTTGCCAAAACTACTAAAGAAGCACAAAGTAAAACACAAATACTAACTATTCTAAGTATTATTCCATTATTTGTAAGTATCTTAGAAGTAGATATATCAAAATTTATTTATTACATACCAATATGTAATTATACCGAAGCTTTAATGAATATCTTTAATAATAGAATAGAACCAATAAACATTATTATAGTATTATTAAGTTCAATAATATATATCGCTCTTGTAATCAATATAATAATAAAACTATATAAAGAAGAAAAAGTATTATTCTCTAACTAAAAAGCATACTATTAATTAGTATGCTTTTAAAAATATAAATAATACTTATTCTCGTAATTATGTTCTCCGTTTTCCTTACCATCTAATTCTTTTAGTCTTTCAGAAGTAATTAAATAATACTCATGAGATAAAGTTTGAGCGCCTGAAGCGTTTACGGGATCGTCCCAAGTAGCATCAATATGTAACCAAGAGTTATTATAATATATAGCATTCCAAACATGATTACCAGAAGATATCTTAAAGTTATCTATTCCAAGTCTATACATCATTGCAGCCATTATATCTGCATATGCACTACATATACCATATCCTTCATATAATAAACCATTCATTCTAGCACTATCATAAGGACTATTATCATAATCTGCCTTATTAATATCATAAATAGTATGATTAACAATATAGTCATGAAGCTTTAATAGTTTTTCATTATTATCCATAGATGAGGATGTTGCTATATTAAATATATCATCTATTTTAAAATTAATTTTTTCAATATCATTATCACTATATATATGTTTAACTTTAATAGTTACTTCTCCAGTATCATCATATATAGTTTTTATTTCTGAATAACTATTAAAAGGATGAACATAGTTATTAATATTAGAAAGAAGAATCTCGTCATTACTAATAGTGGCAACATCATTAACACAATTTTCATATTCTTTAGGACAATAGAAAGTAAATTCATCCCATCCCTGATCTAAAGCACTATAATAAATATTTAATAAGTCATTATAATTATAAGGTATATAAGTATCAGTATGTTTTACAAATAAATAGTCTTTATTCTTTGTATAAGAATTTCCTTCTTTTATAACAGGGGTAGGAGGTTCAATAGTTTCTTTTATTCTCTCATAGATAGTTTTATGATTAAAATAGATGTAAATACCTACAAGTATTATTACTAAAAAGGAAATTATATTTTTAATTTTAATCATCTAATTCACCTATATAAAGTATAACAAATATATAAACATTTTGATAAAATAATTATTAGAAGAATGTCAAATAAAAAAAGAAGTATAAACTTCCTTAATCTATTTCATATTCTTTACTTTACTATTAATTCTTGATTTTTCTCTATTAGCAGTATTCTTTTTCATAACACCTTTACTAACAGCTTTATCAATGTTCTTTTGAACTTCTTTTGAAGCAAGATCTGCAGCGGCTACATCTTTAGCAAGAATTGCTTTTTCAGCCTTTTTGATAGAATTTTTAACTCTAGCTTTATAATCATGATTTTCATCAGTTTTCTTTGCTATTACTTTGATTGCTTTCTTAGAACTTTTAATATTAGCCATTTTCGTCGCTCCTTCCTTAAATACAACTAGAATTATACTAAATAAACCCTTTTTTTGCAAGTGCAAAAGACAATTATAATATATATATTATTATTTGACAGTATTTACTAAAAAAATATCTAAGACCAAAAATTGCCTCCATCAAGAAAACATGATAAAATAACCGCAATAAAGGGGGGACAAAAATGGAATATTTAATTAGAGGAATAAGTGGAGAAGAAAATAAAGCTATCTTTACAAGATTAACTGAAATACCAAAAAGCAGAAATGGCTTGGTAAACGTGATAAATGAATCAGAAAGAGAAAGAATCGTTGATATTAGTGATATAATATCTTATTGCTTTGCAAATTCAACAGATCACAAACTTAAAGGGCATATTATAAAAGACATAATTATTGCTCAAGATAATGAGACAATTGCTTTTAAGGTCATATATAACGATTTCTTTTACTATAAAGATTATGGGGAAATATCTTACGAAATAGGAGAAGACATATATTATGTGCAAGGCGATGATGCAAATACAACCCGCATAAAAAAACTTCTATTAAACCACGTAAAAGAATTCAAAGAAAAAGAACAAGAGATAAATGAGCAGAATGCTCAAAATAGAATAGCGGAGGCAGAACGATTAAAAAAAGTAAAAAAAGAAGTAATAGCAGTTCTTAAAGCGGTTTTAAAGGATAAGGAATATATAAACCCTAGCATACCTTATAATCAATTTAAAAGCTTTGTTGATTCCAACAAAAATTATGTAGATGATTATATTAGAAGACGTTGGAAATATACATCATCAACAGAAACAGTAACATGTTTAACGTCTATAGTGTCAATGCTTGTCGGAGTTGGATTTGTATATTACGAAGATTTGCCAAAAGCATTAGCATCATTCTGTTTTTGTCTAGTTCCTCCTATAATTAAGAACAGAATAGAAAAAGAAGTAAATAAAAATACTCTTGCTAAAGCAGAGGAATCATTTAGAAATGCAGGAAGTGAAGAAATAACAGGATTAGAAAGAGAAACCGAAGAACTAACTAAAGCTCTATAATAAATAAAAGACTAGAGTAATCTAGTCTTTTTAACATACAGTTGACCTAATAAAAAAATTATGTTAACATTGTAATCTTAGGAGGAAATATGTATGGAAAAAGTAAATAATTATTCATTAGTAATTAGAAGAGGAAAAAATAGTTTCTTTCCAATTGAATGGAGTAAACTAACTGATAGCAACCCTAATGCCAACGAATATTCATTGCAAGAGATAGATGCATATACTTCTAAAACAAATACAGCATCCTTGTTACTTGAATTAACCCAAGGTAACTTTATATCAGATGAAGATTATTTTAGTTCAATCGAAATAATCTATCATGATAATAACAAAACAAGGATACTTCCCGAAGGACCTTGTTTTGAAGAAAATAGTAAATTCTTAAATATAGAAAATATAAAGAAATATATTAGAGACAACTTAAGTAATATTCAATTAATAAATAAAATATTTAATTATTTAAATAAAAACTCTAATAACGAAACTCACGATTATAATAAGTTTGTTAAACTATTACAAGCATCTAGAGAAATAATTAAAGATGGTAATAATAGTAAAATTAAAGCATTATATAGTCTTATAGGTGACTATATCAATAAATTAAGCTATAATGAAACTAGAAGACTAGGAATGTATATATCTAAAAATCTTATTTCTCGATAACTTATTATAAAAAGGAGTGTTGTATTTTGGCAAAAAGAATTCGAAAAAATAATGGATATAAAAGAGTAGAAATATCTCCAGGAGAAATGGAGTATTTCTATTCGCATGGGCAACAAAGATTATCAAAAGAAGACTTGGATAAAATCAATCAAATGAGAAATGAAATAATAGAAGAAATATTCTTACTTGCTAAAATACTTGGTAAAGATATTGGCTCCCTAGTAACACTAAAGAAGGATTATTATACTAAAAAATTAGTATTAGAAGACGGAAAACCAATAGTAGTTAGCCCAAATAGTGATTTAAAAGCAGCCCTATATTACTTGCATAATTTATATTATGACTACATGCTAACAATGCCAGAAGAGATAGCATACCTTCAAAGTCACGAATATCTTACTAACGATAGTCTTAACATACAAAGATACGAAAGAATATTAATAGAATGGGGATATCCAAAGGATATTTTTAAAGGAAAACCAATATATATAGCCAAAAAAATATTTATACATGCGTCCAATAGAAGATGGAAAATAGCAAAAGAATTAGAACAAATAGAAAAAACATATAATACTTTTGATGGTGAAGATAAAACTGCCGATTATTACTTTTTTAGTAAAGATAAAACCGACGAGCTAGAGGAATATTTAGAAGAGTTAAAAGACGCATTGACTGTTAAACCTAAATTCAGTTAAAAAATATTTTATAACGCGATAAAGATAACAATACGTTTTTAGAAAGACATACATAAATGTCTTTTTTTATGATAAAATTTTCTTGGGTGATATTATGAAAATAGAAGATAATATCTTAAAATTTCAAGAATATCTTGCTAATGAAAGGAGATATCCTGAAACTACTATTAATAGCTATGATAACGATCTATCTAATAAATATGTTACATTTCTAAAAAAGCATCCTGAAATTAACTATAAAAAAATTACTAAAGAAGAAATAAGAATACTATTAAAGGAAGAAACAGAAGCTAATTCTTCGAAAAGCAGTATATCTCGAATGCTTAGCGCTTTAAGGCACTTCTATACTTATTTAGAAATACATAAAATAGTAAGTAGCAATCCATTTAAAACTATTAAAAACCCTAAAAAAGATAAAAAACTACCTAATTTTTTACAATACAACGAATTAACAGATATTATCAAATCAATTCCTTTAGATACTCCGTTAAATATTCGTAATCGTCTAATAATAGAATTATTATATGCCACTGGATTGCGTGTATCAGAATTAGTTAATTTAAAAATACAAGATATTAATAAAAGTAATAGAGAAATAAGAGTATTAGGAAAAGGCTCCAAAGAAAGGATTACTTATTATGGTGAGTATGCTGCCGATATGTTAAATATTTATTTAACAAAAGCACGACCTAAATTACTAGAAGACAAGAAAAATGATTATTTAATTCTTAATAAACTAGGTAATAAGATAACGAGTAGAAGTATTGAAAATATAATTAATAAAACAATAGAAGATTTAGCTATTAAGCACCATATATCTCCCCATGTATTAAGACATACTTTTGCAACAGATTTATTAAATAATGGAGCTGACCTAAAAAGCGTTCAAGAGTTACTAGGCCATTCTTCCCTATCAACTACACAAATATATACTCATATAACAAGCGATCGGTTAAGACAGGAATACCTTCACGCCTTTCCTCGTACAAAGGAAATTGACAAACACTAAAAATAGTGATATCTTGTATCCAGTGAGAGCACATAAGCATATGCGAGCTGTGCTGGGGAAACCTACACGAGAAATCGGAGTCACGAATGTTTTTGTTCGTGGCTTTTTAATATCTATTAAATTCACGAACTAAAAAGGAGGCGATATTTATGAAAAAAACAAATACCCAATGTAATCAATCCGAGTTTTACTTCTGCAAAAAATTCGTACGAACTATCAAAAATAGGTTCTATTTTGTTATACATAAATATTGCCGATCCTTGATGGTTTGTACTCTTAGTGAGTATGTATATCAAGCTACATAGGGAACTATAATTCCTACACGATATTATTATCGGAGTCACATCTTTATATGTGGCTCTTTTTGTTTAATTTTAAAAAAGAAAGAAGGAATAAAAATGGAAACAAAAAGACTGATATTTGTGAAAATGGACAAAAAATACATTGATTTCTATCTAGAAAATATTAATAATCCCGAAATATATCAACATATTAATACCAAACCTAATCATTATACTTACGAAGATGAAAAAAAGTGGCTAAAACAAAATAAAGACTTATATCAATATACAATAATTGAAAAAGAAACAGGTTTGCCAGTTGCAAACGCTGGTTATAATAAAACAGAAAACAACATTGGTGAATTAGGTATCTGGGTAACTCCAAAAGCCCAAAACAAAAAGTATGGAAGAGAAATACTTAATAAGTTAATAGAATTTGGCTATCAAGAATTACATTTAAAACGTATAGTTTTAACAGTGCATGAAAATAATGAAAAGGCCTTCCGCTTATACAAAAGCCTAGGTTTTTACAAAGTAGGGAGACCAAAAGCAATCACAGATGGACTTGGTAATCCAACTAAGAAAATACACATGATATTAAAAAAGAAGAAAGAAGGAATAAACATGAAAAATAACGGGACCTATCCCTCATAGAGAGATAATAGAAAAATTTATTTTAGAAAAAATAAATCTAAAGAATGTTGAAGCTATATTACTAGTGGGCAGTTGCGCAGTGGGCAATGACAATAAATACAGTGATATAGACGTCTATATCATTTTAAACGAAAAAGTAAAATATCGCGAAAGAGGAAACCTATTAATAGAAGGATATTTAATAGAATACTTTATGAATCCTATTAGCAAAGTAATAGATTATTTAAAAAATGATAAAAGAGGTCATGGAGGTAGTATGGCTAACATGCTTATAAATGGTAAATTCATTTATGGTAATAAAGAATTAATTAAAAAGTTAAAAAAGAAAGCTTATTATTACTTAAATAAAAAGAATAAATACGACATAGTCAAATACTATCACGCATGGGACTTATATGACGATTATAAAGCTTGTATGTATCATAAAGAAATGCCTTATTATAATGCTTTGCAAGCTATTATAGAAGCATATTTATTTAATAATGATTATCTATTATTACCTCCTCAAAAAATAGAAAGAGTCTTTAAAGATGAAGAATACCGTAAAAAATATAAAATAAATAAATTCCCAAATAATGAATTTAATAAATTAGTAATTAATTGCTTTGATAATCCTATAGAAGAAAATCTAGATAAATTATATGAATTTGTAATGAGAGATGGAAAATTTAAAATAGAAGAATTTATATTAAGAAGCAAATTATAGATGGGTTATAACATATTGTATTTGATGAATCTTATGAAATTCAATTTAAAGAAAAAACGAAGAACATCGAAATAGTTACAAGCTTCAAATAATAGGATAAATACGTAAAATTATGTAAAAAAAGAAAGTATTTCTCTACTTTATTTTCTGTTTTTGGTATAATTTTGGAGTAAGACACAAAAAGGAGGAATAATTGTGCACAAATATGTATACCTTTTTACAGAAGGAAATGCAGATATGCGTGAATTACTTGGTGGTAAAGGTGCAAATTTAGCAGAAATGACTAATATTGGTTTGCCAGTACCTCAAGGATTTACTATTACAACAGAAGCATGTACTAAATATTATGATGATGGAAAAGAAATAAGTAAAGAAATCCAAGATCAAATAAATGAGTACATAGTAAAAATGGAAGAAATAACTGGTAAAAAATTTGGAGATAAAGAAAATCCACTATTAGTATCAGTTAGATCTGGTGCAAGAGCATCTATGCCAGGAATGATGGATACAATTCTTAATTTAGGTTTAAATGAAGAAGTTGTAGAAGTTATCGCTGAAAAGAGTAATAATCCAAGATGGGCATGGGACTGCTATAGAAGATTTATTCAAATGTATTCAGATGTAGTTATGGAAGTAGGTAAGAAATACTTCGAAGAACTAATCGATAAGATGAAAGAGAAAAAAGGCGTTAAACAAGATGTTGAATTAACGGCTGAAGATTTAAAAGAATTAGCAAGACAATTTAAAGCTGAATATAAAGATAAAATTGGTAGCGATTTCCCAGATGACCCTAAAGAACAATTAATGGGAGCTATTAAAGCTGTATTCCGTTCATGGGATAATCCAAGAGCTAATGTTTATCGTAGAGATAATGATATCCCTTATTCTTGGGGAACTGCTGTTAACGTTCAATCAATGGCATTCGGTAACATGGGAGATGATTGCGGAACAGGTGTTGCATTTACACGTGACCCAGCTACTGGAGAAAAAGGATTATTTGGTGAATTCTTAACAAACGCTCAAGGTGAAGATGTTGTTGCTGGTGTTCGTACACCAATGAAGATTGCTGAAATGGCTGAAAAATTCCCTGAAGCATATAAAGATTTCCAACAAGTATGTAAGACTCTAGAAGAACATTATAGAGACATGCAAGATATGGAATTTACTGTTGAACATGGTAAATTATATATGTTACAAACTCGTAATGGTAAGAGAACAGCTCAAGCAGCATTAAAAATTGCTTGTGACTTAGTTGATGAAGGAATGCGTACAGAAGAAGAAGCTGTAGCAATGATAGATCCAAGAAACTTAGATACATTATTACATCCACAATTTGATGCAAAAGCATTAAAAGAAAACAAACCAATTGGTAAAGGCTTAGGAGCATCTCCTGGTGCTGCTTGTGGCCAAATAGTATTTACTGCTGAAGATGCTGAAAAATGGGCTGAAAAAGGTAAAAAAGTAGTATTAGTTAGACTTGAAACTTCACCAGAAGATATTACTGGTATGAAAGTAGCTCAAGGTATCTTAACAGTACGTGGTGGTATGACTTCCCATGCTGCTGTTGTAGCACGTGGTATGGGTTCATGTTGTGTTTCTGGTTGTGGAGATATCAAAATGAACGAAGCAAAAAAAGAATTCGAATTAGGTGGAAAGAAATTCCATGAAGGAGATGTAATTTCTATCGATGGTACAACAGGAAATATCTATGATGGAGCTATTCCAACAGTAGATGCTACAATCGCTGGAGAATTCGGAAGAGTTATGGAATGGGCAGATAAATATAGAGTATTAAAAGTTAGAACTAATGCTGATACTCCTAAAGACACTGCTAAAGCTATTGAATTAGGAGCAGAAGGTATCGGTCTATGCCGTACAGAGCATATGTTCTTTGATGAAGAAAGAATCTTCAACTTAAGAAGAATGATCCTTTCAGAAACTGTAGAAGATAGAGAAAAATATCTAGACTTATTAATCCCTTATCAAAAAGGTGATTTTAAAGCTATGTATAAAGAATTAAAAGGATTACCTATGACAGTTCGTTATATAGATCCTCCTCTACATGAATTCATTCCTAAAACTGAAGCTGAAAAGAAAGAGCTTGCTAAAGCTATGAATATGACTGTAGAACATATTGAAGAAGTATGTAATGAATTACATGAATTCAACCCAATGATGGGACATAGAGGTTGCCGTTTAGCTGTTACTTATCCAGAAATAGCTAGAATGCAAACAAGAGCTTTAATGGAAGCAGCAATTGAAGTTCATGAAGAAGATGGATATGATATCGTTCCAGAAATCATGATTCCATTAGTTGGAGAAAAGAAAGAATTAGATTTTGTTAAAAATATAGTTGTTGAAACAGCAGAGAAAGTAAAAGAAGAAAAGAAATCAGATATTAGTTATCATATTGGTACAATGATTGAAATTCCTCGTGCTGCATTACTTGCTGATGAGATAGCTGAATCAGCTGAATTCTTCTCATTCGGAACAAATGACTTAACACAAATGACATTTGGTTTCTCAAGAGATGATGCTGGTAAATTCCTAGGTTCATACTATGAAAATAAGATTTACGAACAAGATCCATTTGCTAAATTAGATCAACACGGAGTTGGTAAACTAG
>CAMODW010000013.1 GCA_946611635.1 uncultured Bacillota bacterium | reverse complement strand
TACTTAGAATCATTTAGTTTATTATTAATTATATCTTTATTAATTTTCTTAGGTTTAAAATATAGTTCATTTATTAAATCACTAGATAGATAATTATATAAATCTTCTATTCTTTTTATTTTCTTACATGTATTATATATCATTATTGTACCCCAAATCTAATAGTATTATAACATATTAAAACAGTCTTACGACTGTTTATCAATTATATATTCTCAACCTGATTGCTAAGCTTTAGTTTTACGCCAATCTTTTTCAAAAGCTCTTTTTAAATCAGATGATATCACTAAATCTATTTTATTTTAGTATGATACTATATCAATATCAATTATCTCCAAGTACTATTATTTCTTATGACTTGATACTTCATCACTTTGTTCTAAGTCTTTTCCTAATTCAAATATTATTCTATTACTAGATATATCTATAAAAGGGATTTGTATTTGATATATTCTCATTAAATTTATTATAGCATCTATAAGATAATAATTATTTTTAGATAAAAAGCGATAATCTATACCTATTGCTACTACATCATCTAATGATATATGGTCTTTAACTAGGTATTCTGAGAGAGCATAACTATATAGGTTTTTGGTTTTAACTCTACTTTTTCTTAGTATATTATATTCGTCGTAACTAATATTAAAAGTTTCTCTGGCTTCAATACAACCTTTTATAATAAAGAAGGGATTTTCTCTAATAAAAATACTGAATTCTCTAGATTCGATGCTTGGCGAAGATATATCAAGTTCTTCATAGGGAGTTACGCTTACATATTCACCTTTATTACAGTTTTCACTACCAAAATCACCAATTATTATACTTTTACAAGTATTATCATAGGATATTAGTTCTTTCTTAACTTTTTTTCCACATCTTATTTCTTTATCTTGAAAAATAGATTCTATTGTAGTTAAAGGAGTATATCTTATTCCGTGATATAGATAAGCATAATGACTAAAAGCATCTATTTCAGGTCTTTTGTAAACACTTTCATTTAAGTGATATAACTCTTTAAAAGTTAGTTGTTCTTCTTGCTCGTAATTATCAATTTTCTCTTTTAAATATAAATCAAAAATACATTTATAGTGTTCTATCATAGCATTCTCCAATTATTTTTCCCCTCTTTTTAATTGCTTGTTTATTATTAGTAAATCTATTATAATGTCAATTTTTTAAGATTTATATATTTCTATATTACTTGTTCTCCTAGATATTCTACAAAAAACTTTCTTTCGTTATTATCATAAATTATTTTAGTTATACTAGCATTATCTAGATTTCCTATTTTATCTTTTGTTTCTTCAAAGGGAATGTTCATTATTTTACATAAAAAAGCCCTAATTGCTGCTAGATGAGATGTAACAATAATTGTTTTATCAAGATTTTCTTCAGCTACTTTTAGTATATTATCATACATTCTATTTGCTACATCTATAGTTTCTTCTTGACCTATAATACCTGTGTAATACTCTGTTTTAGTAATGTAGTCAGTCTCTTTAGGATGTTTTTCTTTTAGTTCACAGATCAACCTGTCTTCCCATTCTCCCATATTTATTTCTTTAAAACCATCTATTATATTTATATCTATTTTTTTCATATTTGCTGTTGGTCTAATTGTATTAAATGCTCTTTTAAGAGGTGATGAATAAATTTTATCAACCTCAATATCTTTTAATTTTGTTGCTAAAACGTCTGCTTGAGAAAAGCCTTCTTGAGATAGTTCATAATCTGTTATTCCCCCAAACATTCCAGTATTATTAGCAACGCTTTGGGCATGTCTAATTATTAAAATATTTGTTTTCATATAATCTCTCCTTTGTTGCTATATTTCTTTAATATTATTTAATCACAATCAAATATTGTTTTGCTTTGGATGTATTTACCATATTCTTCTTTCCACTTAGCATGAATCCAAGAATTATCAAAAGCTTTTAACCCTTCAGTAGTCAAATACATCTTTATCATCAAATCGTACCTATTAGTTAGTTTTGAATTAGATTTAAATATCTCAATTTTTTCAACTCCAACAAGTGCTAAAGATTCATTAAATAATTCTTTTATCTCCTCAATTTTACTTATATAATCATAATCTTCTAGAAATTTAACTATAATATAATGATTCATAACATATTACTCCTTTATTTTTTTAAATTTATAATACTTTAATATTAAAAAATCTATTAATAATAGTAATAGTAAATCAGCAATTGTTCCAATATATACTACTATATTTTGTTTAGAAGTAAATATATATAAAGACCAACTTATTATTGATACTAATTGAAGTGCAGTCTTACCTAAACTATAATCATTACTTGATTTTGTTTTTAATAGTTTTATTATTTGAGGAACTGTTGATACATAACTTAAAATATAATATATTGTGCAAAAAATTGTCATTGTATCACTCTCTTTATTATCTTCCTATGTAATTATATCACGATATATATAATTATTAGTTATCATTTTAAAAAAATATTAAAACAAAAATGATTATTTATCTAGGAAAAATGGTACTTCTATGAATCTAACTAAAAAAGACTCATGGGAGTCTTTTTCTATATTCGTTTTTAAAATCTAGTACTTTTTCTAATACTTTATAATGGGCTTTATGCATTAAGCCATTATCTAATAGTTCTTTTATTTTTTCTACGCTCATATATGAAACTTGTTCTACTTCATCTTTTTGTAAATCTATATTATTTAAATCTATATTCTTTTTTAAATAGAAAATAAATCTAACGGGGAAGTCAACACATATATGCCCTAAATCAATTATATCATCATTACTAATATCAATACCTAGTTCTTCTTTTACTTCTCTTATTACAGTATTAATAGGTTCTTCTCCGTGGTTGATATGACCTCCCGTTGTTGAATAATGGCCTCCTTTTTCTTCTGATGTTTTTTGAACTAAGAATTCACCATTATCATTTTCAATATAAATAATAGCGACAGCGATATGTTCATTATCAGCAAATTCTTCATTTGGTTTTCCACGTTCTACTACTCTTCCTGTTTTATTTCCTAAACTATCATATACATCAAGTAATTCCATTTATTACACCTCATTTTTCTTCATTAATAATGATTTGTTAATGTTCTATGATATGGTTTGGTCATTTTACTTTTATCTTGACCTAGTAACCAAATAAAATCATTGATATCCATACGAGAATACTTATGATTTATTAATTTGTTCAATCATTTCGTCAATCTTATTATAATTAATTCGAACGCTTTTAGAAAGATCACAAACATAATTATAACTTGAATTTAGTTTATTTATTATTTTCATAGTAATCTCCTTAAAATGTTTAATTAAGATTTAATATGCATACTTTTTTCATTTCTAAGGGTTAGTCCGTACTCTATTCCTTTTTCTATTTCTTCACTTGTTAATGGATTTTGTAATTCTTTACCAAGTATTATTAAATCTTTTGGGGAAATATTATTAGTCAATTCTATTCTTAATCTTTCGATGTATTCCTCCAGATTAATCGATATAGAATCTCTTGCTGCTATAAGTTTTAAGTTTTTATATATACTATCTTGAATTAATTCTTCCTCTTCATAGCCTTTAAGAAGCATGAAATCTCCACAATCCAATCGAACTTTTGATAGTCCTTGATTATTTTCTTCATCATACAAAGTTATTAAGGCCGCTACCATTGATGAATTAATAACTCTTCTTTCTTCTTGACTAAATGGTTTAAAATGATAATATGGTTCAGGTATCCAAATGCCCCAATCTGTCGTTTCTATACCAACACATCTAGATTGATAATAGTATGGTGTTAAATATAATTCATTGCTTTGTTCTTTAGCTATGTGAATAATTGGTTCTACTACTAAGTTAGGATTTCTTTGACTAAGCCTCTTTAAGTTGTTAAACTCTCTTTTACCAATTCCATATTCTACAGAAGGCTGATTTACTAATAAAGTATATTTTGTCTCATCCATCATGGTAATAACTAATACTAATTGAGTGTAGCCATAATTGAGAAACTGAATATCAACTATTCCTCCTAATTCTTTATGAATTATAAATAACGAATCATTAATAAACCTATCTATTTTGATTATTTCTTTTAATAAATCTTGATCTTGAGAAATAAATACATATTGCGTATTAATAATAGGAATTCCTAATTGATTATTTTTAAATAATTCACTTTCTCTAAATAATTCTATAAATGAGTTTGCCATGTTTTCCCCCCTAATTATTAAATATTATTTACTTTTTTTCAATTTCTATACTTAAGAATTTATCTACAGATAATTTTATTTTATCTAATTCTAAACCTGTTGCTTGGCAAGTGTTCCATCTTAATTTTTTTGCTGATTCTATATTGTCTTTTCTATCATCTATAAATAGAATATTGTTTGGAGTGAAAGGTAATTGCTTTTGAACAGCATTAAAAATTTCTATACTAGGCTTTTTTAGTCCCATCTCATATGATAAAAATACATAATCATATAAAGATAGATTTACTTGTTTGTCTAGTCTTTCTTTATCAAAAATATTTAAGTCAGATAGTATTCCAATGTAGCATTTGTCTTTTAAAGAAATTTCATAATCTGCAACTTCTTTATAATAGTCTATTCTAGAAAATACTTTTTTATATATTTTGACAAATTCATCATAAGTTTTATTTAATTTAAATTCTTTTGCCATTAACTTATATGTTTTAGAAAATTCTTCATTAGTTTTTATACAACTTAGTTTATACTTTCCTAAGACATTAAAGATTGTTTCTTCTCCTTTGTATCCACACTCATAGAATAAATCATTATAAGCATCATAGCAAGTATATCCTGTTGTGTGTGATTCAACTATATTTCCCCAATCAAATAGAATTAGTTTTTTCTTCATATCTTACTCCTTATAAGTTATTGAAACTTCTTTTTAATTAACTATTATATTATAACATACTAGTTTTATATGGTTAAATCAAAAAGAAATATATTTCTTTTATATTAGTGATTATGTTATAATTTTCACAGGTGATAATATGAAATTAGTTGCTGCTAAGTGTCCATCTTGTGGAGCTAATATAAATGTCGATAGAAGTTTAAAATTTACAAAATGTGAGTATTGTAATACGGAAATTATAGTTCAAGAAGCTGTAGAAAATTTATTAAAAGTGGAACTAAAAGATTCGCCTACTCTTGATAATTATATAAAAATAGGAAATAGATATTTTGATAATTATGAATATGAAGAAGCATATAAAGCTTATAGTAAAGCAGAAGAGATTGATCCAGATAATCCTTTTGTTGTACTACGTAGAGGGTTATGTCGTTCACTAGCTAGTGATTATAATCACTTAGATATTCATTCTGCTGTTAAAGCAATGGAAACTTCTTATGATTTGATGAAGAAGATGAGAATGTCTAAAGAAGAAATAGATAAAAGTATTAATGATACTGGTACTACTTTATTCTTAACTTATCAATATATTGTTGATGTTTATAAGAAAAGTGAATTTAATAAAGAACAATCTAAAGGGTATGTTGAAAAACTAGAAGATTGTCTTAAAGGGTATCAATATTTAGATAAAATAATAGATAATAATCAAGATTTAACGGATAGAGTTTTAAACTCTATGATAATGATTATTGATACTATTCTTGGGAAAACTGATAGTTCTAATTATAAATTAAGTAGCTCTTATGTAAAAGAATTAAATAATATAAGAAAAGATTGCATGGCTAGAAGAACAAAAGTTATGTCTAAACCATCTTTATCTAAAGGAGAAAAAGTTGTAGGAGTACAAAAGAAAGAATCAATTATAGGAAATATACTTTGTTATTGTATGGTAATATTCTTATTCTTTTGGGTTATAGGAGCCATGTTTTCAGAAGAGAACATTTTATTAACTATAATATCTTTACTAGCTCTTATAAGTTTTATACCCCAAGTAAAAAGATTGCTAGTAAAAAGATTTGGAGGTAATACAGGAGAATTAGTTGTTACCGCAAGAATCATTTTAATAATTCTTTCCTTTGTTATTTTGGCTAGTTTGCCTGTAGAGTTTGAAAATACTTATATAAGTGATGAAGGTACTATAATATCTTTGGAAAATGGGAATATTTCTATTATTTCGGGAGATAATAAAATATCAGGAACTTATACTTGGGATTCTAAAGATAATGATTATTATATTCATGCTCAAGGCGATGCTTTGAATGGAAAGATAGAATATCATTATCATTCTAATGAAGATGGTGGAAGTTTATGTTTATTAGAAAATAATAAGTGTACAACTATCTATTTACCTAAAAAACCTAACTTAGATATTAGTTAGTTTTTTTGTTTTATCTGTATTCTTTTTTACATATTATTTTTTTGTCTTTCTTTAAATACTTTTATGGCTTTGTCTCTATGTAGTTCGGGAATAATTTTAATTTGACAATTAGATCTTTTTACAATTTCCTCTAGAGATACAGGATATTCATGAATAAAATAATTATTACTATCTTCTATAGTAGCTGCATATACTACTCTACTTATACCTTCAGCTAATATAGCCTCACTACACATCATACATGGTTCACAAGAAGTATATAATGTACATTCATGAAGATTACCTCTTGATAGATAGTCTTTAATATTATTTACGGCTGACTCTATAGCTATTAATTCAGCGTGTGTATATATTGTTTCTTTAATAGGAACTTTATCACTACTTTTACCTATTATTTGCCCATTTCTTACTACAATGGCACCAAATGGATAAAATGATTTAGAACTTAAATCTATAGCAACATCAATAAACTTTTCATCTTCTTTTTTTATTTTATCATTATGATCCATAATTACTTTTAAGGCATCTTCTTTTAATAATCCTCCTATAATTTGCAAATCTGGTTTTATTTTTTTTACAAGATCTAGTACCGAGAAGTCTTCTAAATGGTGATAGTATATACTACTAAAAGATATATCTACGCCATATACTATTTTATCTATTTCTGAGTACAATATATTTTCTAAACACATCATACATGGTTCACACGATGAGTATAAAGTACAACCTTTTAATCCTCCATATAAGGATTCCCCTTTTAAGGCATCTTCTATAGCAATCATTTCAGCATGGTCAAAAATTGATTTAGTTATTTTGGTTTTGGCATCACTTCTACCTATTACTTTACCATCTTTTACAACAATTGCTCCATATGGGTAGTCTGCTTTTTTACTCAAGTCGATTGCTATTTTCATAAACTTTTCATCATTCATGTTTTTCACTTCCTTTAGAAATAATTACTTTTCAGATTTCTTCTTTTCTACCAATTCTTTGTGATAAAAATAGTTTATATACTTAATTTTATTATTATCACAATAATTATTTATTTCTTTTGCTAGATTTTGCCAATAACTATTATTATGTTTTTCATAAATATCTATGTAATCAGAATATATACTTGTATAATTATTTTTAATATAATCTAAGATATCTTTTTTATAATCACCTCTTAGATTAAGATTTTCAAACCAATACTCATCTATATAATCTTTTGTACATTCAACTATTTCTTTCCAATCAGTTATATGGGGAAAAATTGGTGATAAAAATAAAACTGTATATATTCCATTATTATGCAATTCTTTTAATGCTTCCATTCTTTCTTTTATAGTACTTGCATTATCCATATCATTTCTAAACTTTTCATCTAATGTATTAATAGACATGCATACAACTAAATGATTCATTTTTTTTAATAAATCAATATCTCTTAGAATTAGTTTTGATTTTGTAGAAATAGATAAATAGCAATCTGAATCAACAAGTTGCTTTAAAATATTTCTTGTAATTTTATACTTTTCTTCAAACTTATTATAACAATCTGTTACCGATGATAAAAAAACATTTTTTCCAGATATTTTATTTAAGTCAATTTTTTTATCACATAGTTTTATATCTATAAATTCTCCCCATTTTTCTTTATGAGATGTAAATCTCTTCATGAATGAAGCATAACAATATCTACATCCATGTGTACATCCAACATATGGATTTATTACATAATCACTTGCTGGTAAATTAGATTTTGTTAAATAGTCATTTGTTTGTATTTCTTTTGTTATCATTTTTTTCTCCATTTTTAGCATATTTTTATTATCTATCTAAATCTATTTTATAAGAAAATTCATTTTCTTTAGATATAATTTTATAAGGATTTTTATTTCGATACTCTCTCATTTGTTCTAAAGTTTTCAAATAAGTTTTTTCTACTCTATCCATATGAAGTATACCATTTAAATGATCAAATTCATGGCAAAATATAGTAGTTTCAAATCTTTCTATTGTTTTTAAATGTTTTTCTTTATTAATATCGTAATACTCTATTTCTATTTGATAAGGACGATCAATTACTCCAGTAACAAATTCGCCGGTAGAAAGTTTACAACTTTCACAGCCTTCTAAAAATCTTGTATGACCTTTCATTTTCTTTATAACAGGATTAATATAAACTATATCCTCATTATAATTATTGTCACTATTTTTTGTCATATCAGATGAGGTGTTTCTAATATATATTATTCTTTTAGGAATACCTATTTGAACTGGAGCCATAGCATAAACTACATTGTTGGTACAGTATTCTTTTAAATCAGTAATATACTTTTTATAATCATCTTTTTCAAAATCTATTTCAGTAGATACTTGTCTTAAGTATTCTTCATTATCTTCTATTGTGATTCTTTTTATCATGAGTATTGCCTCCCTATTATTTTTTATTAGTTGCTAATATTAAATACTTACCAGTTTGAGATATATCATTATCATCAATTGTTGAGGCTTCTTTAATATAATCTACACTAAAATTATTATTATTTAGGATTTCTATTAGTTGTTCCTTCTTATAGTAATTGACATATATATCTTCTTCTATGTTATTCATCTGCATAAGAGGTGTTATAACCATTTTTTCTCCTTCACCAATTATAGTAATAATATATAGTTTAGCATTATTCTTCATGACATATGATAAATGTTTTAAAAAGTCGTTTAATAGTTCTTTTGGAATAAAATAAAAACTATATATAGATATGGCTCCATCTATAGTACTTTCTTGAAAATGATTTTCAAGATTAAGGAAATCATCGTTTATAAACTTAATAGAAGGATATCTTTTTTGGGCAATATTAGTCATTTCTTTACTAAAATCAATACCTATGGCGTTTAAATCTTTTTCTTTTAAAAATGATGTAATGTACCCACTTCCACTGCCTAAATCTATTATAGTTGACTTTTTAGAAAATAAAGAGGAAAATTCTTCTATTTCTTTTTTAAATTCCCAATCATCGCCAAAATAATCTACATATTGTTTGGCCATTTTTTCAAAGGTAGTTAAAACTGATGCACTTTTTTTATTGCTCATTATAATCACTCCTCTAATTCATGTTATTATATCTATCTAAATCTAATTTTAGATATATTGCATTATCCATAGGACTATTATTGTATTTATCTACTTCATAAAATCCTAAAGCTTTATACATTTTTATTGCACTTTTTAAAAAGGGAAGAGTGTCTAGTAAGATAGATTTATATCCTATTAATTTTGCTTCTTCTATTATTTTATTTACTAGATTAAAACCAATATGTTCTCCTCTAAACTCACTTCTCACATAGAGTCTTTTCATCTCACAGTTATCGTTATCTATCTTTTTCAAAGCTATACATCCTGCCACTTTACCATCATATATAGCAATATATAATCTACCACTTGGGCGACCATATTTTTCTTCTAGATGTTCTACTTCTTGGTCATAGTTTTGTATAGCTAGATAATCTTTAAAAGAACTATCTCCTTCTATTAATGAATTAGTATATTCTATAAATAGTTTTTTTATTTCTTCTTTATATTCATATCCTTCTTTAATCTCTAATTTCATCTTAATATCACCTTTTAATTAAATTAGTTTTTCTAGTTTATTAATTAAATCTTTTTCATCATTATATTCTATTACTTTAAAATTCCTTTTAACTGAAGAACTACATTTATATCCTTTTTTTATAAAGCATATAATAGGTATGTTGTTACTTTCTGCTCTACCTAATTCTAAACCAATACCTATCCCAGGATAAGAAACCTCTGCAATTAAATAATTAGAATTAATTAATATATCTTTGGTATCGATATCTTTATATTTTTTACTATGAGGAAGTATTAATTTGAACTCTTTTGAAATATTAGAATTTAAAAGTGGTTCATATAATTCTTTCTCATAATTCATAGTACTAGAATGACTTATATAAATTGTTTTCATACTATTTTAACATCTTCTTACATTCTTCTAATATTTCTTTTAATTCATATACATTGTCATCTTGACTAATATGTCCTTTATTATTAACTATTATTGTTTTGGCATTTAATAACTCTTCAAATTTATCTTTTTGATCTAAAGATACAAAATAATCATTATCTGAAAATATACAACTAATGTTATTAGTAAATTTTTTTATTTTTTCAAAATCTATCGGTATGGTTAACCAAGGTTTGGCTGTATTGTAAGAATCTTCATCTTCTATGGCATAATCTAATAAATCTAACCATGGTGCTACGAATAGGATACCTCCTACTTTACATATATCTTTTGTTTGTAAATATCTTAGAATAGTTTGACATCCTATACTATGACCTATAAAGAATGTCTTATCATCTAGAGTTTCTATCTGTTTATCTAAAAATGATACCCATTCTTCTATTTTAGGATTTGCTGTATTAGGCATATTAAGTCTATATACTTTATTATTTTTATTAGATAATTCTTTATCTAGCCAGGGATACCATCCATCTTCTTTGGTTCCGTCCCAACAATGTATTATATATATTTTATTCATTTAAACACCTCTTAGTTATTTGTCAAATGTTATTTTCTTTTTTATATTTTAAAACTCTTTCTAGTAATAGTTTTTGTGATGGTCTCACGAGACCTTTATTTATTAAATCTTTAATGGTACTTACGCTCATATAAGATACGCTTTTAACCTCATTTTTTTGTAATACTAATTCTTGAAGATTAATATCGTATTTTAAATAAAAAAGATTTCGAACTCTTCCGTTACTTACTATAAATTCTAAGTAAACAAGTCTTTCTTTGGGAATATCATATCCTAATTCTTCTTTGGCTTCTCTTAATATAGTTTCTACAGCTGTTTCTCCATGAGATAAATGCCCACCTACCGGGACAAATTTTTCATCAATGTTTTTAGCAGACTCTTCTATTAGGAACTCTCCTTTTTCATTTTCAATATAGATTTGTGCTATGGCAACATATTCATTATTATTTAAGAATTGATTTTGTTTTCCTCTTTCTACTGTTTTTCCAGTTAGGTTACCTTTTTGATCATATACATCTAATAGCTCCATATTTCCTCCTTTGTTATTTCAATTACTTATTAAAGGAATATGTATAAAAAATGATAAACATAATCCAATAATTAAACTTATAGTTATTATTCTTGGATTCTTGTAAATAATAATTGTTGATAAAATAAAAACTATTGTATATAAAATACTTCTAAAGTCGAAATACCACAATCCCATACTAAAGCATGATGAAGCCATTACTAATATTATTATGCTATTAATAATTATAGAAAGATTATTATAACTTTTAGCATACCAAGAAATATATGCTAATAATGGAGAAATTATAGTAAGAATATACCATGTTTTCATATAAGATATTGGATTAAAACCAATAAATAATACTGTATATAAATGATATGAAATATTCATTCCTAAAAAGAATAGAAAAGTATTAATACTTGCTCTTATTGGAGTATAACTATATATAGAAATTATTAAAGCAATAAATAGCCATATTGCCATGTTAGAGAAAAAGTTACCTAAGTCAAGGTATCCTATTATATTATGCCACCATATATTACTATTAATACTTATACTATCAAGCCATTTAGAAAATAATCCTAATATTATTCCTAATAATAGTATTAGAATTGTATTAATGATTTTTTTCTTATTATTAATGGTAGTGTTCTTTTTTCTAAGATTTTCTAAAAATGATTGCAAAGGCATCACTTCCTAATAAGGTAATTATATCATATAAAAAACGGATTTTTAATCCGTCTTAAAACTTAGGTCCGAAGGAAACTTTACTTTTTTCTTTATATAACATAAATTTATATCTTGGGCCAGGAGAAATAGGAGTAATAACTCCTTCTTCATTCGTCATAATTTCAGGAATGAAAATTCCGGTTTCTGTTTCAATATAATCCGCTATTATTCTTCTATCTTTTTGGTCATTTGATAATAGTATTATGTTGCTACCAAATCTTTCTTGAAGGTCATAAGGCAAATATTCTGGACTATATTTTTTTAGTACTTTTTCGTAATAACTTTTTATATATTCTCTAATAGCTATCTCTTTTATTTTTTTTAAATCTCCTCTTATACTTGCTATTTCAGCCATTTTTCTTTGATATTCTTCTTTTATTTCTCGGGGAGGAACTAATCCTTTAAAGGCACGACCATTATAGCCAAAATCTCTACCGCCATTTCTATCAATAGAAAGGGTATTGCCTGCTTTAATATTTTCATAACTTCCAGTTCCAAGAATAATTGGTTCTTCTTCAGTATATCTACTCATGTTTATCGCCTCATTCACTTTTCGTGCTTCAATTTCATGATTATAACATAAAAAACAAGCTTAAGCTTGTTTTTTTTATCTTTTTGTCCATTTTAGCTATTTTTTTCTTCTAATTCAGCTATTTTTTCTTCATATTCTACATTTTTCTCTCTATATTCATTTAATTCTTCTTCTAAAGAAGATATTCTTTCTTCATATTCTTCTATTTCATTATTACTGTGTTCAACTTTTTTTAGATATTCATTATAATTATTTTTTAATTTCTTAATGTTGTCTTTAGATGCATAGACTGTAACTTCTACTGGTCTATCGTTTATACCAATTATTCTTTTTTTATTTAATTCCTTTAATACTTCTCTTACTGCTTGATCAGGATTAGAACATGTAGTAGTAAGATGGATACCATTTTCTCCACTGCTATATTGGGACAGTTCACAATACTTATTTATTTTATATTCTACTTCTATATTCTTAATATTCTTTTCAACATATGTAACATCCCAGTTGATAAATGAATCTTCTTTCATATTGAATTCTAATTTTTTTGTTTCTAACATACTTGTTCCGTCAAAATCTACAGTAAAATCTAAAACTCCATTAATTACTAAGCCAATACCTGCTCCTAGAGTAATAAGTGATATTATAAAACTCCAAATCATTTTCTTTTTATCATTTTTTCTATTAAAGATAAAATTTAAGAAAAGCAATAAAATTATAATTGTAATTATAATTGCTGATAGTATTGTTAATAAGATACCTATAAAGAATAAACCTGTTTTAGCAATTAAGAATGAAGATACAAAAGCTACGAATAAACCAATTAGCGCACAACTTGTTGAAATAGCAAAGATAGCACAAAAGAATTTAATTATTAATAATATTATTTTAAATAAACCATTAATAAACCTATATTCACTATGTTCTGGATCTCTAATAATTATCTTTTTATCTTCTTTCTTTGAAGATTCTCTTGTTTCTTTAATATCTTCTTCACTATCTACTTTTTCATCTGTATTTATTTCTTCTGTGTCGTTTTTAAGAGTGTTGTAATAATCTAAATATCTAGTTTTAAAGACATGAATAACAATTATTATTGATGCTATTATACAAACTACTCCTAATATAGCTGCTAAAACGTTTTGAATCACGATATTGACATGTGAAGGTAAAAAATCAAATAGGTTGAAAATTAATGTTCTAAATATTCCAACTATCATATTCGAAAGAATAAATAAAATAAGTATTATTATTAATTGTTCAATTACGCATTTTATTTTTTCTTTAAAAGTCATTTTGCTAAACATATTAACTGTATTAGTTATGAAATTTAAACAATCGTCTATACCTTTATTAATTGTCTTTTTACTTTCTTCTTCACTTTTTACTTCTTTGATATCTCTATGTAATAAATCATCAATATTAAGATTAAATTTATCGCATAGAGCGATTATTTTGTCCATTTCTGGATAAGCACTACCTGATTCCCATTTTGATATTGCTTGTCTTGATACACCAAGTTCATCAGCAAGTTGCTCTTGAGATAGATTATGTTCCTTTCTAAGCTTTTTTAAATTTTCTGAAAACTTATTGTTCATAAATTTTCCTCCTTTTCATGCCTACATCTTATAATTTCTACTGGTTGCATTCTACCAACTTTTAGTTGTTTTTTGTATAATCTTGGTTGCATTTACTATATTTTAGCATAAAAACAAAAAAAAACGGATAATTCCGTTTTATTTTTCTTCTACTGGTTTAGGTTCACTTTTTTGACATGTACCACCATTGTTTTTCACATAAGCATCAATAATATCTAAAGATTGGTAGGCATCGTTATATTTGTTTAAATTGGTAATATTAGCTAAATAGCCATCGCCACCCGCTTCAGTTATTTGACCTGTTTCTTCATAATATCTGAATTCGTAAGAATATGATTCTTCATGTAATTCGCATTTTATATTGACGTCCATTAATCTTCCTGAATTATTTTTTCTGACATTTTTATAGAGAATACTAGTTATAATTAACAAAACAAAAGCTACTATGGTAAATATTACAAAGAATTTAATTAATTTTAAGATTAAACCAGCTAGCTGTTCTGTATTAGAAGTTTTTTCTATTAATACTTCTTTAATATCATTATTTGTTAATTCATCTAAACTTATTTTAAATATTTTTGATAATTCTTTAGCTTGTTTTAAATCGGGAGAAGTTTCTCCTAGTTCCCATTTAGAAATTGTTTGTCTGGCTACTCCTATTTTCTCAGCTAATTCTTCTTGAGACATACTATTCTTTTTTCTTAATTCTTGAATTTTATTTCCTATTTCCATTTTTTCCCTTCTTTCATGAAAATAATATAATAATAGCTCTTTTATCTCTACCAATTTAACTTGGAAAATGTGCCCATTTTGTTAACATTTTATTAGTTTTAATAGTTTTTCTAATTCTTTAGCTATCTTTTTGTCTTCATTATATTTAGAAAAAGATAGTAATTTGTCATATAATTCTTTTTGATAATCTATACTATTTATTTTATCTTCTAAACATAATAATAATCTATAAACATGTTCATCTTCTTCAGAATATAATACTTCATCTACAAGATCCATTCCATCTTCTACTGCCCACTTTTCTATTTTGCCATATGGTGCGCTGAATTCATCGATAATACTAATATCTTTTATTTCTTCTTTTCTAAATAGAAAACAAATGATTTTTAAACACTCAGAGTTTATTCCATACATACACTCAGACATTTCTTTAGTATAGTAATAACTAATTCCTTCAATAGTATTATTTTCAGAATCAGTAAATCTTACCTTTTTATTATCATACTTTTTTAAATTCATATTATTATTCCTTTCATTTTATAAAAAATGAATATAAGCAATCTATTATTAATATACTAATTATTATATATGAAATTATCTTTGTTTTATCTCCTAGTTTATTACATATTTTTTCAAACAAAGGTTGTAATAAGTATAAAAAGACAGTTCCTCCTAAACCAAATCTAAGAGATGGTGATAAAGCAATACGGGCTTGAAAATTTATTTTGTAGCTTGAATATGTTTGCCATGGCCAAGATCCTGTAAAGAATTCACATATATACGAAGTTAGGAGTTCTAATAGTGTTGCTGATAGCATACAACCAATAAATACTAAAGGAATGAAATATAGCTTTTGGGGATATTTTTTATCTTTTATTAAAGGATATATAGTAAATATAAATATTAACGCCCCGAAACCATATACTGGAAGCCAGGGGCCAAATAATACTCCACGATTAGAAAAACCCCATTTATAAATTACTACTTCTAAAAATACTTCATATATCCAACCTATCATAGCATATAACATAAAATAAACTATATAATTATTAAATCTTTCATATTTTTTCATATTATCAGTTCCTCATCTTATATGTCATATTATAGCATAAAAAAAAGAACTATTAAGTTCTTTATAATATTATTTGTGTTCTTCTTTCCACCTCTTAATGGCTTCTAATCTTTCTTTAAAACGATGTTCATTTCCTTGAGTAGTTGGAATATAATATGTTCTTCCTTTTAAACTTTCTGGTAAACATTCCATTGTTGTTAATTTGTCTTTTGTATCATGAGCATACTCGTAACCTTCCCCATAATGTAAATCTTTCATCAACTTAGTTGGAGCATTTCTTATATTAAGAGGAACTGGTTCAGAAAGCATTTTTTTAGCATCGCTACTAGCTTTTCCATAAGCTACATAACAAGAATTAGATTTAGGAGCTAAAGACATATAGATTACAGCTTCAGTTAAATGAACATTACATTCTGGCACACCAATAAAATGGCATGCATGATAAACGTTTATGGCTACATTAAGAGCGTTAGTATCTGCAAGACCAATATCTTCAGAAGCAAATCTTGTTATTCTTCTAGCTATATACAAGGGATCTTCTCCAGCTTCTAACATACGAGATAACCAATATACTGCAGCATCAGGATCGCTATTACGCATAGATTTATGTAAGGCAGATATAATATTATAGTGTTCTTCGCCATCTTTATCATAGAGAAGTGTTTTCTTAGTTAAACATTCTTCAATAGTTTCTTTTGTTATGTTAATAGTTCCTTTTTTATCTACATTACCATTTATTATTAACATATCAAGTGTAGCTAAAGCACTCCTTGCATCTCCATTTGAGAATTTAGCTAATATATTTAGATCTTCTTTTGATATTTTTATTCTTTCAGAGCCAAAACCACGTTCATCTTTTAAAGCTCTATTTAAAATAGTTATAATATCATTTGTAGTTAATTCATTTAAAACAAATACTCTACATCTAGATAGTAAGGCGTTATTGATTTCAAAAGAAGGATTTTCTGTGGTAGCACCTATTAATATAATAGATCCTTTTTCTACAAATGGTAAAAAAGCATCTTGCTGGGCTTTATTAAAGCGATGTATTTCATCAACAAAAACGATTGTTTTAACTCCTAAATGCTTATTTTTATCTGCATCTTCCATTACTTTTTTAATTTCTTTAATACCAGATGTTACCGCAGAAAAGTTTATAAATTCTGATTTTGTTTGATTGGCTATAATTCTTGCTAGGGTTGTTTTACCTACTCCAGGCGGTCCCCAAAATATTATGGATGATACCTGATCGTTTTCTATCATTTTTCGAAGTAATTTATTCTTACCTAATAGATGTTCTTGACCAACAAATTCATCTAACGAGCGAGGACGCAAGCGGGATGCAAGTGGTTCATAAAAAGGCAAATCAAATAATGATGATTGTTCCATAATACCACCCTCTTTTATTCATTTTTTAGTATATCTGTTCCTAAGGCAATTAAATCTATTGCTAAGGAATGCAATTCTAATAATGTATCATAAGGTATATCTTCGCTTAGGACACCTGCTTTTATACTATTATCAAAGTTTTCTCGATCAGTATACCAATCATTACTACCATAATAGTTTGATAATTCATAAGTCTTTTTCTTATTCTTTTTAAACTTATTTATACTTTTTTTTAATTCTTTAATATTTAAATTAGTAATATTCAAGTATTCTTCCATCTTTTCTATTCTATTTTTATCCATAATAGTACACCTTCTTTGTTACTAGTTATTATAAATTAAAAAGAAAATCATTTAAAGATTTTCTTTTAGAATTCTACTAATTCTTTAGTATTATATAATTTACCATTTATATCTAAGTATATAGAGTATTTACCTTTTAACCCTTTACTATTTACATATCTACTTATTACTAATCCGTTTTCGTTTTCATCTTCACTAAAGACGTCAATACATAGTGCTGTATAAGGTCTTCTATTAACTCTAAAATCATATACTTTTGATATTAAATTTTTATAAAGAATCACTTTAACATTTGTTTTTACTTGGAAACGACCAGTTAAAACTAAGCGATCTTCTTCTTTAGTAAATTTAACGTTATGTTTTTTATATTCTTCATCAATTTTCTTCGCTTTATTTAAACCTAATAATTTAGTTTTTGTTATTTCTGTTTTATTAAGTTCTCCTAATCTTTTAGCTTTTCCTAAGGAGAAATCATTATCTTGATAAATTTTCATTTTCTCTACACGATAGTAATTTGTTGGTAATACTAATTCATAAATTATTTTATTATTCATTAGTTCTACTGTATCTGATTTTAATTTAGTATTACCAATAGTTAGTCCAGCCGGTTGATTAGATGGTTTTCCATCTACAGATACTATTCCACCCGAATGAACTATATAATGATTTTCACTTAAGTAATCAACATCAGATATATATGGGGAATAGAATGATGAACCTCTTTCTTTACCATATTCCCATACTTGCTCAATAGTCATATTATTAATGTTTATTTTGTACATTACTCCTCTAGTATAACTATTTTCGGCAGCTACATATTTTTTCTTATCTTTAGATTTATTATTACCATTATCTAGAATAAATATATATCCTTCTGGAGTAACCATAGCAGCATGTTGAGACCATTGCCACTCAAAATTATTACCTACTGGTTTAAAGAAATATTTTTGATATTCTTTACTCCAATTAGCCGAATCACCTATTATCCAATTTAGTTTTCCTGATTTATAATCAATATTAATTACGGCGTCTTGATGACGACCAGATAAAGTTATAGAATTAGTCTTTTTATCATACCAAACTGAATTATTATGGAACCAATCATAGGCTGTCCAATTTTCTGATTGACCATCTTCCATATTTAGGATATCTTTTAAATCAAAGCTTTTTACTATATTTCCTGTCTTTCTATCTATTTCAACAATATAATCCTCTACTGTACCATCTTCATTATTAAAATCATCTGATGCAACTAAGATGTTACCATTTTCCATTTCATAATAATCATGATGATATCCTCCAGGAATAGTATATTCATTATATATTTTACCTAGCATATCCATTTCATATAAACCTGTCATATAATATGGGAAATTAATTAATCTTTCGGTACTAGTCATTAAATGGCCGTTAGCAAGTCTTTTAATACGCCATACAGCATTATTAGATAAATACCATCTAACATCACCATTTACGTCATAAGCGCTTGTATAACCACGTGATGCTGGCGAGAAGAAATAAAAGCTTTCATCTAATTTTGTTTTATCGGCTTTTACACTAGTAGCTATTACGAAATCATCAGGTAGTTTTTCAGTTTTAATTTCTAAATCTTTTTTATGTATACCTTCATCATCTTGGTATTCTATTGTTACTTTATTTAGTTTATCTGGATATAAACCTAATACTTCTATGTAATGCTCTTTTGTTTTGTTTGTTTCTGTATGAGAAATAGTTGATAATTTATCTTTACCATGAACGGTTACTTTAACTTGTACTTCTTTATTAGTTTCAAATAGTACAAGGGCGGTTAATGGAGAATTATCATAAGGATTTAAAATAATATTAGGTGTTTCTAATGTATATCCTTTTAATTTAAATCCTTCTTCTAGCTTAGTTTGTTTAGCTATTAATGTTTTTTCTTCTTTTAATATTTTTTTATTAGTATACTTGTTATTTATATTTAGATAAAGTATTAAAGCAATAGCAAGTAATACTATTAGTATAGCTGTTATAATTTTTCTTCTTTGTTTTCTTCCTTTTCTTCTTGTCATATTATTACTTCCTTTCAAAATAATTTTAACATTATATATATATTATACAATAAAAAAATAGATATAAATATTATTGATATGTTCTTTATCATATTATCTTCCTATAATATTATATCTACTATTATACCAACAATAACCCCAACAAAATAAATAATTGATAGAATACTTAGATTTTCTTTTATGTTCTTATTAGTTTTAAATAACAATAAGATACCTAAACCACTACCGGTTAATAAACCTGATAATAAGTTACCTATACTAATTAGTTTTGATAAATACAACTCCGTTATTATGACACTACCAGCGCAATTAGGTATTAAACCAATTAAACTAGCTATAAAATATGTTAAGAAGTTTTTATGTAATAATACGTTACCTAGGTTATTCTCTCCTATTTTAAATATTAGTATAGAGATAATTAAGTTTGCAATTAGTATAAATAAACCAATTTGTAAGGTGTGTTTAATACTTGCTAAGAATACTCCATCATGTTCACAATCACAATGATCGTGTTCACATAATTCATGGATATGAATTTCTTCTTTCTTGTTCTTTTTATATAATAAATCTATTAGAAAACCAATTGTGATACCTACTAACACTTTAAAACCTATTATCTTTAATAATAGTAAAATACTAACTTTTTCACTTATCATAATTGGCAACATTTCATCGCTAGTAGATAAGAAGACTGCTATTAGAGTTCCCATTGTTATAACACGACTAGAGAATAATTCAGCCGCCATGGAACTAAATCCACATTGGGGTAATGCACCTAATATACCTCCAATAATGGGGCCACCTTTTTTTGTTTTACTTAGTATCTTTTCATTATTTTTAGAAAATTTATGTTCTAGAAATTCTAAAAGTAAGAAAGTTATTAGTAAATAAGGTAATAATTTTAAAGTATCTATCAAAGCATCTATTATACATTCTTTCATATTTTTCACCTTCCATTAAATGCATTTATTACATAAACCTTTTATAATTATTTTTTCTTTATCTGGTTTAAATTTATGTTCTTTATTTATATGAGAAAACAATTCATTAATACAATCACAATCAACATGTATTAAAGCTCCACAATTGGAACATTTTAAATAAAAATGATTATCACAATTACAATGTTCTAAATATTGGTAATAATTCTCATTTTTATTAATAATGCCTTCTTTTACTAAATTATCTACTAAACGATAAATAGTAGTCATACCTATTTCTTTGTTTAGTTCTTGATAAATGTCTTTAATAGTAAATTCTTTATTCTTATTTTTTATTATATTGAGTATTTGTTCTTTTTGTTTAGTCTTATACTTATCTCTTAACATTGTAATACCTCCAAAATGAAAATGATTTTCATTTTGGATTATACTACCTTTTTAGATAATTGCAATAAAAAAGATATAATTTTTTTAATTATACCTTTTTATTTTTAGAATGTTTTTAGAAAGCACTATTATTGTGAAGATTAACAAGGAAATGACTATATATGTTAAGATACTATCTTTTGTTTCAGGATTAACTTCGTCTTTTATTCCAACTAAGATATAATCACTTAAGTGTTCTATAGAGCCAGTTAAATACTTTCCTTCTTTTGTTAGATATATAGGTTTTTCTTCTTTTTCTCCAGAGATACATAGCAAATATATTTTTTTGAATTTTTGCATGTTATCTGTTATTTTTAGCTTTAGTTCAAATGGTCCTTCATGTTTTTCTTGATTACCATTTGTAACAGTTATTCGATAATAATCTATTAACTTTTCTTTTTTATTCACAAGTTTTTTAGCTTTATTAATTGCATTAGAATCTATATTGTTTATAATGCTAATTATATTGAATTTAAAATCTATACCAGCTTTATCTTTAAAACTAATAATATAATCATTTTTGTTAAGCACATATTCTTTAACCAATACGATACTAACTAGTTTATAGTTGTAACTATAGTAGTTTGTAATAGTACTGTTCTCTTCATCTTCTTTAGAATCCGTTAATACTTTATCAATAAATACCGGATATTGATAGATTTCTTTCTCTTTATTAACTATGAACAAATCATTGATATCAATATCTTTAACTTTATTTTTAAATTCTTCTTTTTTGGTATTAATATAATCTTCTATATTAGTTTTAAAATCTAATTGCTCTTGGTCTTCTTGAACTTTTTCTAGTTTATATTTATTAGACTCTTTTCTAACATTTACTTTTGTATATAATACTTCGTATTCGTAGGTAATCGTGTTTTCTTCTTCATTACGATTGGTATTCTTTAAAGAGAAGTTTTCAAACAATGCATAACTATTATTAGTAAATAAGTTATTATAATTATCTATACTAGTATTTTCTTTTCCATTCTTAAATTCATTTATCGCTGTAGCAAATTCTGATTTTTTATTAGCAATATAATTATTTAGATTTGTATTATTATCAACAAGTTCTTTTTTTTCTTTATTGCCTTTGAATTTAATAACATATGATTCTTCCGGATCTGGAAGTATAATTTTTTTCCATAGTATTTTAATTGTTATATCGTCATCTATTGTTTTTGTTTGGCCTGGTAAGAATCTTGCTCCGGTTAATTCGTAAGCGTCTAATTCATATCCTTTTGGAGCATTAACTTTTAATTCTTCTTCTGATGGTAGGACAAATTCATAGTCTACTGGGTGAGTTTCATCAGAAACAAAATCTGATTTCGGAGTACCTCCATTAATATTCCAAGTTACAACAGGCTGGCGCCATTTGGCATATAGAGTTACAGTAGATATCAATGGCTTACCAAATTCAAATGGGGTTGTTAAGTTTTCATCTGCAAACCAACCAGCAAAGATATATCCATCTCTTGTAGGAGTACCAGGATTTTCTAAAATTGTTCCACTCGGCTTTTTGGAATCATAAATACCCTCTCCTCCATTCAAATCATACAATATATAGTAGTAATTAATATTATACATCGCGTATAATGTTAAATCTTGTTCTATAATTATACTTTGTTCATTTAAATAAGCATCTCCGGTATTATCTGGTTTAGTATTCCAATTACTAAATTGATAATGCTCTTTAGTGAATGAGTTGGGCTTAATATTTTGCGCTACACCTCCTTGGAATTCCTGTTGTTCCATATTACCAGTTCCACCGTTTGAATTAAAAGTGATATAAAATGTATTTATTTTCCAAATAGCAAATAATTTTACGTCATCTTCTAGTGTTACTTTTTGACCATCTGTATAACTTGTTCCAGAATCATCGCCTTCGGTATTCCAATGATCAAATTTATATTTGTCTTTAATAAATGTATTTTGAGATAGAGTTATCTCGTCTCCTGCACTAAATCCTTGACGTTCCATTAACCCGGTTCCGCCATTTGCATCGAAAGTGATATAATATGTATTTTTTTCCCAGATAGCAAATAATTCGGTATTATCATTTAATGTTACTTTTTGACCATCTGTATAGCTTGTTCCTGTATCATCGGCTTTGGTATTCCAATGATCAAATGTATACTTGTTTTTAGTAAATGTATTTTTAGATAGGCTTATCTCTTCTCCCTCTTTAAATACTTGGCTTTCCATTGCTCCGGTTCCACCGTTAGCATTAAAAGTTACGTAAAGATCGGCTTTTTCCCAGATTGCAAATAACTCGGTATTATCATTTAATGTTACTTTTTGACCATCTGTATAGCTTGTTCCTGTATCATCGGCTTTGGTATTCCAATGATCAAATGTATACTTGTTTTTAGTAAATGTATTTTTAGATAGGCTTATCTCTTCTCCCTCTTTAAATACTTGGCTTTCCATTGCTCCGGTTCCACCGTTAGCATTAAAAGTTACGTAAAGATCGGCTTTTTCCCAGATTGCAAATAACTCGGTATTATCATTTAATGTTACTTTTTGACCATCTGTATAGCTTGTTCCTGTATCATCGGCTTTGGTATTCCAATGATCAAATGTATACTTGTTTTTAGTAAATGTATTTTTAGATAGGCTTATCTCTTCTCCCTCTTTAAATACTTGGCTTTCCATTGCTCCGGTTCCACCGTTAGCATTAAAAGATATTTCTTTTCTATCTTCAACATTAACATTTACTACATCTATATATCCGTCATGTTTATTGCCAACAATTATAGTTGTTTTTCCGGCTTTTAGTCCCTTAATTGTTGTTCCTTCTAAAGATATTATTTGTTCATTTGTCGTGTTATTACATACATCTAAATCATAATCACAATTCTTTAGTATTTCTATATCATTATTATTTTTATTATTGATCACTAAATTAAGAATGTCATATGTACCATTAACATTAATAGATATTTCGTTATTCATTCCAAAATAATCATAAGAAACATTTTTTAGTACAGGTATTCTTTTAATCCCATCATCATCATATTGAGTCCAATTAGAATTAAAATCTGCCCAAGTGCTATAGTTAGAGTTAGCTAGTTCGTATATCGATTTACCGCTTATTATATTATTACTCTTTACTAAATACTGATCTAGATATTCTGTATTATAATTACTTCCAGCGTCAGTATAAATGTTTTCTATACTCACTTCTAGAGCATCACTATAATCTTCTATTTTAGGTGATACCCCAATAGCGTCATAACTATTATTTAAGCTTATAATATTTTTCAAATCTATCTCTGAATCTATTGCTCCCAATATGTTTATCGCTCCGCCTGCAAGATCACTGTCTATAGGAAAGTTTATTTTTCCGACATTCATAATATTTTTAATTATTAGTTTCCCACCAACATCAGAACTTATTTTACCTATTACTCCCGCAAGAAAATTATTTGATGATTTAACACTAGCGCCATTTATTGTTGAACTATTAAACAAATTATTAATTGTGTTAGCCTTGTTATCTTCTGAATAAAAGTGTAATTGCCCAATTACTCCTCCAATAGCATAAGACCTACCACTAAGCGCTGAGACGCTACCACCTTGCACAAAAATGTTTTCAAAAACCAATTTTTCAGGTTCTTCTGCTTCTAAATAGTTGATAAATCCTCCAACTTCAGTAGAATCTTTTATCTCGGGATTCTCTACTGTTATATTTTTAAAACCACATTTAGTTAGTGGGCACTGATAAAAATTGGCTGATTCAAAAATACCGCCACTTCTCAATTCTTTGTTTAATTCTGTACTATAAAGGGAAGAAGAATATAGATTCTTAATTTTATGATTATTTCCGTCTAAGAATCCTTCAAAACCTTTTATCGGCTCAAAGCCAAGGCCATCATTATAAAACAAACCATTTTCATTTTTTGTGTCATATTCAAAATCAAGATCACTCATCAGTATAAAACTATCGTTCAAATGTTTTCTAATATAGTCAAATTGCCATGTATTATATATTTCCCACGGATTTTCAATCGTTCCTTCTCCGCCGGTTACTATCAAGTCTTTTGTTATATTTAAAGTAAAGGTTTTAAACATTTCATCTGCATAATATACTTCAACTGTATATACTCCCTTACTAAAATAATCAGCGTTTACTCTTAAATGTGCATGATTAATATTAGCATATACTTTATTAGGAGAAAAAGAATAACTGTCCTCTGGCATGTACTCGTTTGAGCTGTTTTTTATTTTGATACTTAGTGGTGTACTATTAGAAAGATTTTTAGTTTGAGTATAAATTGGAAAATCAAATTGCTTTGAATTATTTAGAAAGCCGTTATATTCATAATCTTCCGAATAAATATCTTTTGTCTCTGTTATATTGTTGGTATAAACCCTAATATCTTTTATTGAATCAATCTTTCCATTTGTAACTACCTTAATAATTGATTCGTTATTATAATCTAATGCTTTTGACGCTATATCTAAGGCATAAAAGCCGTTATATAGGGAATTTATTTCCCCGATTAAGGTATATGAAGAGCCTTTGTCATTGCTAAGATAGAATTTATTATTGGCGTTTTGAGGAAGTATAGCTTTTATTTTATTTATTCTCTCATTTTTAACAAAAGTATTGCTTTGAAGTTCGTATTTACCAGTTGTAGAATTAATACTGGTGAATTTTGTGTGATAAAAATTATCCCAACTCCTTACACTTAAATCTCTTACAAAGTTTATATCTGTTTTATAAGATTCGTAGGCGAGATATATTATTGGATCTTGTTGATCTCCCCAAGAATTCTTTAAAATCCATACTCCTTTACCTGTTCGATAGTCATTGGGGCAATCATTAGGGGCTTCCCCTTTATATAAATGATTACATGTGATATATTCAAAATCGTCATCCCAGCCGATTATTTCCATACCATGCGGTTCTGGCATAAAACTCTTAGATTCTGGTTTTTGGTTTACAACTCTTACCCATTTGCCATTATACAAGTTTTTGTTTCCATTACTAATATCAGTTCCTACCATTGCGCCGCCATATTCTATAATATTCTCTTTAATTGCATTAATATAACTAGTCTTATCTTCTTCTGAAGCAGTTTTAAAATTTATGGTAGGGAAATGATATGTTCCATTTAATTCATATAGTGAATTATCAAAGTTATAAATGTCTTCTAAAGCAATCGGCGATTTATTACTAATCTGGTTTACATGTTCTTGATCCCAGCTTCTTTGGACAATTGCTAGGCCATCTAACATTACTTTTTCAGCATCAGCAAAATTTCCTCCAGACGATAGTTCTCTTTTGTTTACATATATATGGTTATCTATTTCTGCTCCGTTAGATGCCGTCGCATAATCTAATTGCTGTTCAGAGATAATACTTGCTGTTTCGTCATATTCCTTATTATTTACTTTTAATAAATGGCTCTCTATCGTAGCGTTTGTTGCATAAGCCCAACACAATCCTTCTGATCCTTGATTTTTCCAGGGGGTAACATAGTTTTTACCATCTACATCTCTTAGATCAAATTTTGACGGTAAGTTTTCAGCATTTTTTACTATGCTTGGAACGAAATCCACTATTGTACTACTAGGAATAACAGCTACTTCTTCATTCCTGGTTAAATATTCTATATAAGCCGGGTTTAAGTATTCTACATTCTTCTCTTTATTTTTTTCAGTATGAAGAATAATTCCTTCATTTTTATATACTTCTCTAATATAATCTTTAGCTTTTTCAGGTAGGTATGAATAAGCTTCCGTTCTTAAGACTTCTTCTATATTCACATTAACTAAAGCCGTTTTGTCTTTAGAGTCGGATTCCTTCTTAAAAAGTATTACTCCTATTACTAGTACTAATAATAATGCTGCCAAAGCAATTTTTGATCTTTTTTTCATATAAAATCTCCTCTATTTAGTCCAATTTTATAATATCATACTTTTATATAAAATTAAATCTCAAGTGGTGTGGTTCTTGAATATTAGTGTTATTAAGTACATTATAAAACCCTAATTCAATATAGGATTTAATTAGGGTTTTAATAAGTTCTTTTTTGATTTTTCACTTAATCAGTTCTCTAATAATCTTTTATTTTAAAACACTTGGTTTTCTAAGAATATCAATATCATTAAAGATATATATAATAATAAGCAAAGGGATATTCCTATAATACCTGTTATTAATCCTGCTAAATCTAATTTTTTTCCTTCTAAATGGGTGTGCGTTTGATATTTAACACCTTTCTTATTATCAATATAAAATTTATAAATCTTTGTTCCATATGATGATCTATTATTATTTATATAACAATAATTAATCATTTAATAAATAAATTTATCTTTTTCTAATAATGCTTCACAATAATTACATCTATATATTTTTTTATCCTTGTTAGTTAGATTAAATATTTGATTTAGATTTCTTTCAGTAGATGTTATACAACGGGGATTATTGCAATAACAAACATTAATTAGTTTTTCAGGGATTTCTATTTTTTTCTTTTCTATTATTTTATCATTCTTAACAATATTAATTGTAACATTTGGATCAATAAATGCTATTTTATCTAAATTAATATCTATTAACTTTCCTATTTTTAATAAATCTTTAGTACCGGTTTTTTTGCTTTTGGCATTGGTTATTAAAGCGACTTGGCAGCCGATATTTTCTAAATCTAATAATCGATATATTTTAATAGCATTTCCAGCTGTAATATGATCTATTACATATCCATTTTTTATTGTATCAATATTCATTATTTTCCCTCCAATAAACTTAGTATAAGTGCCATACGAATATATACTCCATTATATGCTTGTTCAAAGTATTTAGCTCTTTTATCTTCATCAACTTCAGTAGATATTTCATTTACTCTTGGTAATGGGTGTAATATACTTAAATCTTTCTTAGCATTTTTTAGTTTATTATTATCTAATATATAGTAATCTTTTAAACGCATGTAATCTGCTTCGTTAAAGAATCTTTCTTTTTGAACTCTAGTCATGTAAAGAATATCTAAATCACTCATATATTCTTCTAAACTATCTGTTTCGATATATTCTATATTATTTTTTTCTAATACTTCTGTTTTAATATAATCAGGAATTTTCAATTCATTTGGAGATATAAGAATAAATTTTATATTTTCATATCTGGACATTGCTGATATTAAAGAGTGTATTGTACGCCCAAATTTAAGATCGCCACAAAGACCTATTATTAAATTATCTAATCTTTTTTTCTCTCTACTTATTGTTAATAAATCTGTTAGAGTTTGGGTTGGATGGTTATGGCCACCATCTCCAGCGTTAATTACTGGTACAATAGAATTATTAGCAGCAACCGTTGGCGCTCCTTCTTTAGGATGACGCATAGCAATTATATCTGCGTAACCACTAACTACTCTTATAGTATCGGCTAAAGTTTCTCCTTTGGACGTAGAACTTGATGAACTCTCAGAGAACCCTAACACTTTTCCACCTAATCTAAGCATAGCTGATTCAAAACTTAATCTTGTTCTTGTACTTGGTTCAAAAAATAAAGTAGCTAATATCTTACCATCACATTTATGAGAATACTTTTCTTTGTGATTAATAATGTCATTAGCTACTTTTATTAATTTATCAATTTCTTCTTTTGATAAGTCTTTTATATCAATTAGATTTCTTGTTTTTTGTTTTTCCATATTTTCATCCTCCTGACGTGATTTTATCATAAGGATTATTAATATGTCTATATTTTTTTATCTATTATTCTTTTATCGAAAATAAAGCTTTTTCTTTTTGAAACGTTTATTTTTTCAAAATTAATACCACTTTCATAAGCTTTAATGTATTCATCTAGTTGTTCTTTATATGGCATTCCATCTTGAGCAGATTTTTGTCCTATCTTTATTTCTGCTGCTATTTGTGCTCTATAAATTGCTTCTTTTAACTCACAACCATTTATTAACGATGCTGCAAAATTACCACAAAAAGTATCACCAGCTCCAACTGTATCAACAACTTTTACACCCTTGATTGCTGGTATTTTAATTATTTTGTTTCCATCATGGTATATTACACCATTTCTTCCTAATGTTACTATTAGTTTATTTGGATAGTTAGTAACACATTCTTCAATATTATCTGTACCAAAAAGAATTTGGCACTCCTCTCTATTGCAAGTTATATAATTTATTTTATCTATTAGTTCTTTATTTTTATAATCATCTATTATAGATAGTTTTTTTGGTTTACTAGGAGTAATAATTATAGGTACCGAATATTTATGGCAAAAATCTATTAATCTAATAACTAATTCTTTTCTTACTTTAGTTTGAGCTAGAACTAGTTTAGAAGATAGTAATTGATCTTTATATTTATCTATCATATCAGGAGTAAAACTATTAATTGCATCATCTTGTCTATACATTTCGTTATCTCTATCATCTTTATTTATATATATTTTAGTAGTATCGTTTTCGATATCATCTACTAGTTCAACACAACTAGTATCTATTCCATTAAGTTTTAAGTTATCTAATATAACAGATCCTATACTATCATTTTTTAATCTGGAAATAATTCTAACACTAACTCCAGCTCTAGAAGCAGCAACTGCTTGATTAGAGCCTTTACCACCAGCTGAATATATATCTGCTTTATCGTTCCAACTACCATCTTTATTTTGATAGAATATTTGATCTAATGAGCATCCACCTAAAACTGTTATATCAATACTCTTTATATTATTATTTGTTAACACAGTTAAATTGCTCATTATATCACCTCATTTATAATGTCAATTATTATAACATCATTATTTATTAATTACCATATACATCCTCTCTACTATACGTTTCTACTTTATTATTATAGTTTTGAGCCATACTATTAATTAAATTACGATATTCACTTGAACTTTCATCAAATAGCAAAACTACTTGTTGATTAGCATAGATGCCAATTATTTCATTATTTTCTGTTACTGTTAGATTACTAATTCCTTTTATCATACTATTTTTTGTTCCGTTAGCTAATGAATCAAATATTTTATTTTTTTTATATTTTAAAATAATATTTGCTATGAAACCATTAAAAAATAGTAAATTGCAAAATATAAGAAATATTATTAAAACTAAGAAGCCAGGATATTTATTTATAGAAGATAGAACTTCTTTTAAATCTATTGGGCCAAATAAGATTAATAAAGTTATTATTATCGTAAATATTATGGATATTAAGTATACTCTTACTGTTGGTATTACCATATATCCATTATTTTCGCTATCTAAAATAAAACTTCCTTTTATTTTAATAGCGTTGTTTGTACTACTACTAATTGTTCTTGATATCAATACGTAAAATAGTAATAATACTCCATCAGCTATAATTATTGGTAAATAATATTTTGTTTGCATTTTATAAGATAGAAATATAGTTCCCAATGTTAATAAAAATATTATTATTCTTAATATAGTAATTATTGTTTTTTCTTTAAATATATAAAACCTATATGCCATTATTACATCCCTCTCATATTAATATATATTATCATAAATATATGTATTACATATCTATTTTTTCTATTATGTTTTTCAGTTTGTCTTTATAATTATTTTTTTCTTTTAATTCATTGTTAATAGCAAATGCAATTAATATAGAACCAATAACTAATAAGTATACCCACCATGGAAGCGAAAGCCAGAACATTCTTGTTAGTATGAAAGCATTTATTAATATAAATACTAAAGAAGTTATAAATATTGGTCCCCATTTTTTATAATAACTGATAATAGTTAGTATAACTAATAGGAAAACAAATAACATACCATTTAGTTCTGTCTTGTAGTAACCAATTGATAATAAATATAAAATAGATAAAATAATATATTCTAATATTTTA
>CAMODW010000012.1 GCA_946611635.1 uncultured Bacillota bacterium | reverse complement strand
AAAACCAGTAAGGTTAAGAGTAGTAAAATGAGTGATATGTAGCGAAGCAACTTGATGTTGTATTCACGTTTGTTCATTCTCTCAAACCTCCTCTCTATGCTGAATAGGAGGTAGACACTCAACAACTAAATGTTCCTGGAATCACTGTAGCATATTAGCTATATAAAAACAAGCGAACAGACACAAGAATTTACATAATATTTCATCTTTTATAATAAAAATATGATATAATTCAAATACCTAATGGATTTGTAATACGAAAACAGGCTAAAGTTTGATACCAAAGTCTTTAACCTACCATTGAATAATCTGTTCGAACTAATCGAACTTTTAGATAGATATCAATCAGAAATGATTGATTTTTTTGTTTTATAAGAAAAAATCATAGAAAGGTTGGTGTCTATGATAAAAATAATTAAAGAAGAAATTGAGACTGATGAATCTTCATCAGATCTTCATGTAGTAGGAATTGCAGTTTAAGATAATTGTAAAACAAGTATGAATAAGCAAGTTGATAAATGTAGTGTATTTATAAAAAATAACTTACCTAAAATACAAGATAAAATGAGAGATAAATGTATTAAATCATTTAATAATTTAGAATACATTGAAAATAGAGTTAAGGATAAACAAGCACTACCTTTATAAAAAAACAAAAAAGATGATTCGTTGGAGTCATCTTTTATCATTAAACATTCAAATCTTTTTCATATAGGTTCTTATAAAATTCACAATTTTTTAATAATTCTTTATGTGAACCACTATCTAGTATTTTACCATTATCTACTACAAAAATTTTATCGCAATCAATTACAGTAGATAATCTGTGAGCCACTATTAGAATAGTGTATTCACCTTTTAAGTTTTCTATGGCATTTTGTATTTCACTTTGAGTTTCATTATCAAGTGCACTTGTTGCTTCATCAAACAATATTATTTCAGTTTTCATAAGCAATGCTCTAGCTATTGCTAATCTTTGTTTTTGACCACCAGATAATATAACTCCGTTTTCACCAACCATTGTTTCATATTTATCAGGTAGGGACATTATAAAGTCATCTATACATGCCATTTTACATGCTTCTCTTATTTCTTTCATTGTAGCATTTTCTTTTGCCAATAATAAATTCTCTTTAATGGAAAAATTGAATATATATGGATTTTGAGTAATAATAGACATATTATTTCTTAATGAATCGCAAGTTAGATCATTTATATTATAATTATCAATTAGTATTCTACCTTTGTTAATTGAATATAGTCTAGTAATAAGATTAAAAATAGTAGTTTTACCAGCACCACTTTTACCAACAAAAGCCACTTTTTGATTAGGAGCAATTTCAAAACTCATTTTATTAATTATCTTATTATTTTTATCATAGCCAAAGTCTACATTATCAAATTTAATATTTCCATCAAGTTTTTTAATATTTAAATTCCCAAATTTTTCTTTTTCAAATTTATTGTTTTCAATTACTTCATATATTCGATCTGAAGAAACTACAAATTTTTTGTTATATTCAGTTAATTGTACAATACCAGTTAATAGATTTTTTACTTTTGACTGGTAATTATATATAATTACGAATGTTGGTATTGTAAGTAAACTATTACTATATAGATAGCACCCAATTATTATGAATACAAAATCACTTAGACTTCTTAAATTGTTTTCTAAATACATATATATTCTTCTTATATTTAACATTTTAATTTCTTCGTTAGATGCTTCTATTATTTTCCTTGAAGTTTGTTTTAAAATAGTGCTTGATGCATTTAATACTTTGATATCTCTTATACCTCTTACAAGTTCACCAGTAAGTCCTGTTTTCTTTTCTTGTATATTTTTTAGATTTTTTTGAAGTTCATATTGTTTACTTATTCTTTTTTTATTTATTAAGAAAATAGAGATAGAAGTAATAATTGCGTATAAGAATAAATATTTATTTAAAATAAATATTGCTACTAATACGCCAATATTAGATATTATATTAGATGTCCAATAAGTATATTCCATAAAGGTACTAGAAATATCTTGAGTATCTTTGTTTAGTCTATCAATGAATAGTCCGGAAGAAGATTTGTCTATTTCTTTTATTTCTAAATTTAATGTTTCTCTAGCTACTGCTACTTGTAAATTTACTAGTGTTTTTTGATAGATTTTTTGATATAAATAACCTTTAAAGAAAAACATAGTATATAGTACTATTTCAAGTAATAATACTGCTAGTGCTGATAATACTAATTGTGGTATTAAACCACTTGTAATATTTAGAATTATTTTTGCTGCAATAATTGGTAGTAAAGCACCCAATATAGCCTCGATAATACTAACAGATGCATAGCCGATTAAATTTAATTTACATTCTTTTACATATATCCAAGTTTTTTTAACATTTTTTAAAAAACTAGAATCTTTTTTTTCCATATAATCACATCCTAATAAGCATTTTATCATAATTATTTCTTATTTTATAAAAAAATAAAAGGTAATGGTTTTAAAATCTATTTGATAAAAAAACAGATATTTTTTTAATCTGTTTAGTTAAAATATTAGATTATTGTTTTCTTTTTAACAATGGTATCTTCTAAATTGAATATTTTAATTAATTCTTCTAGATGTTTTTCACCTTTTTCAATCATACCTTTTAAAAATGGAGTTTGTTCATAAGTATATCTTTTTATTCTTAAAGCCATTTTTGATATAGTATATCTTAATCTAAATAATTGAAATAATTCATCAAAGTTTTCGGGTTTTTTGGTATCACTATAATATCCTTTTAAAAAAGGAATTATTCTTTCTGGATCAAAAAATGTTGACCAACATGCTATTTCTTGAATTGGATGACCTCCAACACATTCATCCCAGTCTATAACACCACTTACTGTATTCCCGTCAGTTAATAAGTTCCAGTCGGCAAAATCATTATGAACTAATACTGATTCCTCAAAATCTAACAAGGGATTGTTTTTAAATAGAGCTTTCATTTTATTGGCAACATCTCTAGATAGAATATCATATTTTACAAGTCTATCTAGATTTTCTTCTAGTCCGGCATTAATGGAATCATGAAGGGAAGTAAATCTACCTATTAGATGACCTTTTTTGGCTTCTTCATTAATAAAGGGGCCAAAACCTTCTATTTTGATTTTATGAAGTTTAGCCATTGTTCTTCCCATTTCATATACTAGTTCTTCTTCTTTTTCGGGATGCTTTTTTAAATAAAATTGAATAGTATCACCAGGTAATTGTTCAATTACTTGGTAAGAAATGTCGTCTTCACTACTTAGTTCATGAATAGTATAAGTTTTATATGCAGGTATTCCATGTTCTAGAGCGATTTTAGAGGCTAGACTTTCAGAATAAAAATATCCATTTTTTACTCCTTTTGGATGGCATCTAATAATGACTTTTTTATCACTTTCTAAAACTCCGATTCTAATTGAGTTAACATTGCCTAAACTTGTTTGAGCATTTTCATCAAATGGTTCAATGTATTTTAGCTTATCATTAGTTAATTCTGGGTTTATTTTGGAAAATAATTCTTCGTTGGTAATAGCAGAGTGTCTATCTTTCCATATTAATGCAGCTTCTTCAGCACTTATTTTTCTATCTGTTTGCCAATAGAAACAATCATCTCTATTACAGATTCTTTTGTTTATTTCTTCTAAGTTAATATCTGACATATAATCACCTCACGAATTTGATTATATCATAGGTTTTAATAATTAAAACATAATTATGAATGTGTATAACAACATATGTTATAATATTAGTTGAGTGGAGGAAAATGATGAATGTTTTAATTATTAATGGTAGTGCTAGAAAAAAAGGTTATTGTAATTATATTGCAAATAGTTTGAAGAGTATTTTAGAATCGTTTAACAGTTCTAATAATAATATTAATGTAGAATACTTTAATATACCAGATAGTAACATTTCTTTCTGTAAGGGATGTGTAAGTTGTTGCAAAGATGAAAATAAGTATTGTTTTATTAATGATGATGTACAAAAAGCTTATGTTTTAATGGAAAAAGCTGATTCTATTATTTATATTTCGCCAATATATGAAAGTTTTATCTCGGGAATATTAAAGAATTTTTTTGATAGAACAAATCATTATACATCTTTTTTTAAGTTAGCTGGTAAGCCTTTAAATTTGATTTTAACAGGAGTACAACCTTTAGATGGTGAAACTAAAGAATTTTCAAATAGTCATGTCGTAAAAAATATTAATGATTATTTTGAGAATTATTCAATTATTACACATACTCATTTTAATTATTTAGGCTTTTTTCATCATTTAAATCATCATACAGAAAAAAATGAAGGCGATGAAAAGCTATTTCGTTTGGAAATTTTGCGAATAGCCAAAGAAATAGCTTCTCAAAAAATAGATAAGGAAATGATTGAGAAATCTAAAAATAACTATTCTGTTTAATATATTAAAGTATAAATATTGGAGATGATTTTTATGAATAAAATAAAAACAATAGATTTATGGACAGAACAAAAAGACAATCAAATCGAATGTTTTTGTGGAGCATTTATTGATGGCTTTGATAATGATAACATTCCATACGATGCATATAAAGTTATTAGAAATGTGAATTGTATTATAACTAGTAATCACCCTGGTTTAAATGTTAGAAATAAGCATAATGCTATAGTATTTTATAAAGATTATGTTCCTGTTAGATTAGTGGTTTTAAATCAAAATACTGATATTGATCTAGGTATTGGTATGGCTCTATGTCAGCCGGCATATAATGTACTATTAAAAGATGCATTTAATAATCTTTCTATTAAAAGATTTGATGTTGATTTACATCAACAGCCAATTGATAATGGTGTTAATCCAGCTTTTGAAATTGATGTTAGTTCTTGTGATAGACCAGATTTGCTTAGTTGTATGTTGAAAGGGAGTTATACTCAAAGTGATACAGAGCTTGGGAAGAGTAATGGTGATAGTGATTATACTTTTTTCCCAAATATATTTATACAATATAAACTTATTACAGATACTGAAGAATTTGAAATAGAACATCAATCTGCTTTCCTAAATGGGGATAAAACTAGAATAATACCACTTCAAGAAAACTCTTTATTAGATATAGAAGCAATTAAAGGTCAATATACATATGGTGCTGGTGGATGGCATTTGTGATAAAATGCATATTGAATGCAATTCGAATAGAATTGCTTTTTTTAATAGTATAATTAAGATATACTTATTAAGAAGAATAGTTTGTAGGTGATGAACGGTGTTTAGTTTATTTAAAAAAAAGAAAGAAATTAGTATAGACGATAATAATAATAAAGGGAATGATATTTTGAAATTAAAAATACAAATATATGAAATAATAAATAAGGATGTAGCAAATGATAAATTTAGTTTGTTTGAGTTTGATGTTGTCAAAGCTTTTTTTAGAGAAGCACAAGATTTAAATAATTATGATACTTATTTATATATGTTTAATGTTATAAAAGGATGGAATGATAGTTCTAATATAAATAGAGAAGCTGGAAAATATCTTAATAAGCTAATGAAGGAAGAACATGGTGTTTTGGGTATTCATCGAACTAATATTGGAAGATTGGAATATATTGATGGAATACCTACAAATGGAGAATTACAAGATATTATGAATAATGGAGTTATTAATAATGGTCATCTTTCTTCAGGAGCTGTTAGTGATAATCCGGAAATAAACTTAGCGCTTTCTCCTTTTTATAGTATTGACGGAATTATATTTTTAGTTAGTTCTTATAAGAATAACAATAGTATTATATTATTTTAATTTCCTGAGGATGTAGTGGATAAAGATTTACTTTTTAAAATAGATCCTAGTGATTTTTATACTTCTGGTGATAATTGTATATCACCAGAGTATATTTTAGGAGTGCTTGTAAAAGAAGAAAATAGAATAACTTTTTATGATAAAGATCAAATAATATCTGTGAAAGAATTCTCTAAATAATACTTTAAAATGCATTTTGATAATAAGATTAATACTGTATCATGTATATATTAGTTTTTAACAAATTTGACTAATATGGCTTGAGGACATATAATAGTCTAGCAATGGGGTGATGGTATGGTTATTAAAAAGAATTATAATGAAATAAGAGTAGATGTATTAATGGTGTTATGCCATATATTAGATGATTTTGAAGCTTTTAGATCTAGTGAGGATATAAAAAATTTTAATTTTGATTATACTTTAGTAGAAGATATTTCTCGTAACGGAAGTAAACTTCTTTGTGGACAAGTTAATGCTTTTTGTAAAAGAAATAAAAATGTATTAGATATTATAAATGAATATATGGGTTTTGCATATTTTATGAATGATGCTTTTGATCTTGGCAGTCATACTTTTAGAGGTGAAGTAAATTATTTTTATAATTATTTAGTTGCTCATCGAGATAGTTTAGATAGTATTATTTCTTTATTAGAAAAAATGCAAAAATTAGGTATTCTCAAAATATGTTGTGATGATAGTGTAGATTTTAAAACTGAAAAAAATAGTATATGTATTAGATTTAGTGGAAATGATAGTTTAAACTATTTTGAAAACATGAAAGCTGTTCCAAATTCTACAGTTGATAGAGTTAGTTATATTACCACTGGTTCTAAATATAAAATAAGAGTTTCTTTAGGGGGATTTCCAATAATTACTGTTAATGATTTGTTGTTTGATAGTAGTCTTTTACCTGATAGTATTGATCCTCATAGTTTATTTGATGAGATTATGAAATTGGGAACAGCTGTTCAAGATGATAATCAAAAGCTTATTAGTTATGTAGATGCGGCGACAGTTATTACTGAATTGACTTTGAAATACTATGATTTAAAGAAAATTTTTGATGCAAGAGAAAGAGAAAATCCTGAGAATAGAGAAGCTTTACGTAATTTATTATCAGAGTTTTTAAAAGTTGTTGAAAGGTTTTCAGAGATTAATAGTAGTTATGGTAAAAGTATTGTAGAAGGTTCTGAGAATCTTACTGATGAATTATTAGAAGAAGATTTAATATATACTTTAAATAATCGACCTGAGAATTCGGGTAATGTTTATAATGGATAAAAGAGATTTATCTCTTTTTTTGTTCATAGAATATATAATAACATATAGTTAATTATCTTTTTGTCATGATATAATATAATTGGAGTTGGTAGTAATGAAAAAAAGGATCTCTTGGATTATTTGGAAAGGTGGAAAGTGGATTGTTGACTATAAAACTCATACTATTTATCAATTAGCTACTATATTAGAAGATGATCCGACAAGATTTACTATTCATGCTAGAATTGGGAATGTTCCATTTTTAGTATTTAATGGTAGTATTTATTTTAAAAATGGAGAAAAAGAATTTTATAAAGTTATTAATAGCAATGCAGTTTTGATAAGTAAAGAGGAATACTATGAGATAGAAAAAAAGCGATTATTAAATATAAGATATTCTGCTGATGTTGATTTTGTTTCGGAATTAGTAGGTTTAAATATTATTGATGAAGTAGTTTATAATAATAGTGGATTAAGAGTTTCGTCTAGTTTTGATCCTCGTAGTTTTGGCTCTTTTTTCTTTGATAGGTTTTCTAAGCAATTAAAAACTAGAATACGTGACTTTTCAAAAAGATTAATACATTATTATTTGCCTTATGTTAATAAAGGTAATGGTAAAAATGAAGTAAAGGTAGCTATAGATATGCTTGAAGATTCTGATTTTCAAAATTTAGTAGATATGGCTTATGAAAATAATAAGGAAGCTTTTGATTTATTTTGTGAAAGAATTATAGAGATTAAGGAGAAGAAAAGAGCTCCAAAAGTTTAATATATTTCCAAATTGCATTGATTGGAATATTATGATAAAATTAAATCATAAGTAGGTAGGTAGTGGCTATGACTGAAATCAAAAAAAATGAGAGATATATTCCAACTAAAAATTATATTATAGCTTTTGGGGTTGTTATAGGCATTTTACTGCTTGTTTGGTATTGTTTTGCTTGGTATAAAGTATATAAGGAAGATAAGGTTTCTACTTCTTATTTGATTAAAAACAATATTATATCTAATGAAATTAAAGATTTAAATGAAATAGTAGATGTTTTTTCAGAAGCTCCTGATGAGTATTATGTTTATGTAAGTTATACTGGAGATGAAGAAATATTTGCAATGGAAAAAGAGTTGGCTAAGATTATTAAGAAATATAATATAGCTGATCAATTTTATTATTTAAATGTAACAAGTATTAAAGATAATAGTGATTATGTAAATGATATTAATAGGGCTTTAAGTCTTAGAAATGAAAAAATAATACGTATACCTACTATTATTTATTATAAAGATGGAGAAGTAGTAAAAGATGGAATAATATCTAGAAAAGATAATAAGATGATGACTTCTGCTGATTTTCAAAAAATTTTAGATAAGAATAATGTAAAAAAATAAAGACCAGTAGGTCTTTATTTATTAGGAGATTAATATGATAAATGTTGTGTTATTTGAACCGGAAATACCTGGTAATTCTGGTAATATTATGAGAACTTGTGTTGCTACAGATACTAAACTTCATTTTATTAAACCTTTGGGTTTTTCTTTAGATGAAAAGTATATTAGAAGAAGTGGTGTTAATTATATAGATTATTGTGATTATACTGTCTATGAAAACTGGGATGACTTTTATTCAAAAAATAAAGATGGAGATTTTTATTTTTTGACTAGATATGGACATAAACCACATACTTCTTTTGATTATAGTGACAGCAATAAGAATATATATTTTGTTTTTGGAAAAGAAAGTACTGGTATACCAAGGGAAATATTAAAGCCTCATTTAGATAGATGTATGAGAATGCCGATGACCGATAAGGTTAGAGCTTTAAATTTATCTAATACTGTAGCTATTATGGTTTATGAAGCTTTAAGGCAACAAAATTATAATAGTTTACTCTTCGATGAACCAGACGATGTTGGTCATAAAGGTGATCATTTTATTGAAGATTATGAAGAATAAAAGAAAGTCTTACTAATGTAAGACTTTCTTAATTATGTTTAAACTCTTTGTATTCGTTCATAACGTCGTTTATGTAGTTTATTAGTTTTAATACTTCTGTATATGCTCCTATTGTTCCACCTTTGTTTGCTACTGCTATGGCTATATATGGGTATTCATCATCAAATACAATACCTGTTTCTATAACGTCTAAAGAAGCAAATCCTGTTTTTGAAGCACTTAGTTTATTTGGTATAATCTCTTTGAAATAATTATATTTTCCATTTACTAATATGTTCATAAATTCTATACCTTTTGGTGATTCATAGCTAAATTTATATATTTCTTGCCATACTAGAGCAGAACTTCTACTACTAGTGTAACTCCAAGGATTATTAGGTGTTAAATATAAGTATTTTGTACCTATGTTTTTTAACATATTGTTATAACCATTTACACCAAAAGTTTTATGTAACATGTTATGAGCAACGTTGTCGGATTCTTGAATAGAATATTTTACTAGTTCTTCTATAGTATATTCAGTTCCTTCTTCGCTATTTTTTATTATTCCTGTACCTGTTTTATAATAGTTCTTTGTGTAGATAAGTTTTTTGCTTTCATCTATATTTCCATTTGCTATCTCTTTATAAATGTATAATGCATAGGGGGCTTTGATAGAACTTGCTGTTTCGAAGTATTTATCTACATTGTAACCAATAGTCATTCCGTCTTTTAAACTAACTATATAGAAAGATACTGGCTGTCCGTAATTAGTTATATCTTCTTTAATAGTATTTAATAGTTTATCACTTATTCTATAATTAGTGTCTAATATAGTAATGTCATCACCATATATTTTAGAGTTTAAATCTATTGGAGTAAAAGATTCATTTGGATAATCAGCAACGTCAAATAGGGAATCTTCATGAATGTTAGTTATTTTAGTTGTTTTTTCATTAATTGCATAAGAGTTATTATTGTTATAAGAAGTACAAACAATTATTGTTATTAAACAAAAAATTAAGTTAAAACATGTGAATAATAACATATTGGTCTTTTTCATGAGTCACACTTCCTCTATATTTAATAATATAATATTTAATTGTTTTTAACAATAATTAATTGTTTTATTAATTGTGTTTTTTTGTCTTCAATTTTTTATATATTTATGATATTATGTTGAATGAAATGGTTGATTGTTATTAGAAATAAGAAAGGGTTAATGATATGGAAGAGATTAATTTAAAGGAGTTATTTAATTATTTTAAAAATAGAATTGTTTTAATACTAATTATTGTATTAGTAGTAGTTTTATTTGGCTCTATATATTCGTTATTTTTAAAAGTTCCAGTTTATGAAAGTATGTCTAGTATTGTACTAGTTAGTGATGAGGGACAAGCTGGAGGTAATTCTTCTTCAAGTTATAGTCAAACAGATGCACAGTTAAATAAAAACTTAGTTTCAACTTATAGTGAAATAGTAAAGTCTAGAAGGATAGCAGAGGCTGTTATTAAGAATTTATCATTAAACTATTCTGTAGATGAATTATTAGAAGAGGTTAAAGTTACTAATTCTGATAATACTGAAATAATTAAAATAAGTGTTATTGATAAAGATAGAGGCCTTGCTGCGGATATAGCGAATGAAATTGTTAAAGTATTTAGTGAAGAGATTAAGTCAATTTATAAATTACAAAACGTTTCAGTAGTAGATGTAGCGGAAGAAGCAGATGGACCATATAATATTAATTATGTTAAAGAATTTGTTATTTATGTACTTGCTGGTACTGTATTAGCTTGTGCAGTAATCTTTATTATTTATTATTTTGATACAACTATTAAGTCAGCTGAAGAAATAGAAAACGGTTTAGGTTTAGCTGTATTTGGTGTTGTTCCAGAAGTTAAAAGAAAGCATAAGGATCGTAAGTAGGTGAGAAGATGAAAAATAATACTGATTTAATAATTAATATTAATCCTAAATCTATGTTTAGTGAATCCATTAAGAATATAAGAACTAATTTACAGTTTTCTGCTGTAGATAAAAAATTAAAGGTTATATTAAATACTTCTCCTGAAGCTGGAGATGGAAAGAGTTTTATTTCTGCTAATTTAGCAGCAGCATATGCTCAAGAAGGTAAGAAAGTATTAATAATAGATTGTGATTTAAGAAGGGGAAGACAACATAATATTTTTGGAGTAGAAAATCCAACTGATGGAGGATATTCTAACTTAATACTTAATTATAAAGAAGAAATAAAAATGAGTAGATATATTGTTTCTACTAAAGTAAAGAATATAGATTTAATTCCAACAGGCCCAACTCCTCCTAATCCTATAGAGTTGTTATCATCTCGTAGTAATGGAGAGTTAATAGAGACATTAAAAAAGCATTATGATATTATAATTCTTGATTCTCCACCAGTATTAGGCATAAGTGATACATCTGTATTACTTAAATATAGTGATGCTAATTTGGTTGTTGTATCGAGTGGTAAGACTCAATATGAGTTATTAGAAAGATGCAAAAAAGCTTTTGAAACTGCTAATAGTAAGATTACTGGTGTAGTTATAAATAAAGCTAATGTTAGAAAAAATGGTTATTATTCATATTATACTAATGATTATTACACAACAGAAAGTAGATAATTATTGAGGATAATAAAGCTGATAAGCTTTATTATCCTTGATTATATTGTTTTTTATGATATAATTAAATCGTTCTTGGTCCGTTGGTGAAGTGGTTGAACACATAACCCTCTCAAGGTTACATTCATGGGTCCGAATCCCATACGGATCACCAAGTTAAAAAGAAGACGATTTAATCGTCTTTTATTTATTTAGGAGGAGTTTATTATGACTAAAGAAAAAAAAGAAGTATATGAAGAAAATGGTAGAATAGCTGGTTGGGCTAATGCATTGAGAATCATTTGTAATATTTTTAAAGTGTTCTCTATTATAGGAATTGTATTGTTGGCATTTGTTTTAATACTTATTCCTAAAATGACTAGTGAGATTAAGATTGATGATAAGAAAATAGAATTATTTGGACAAAAAATAGAATATTCATTTAAAGAAGTTGATTTTTTAACTATTAGAATAGATGGTAAAGAACAAACAATTAATACTAAAGATGTTTATAAATCTATAAATCTAGCAGATATTGAGAATATAAATGTTAAAAAAGTTGGAAATATTTTAATGATTGATATTGTTTTAATAATGATAACTTGTGTTATAGAGTTTATGATATTTAATATGTTATCTATTATGTTAAGTAGAATAAGAGAAGAAGAGAAAGCTTTTGTAGAGGATGGACATAAAGTTATACAAAAAGTAATGTGGTATGCAATTGCAATGAAGGTTATTGGAATGGTAGTAGGATTATGTACTTCAATAGCTTTTGCAAGTACTAATTTTAAATACTCTGTAAATATTGATTTAGAGTTTGTTTTAGCAATGTGTATATTATATTTTGTTTCACTTCTATATAAAAGAGGAGAAAATTTAGAAAATAAATAAGGTGATATTATGCCTAAAAGAGTAATAGTAGGTTTAAGCGGCGGGGTTGATTCTTCTGCCGCTATTATTAAATTACAAGAAAATGGTTATGAAGTTGTAGGAGTAACTTTTAGATTTATAGAAGATTTTGATAGTACTGATGCTGTTAAAGTAGCTGAGAAATTGCATATAGAGCATCATATATTAGATTATAGAAAAGAATTTAAAGAAGAAGTAATAAATAGATTTATAAATGATTATAAAAATGGTTTGACTCCTAATCCTTGTGTACATTGTAATAGATATTGTAAATTTTATTATTTGTTTGAATGTATGGAAAGGTATAATGCTGATTATATAGCTACTGGTCATTATGCTAATATTATTGATGGTAAGATATATAAAAGTGTTGATTTAGATAAAGATCAATCATATTTTTTATATGATTTACCAAAAGATAGAATAAAAAATATTATTTTTCCTTTAGAAGGATTAACTAAAGAGGAAGTTAGAAAGATAGCTCAAAAAGCAGGACTTGATAATCATAATAAAAAAGACTCTTTTGATGTGTGTTTTATTAATTCTGGATTTAAGGAATATATTGGTGATAATATAAAACAAAGTTCGGGAGATATTATTAATATTCAAACAGGTGAAATAATTGGTAAACATAAGGGATTAGCTTTTTATACGATTGGTCAAAGAAGAGGATTAGATATTGGTGGAACTAAAGATAGAATGTTTGTAGTTGGTAAAGATGTAAAAAAGAATCTTCTTTATATATGTATAGGTGAAGATAGTTCTTATTTAGAGTCTGATTCTTGTATAATAAGTAATGTTAATTTTTTAACTAATGAAAGAATTAATAAATGTAATGCTAAGTTTAGATATAGGATGGTAGATGTTCCTGTAGAGTTAGAATATCTAGATAATGGTGATGTATTAGTTAAATATGATAATGTTAAGAGAGTTACTTTAGGTCAAGCGTGTGTATTTTATAAAGATAATCAATGTCTTGGTGGGGGAATTATTAAAGAAGTTAGAAAAAATAATAAAAAGTTATGGTATATTTAATGTAGGTGAAGATAATGGATATAGAGTCATTAGAAAATTTAAGAAAAGAAACTGTGAGAAAGTGTAATAAGAATAATATGATATTTGCGTTTATTATTGTTATTATATTGTTAATATTGTTTTTAATCTTTAAAGTTTTTGATGTACGTTTTCTTTTTTTAATCTTTGTAGTTTATATTCCTTTTGGAATAATGAATGAAAAAGTTAAAAGTGAATATAAAAATACTTTTATGAAATCTTTACTTCCAATTGCTGTAAAAAACATATTAACTGATGTACAAGTAGATGTAAATAATGGGATACCTTCTTATGTTATACAAGAAACTCATTCTATGTCGACAGGGGATAGGTATCATTCTTCAAATTTTGTATCTGGGAAATATAAAGATATTAAGGTTATGATGAGTGATGTACATATTCAAGATGAACATGAAGATAGTGAAGGAAATACTTCTTATGTTACAATTTTTTTAGGTCAATGGATGATATTTGACTTTAATAAAAATTTTAAATCTAATGTGCAAATATGGGAAAAGAAAGTGTTTGGGGGAATATCTAGAAGGTGGAAGAGCAGTTTAAAAAAAGTTGAATTAGAAGATATTGAATTTAATGAGAAATTTAAAGTTCTTTCAGAAAATGAATTAGATGCTTTCTATATTATTACTCCTAAATTAATGGAGAGAGTTAAAGCTGTAGAAGCAGCTATAAATGGAACAATAATGCTTGTTTTTTATAATAATCAATTACATGTTGCAGTTTATAATAATAAGACAACCTTTAATGTTAATATTCATAAAACAATTAATTTTGAAGAATTTGCTAGAGAATCTCTGAAAGATTTAGATGCGATAATTAAATTTGTTGATATACTAGAATTAGATAATGATTTATTTAAGGTTGGAGAAGTTAATAAAATAGAAGAACCAGTAGCGGATGTTACTAGGGCGGCTACTACTTCTTCTAATCAAGGTATTGTTGCGGCTAATACTGAACCAGTGACTAGTCAGCCAGTTCAGCAAAATAGTTCGATAGAAAATGTAGATGCTGTTACATATTTTAATAATATTAATAAATAGTTTATGATATAATCTAAATAAGTATAGGAAGGAGGTAATTATGAATCCTTTAATTATAGTAGCGATAGTAGTAGTTGTAGTTTTATTAATAGTATATATTTCTATTAGAAATAATATTAGTAGAACACAAGTTAAAATTGATGAAGCTTCTGCTGGAATTGATGTGGCTCTACAAAAAAGATATGATGTATTAACTAAAATGTTGGACGTAGTTAAAGCTTATACAAAATATGAAAAAGAAACTATTCTAGAAGTTATTAAAGTAAGACAAGGTATGAGTATGGATGAGAAGGTTGAGGCAGATAAGAAAATGTCTGAAGAATTTTCGAAGATTTCTGTTGTAGCTGAAAATTATCCAGAACTTAGAAGTTCTGATAATTATAAGACTTTACAACAAGCTATTGCTGATACTGAAGAACATTTACAAGCAGCTAGAAGAATGTTTAATTCTAATGTTTCTAAATTAAATCAATTATTGGTTACTTTTCCATCTAATGTGGTTGCATCAGGTATGGGAGTAACTAAAAGAGCTTTCTATGAAGTAGAAGAAGCAAAAAAAGAAGATGTAAAAATGGATTTTGAATAAAATCCTTTTTTTGTTACACTTATCCCTTTCGAAAGAAAAATATAGTAAATATCTTTTTATTCATTTTTTAGTTTAGTATACTATTTGGAGCTCTAAGAAATAAGTTGTTTAATAGAAAATATGAAAATATTTGACAATAAAATAACTTGTGTTATAATTTGATTACGAACGAAGAAGAAGAAGAGTAATATATAAACTATATAATAGAGAGTTCTTGGTTGGTGTAAAAGAATATATAGAGTATATGAAGAAGCTTTGGAGTTAAATAGTGTATACAAGCTATTTCGTATAACTACGTTACAGTTTATGAGAAGTAATTAAGGTGGTACCACGAGTAATTCGTCCTTTGGATGGATTACTCTTTTTTATTTAGAAAGGATTGATTGGTATGACAAATAAAGATTTAGCTAATTTAATATTTCCTAATATTACAAAAACTATAGAGGATTATGAAAAAGAATATCCAGAGAGAGATTTACCAGAAGGAGCAAGAGTAACTAGATATGCTCCATCACCAACAGGATTTATGCATATTGGTAATTTTTATTCTACTGTAGTAGATTATGTAATTGCTAAAAAAAGTAATGGGGTATTTTATTTACGTAATGAGGATACTGATGGAGCAAGAGAAATAGAAGGTGCTGTAGAATATATTAGACATGTTTTAGAGCATTATAATTTAAATCCTGATGAATATGAATATAGAGATACTAATGAAACAAAAGGTAACTATGGACCATATATTCAAAGTGAAAGAAAAGAAATATATCATGCTTTTATTAAATATCTAATAGAAGAAGGAAAAGCATATCCTTGTTTCTTAACTCAAGAAGAAATGGATGTAATTAGGGAAGCTCAAACTAAAGATAAAAGAAGAATAGGTATCTATGGTAGATATGCTAAGTATCGTAATTTATCTCCTGATGAAGCAGCTGAAAGAATTAAAAATGGGGAAAATTATGTTATTAGGTTAAAATCTCAAGGAGACTTTAATAAAAAGTTTAAATTTGATGATTTAGCTTTTGGAACTATGGAATTTCCAGAAAATGATATAGATGTAGTAATTATGAAATCATCTAATTTACTTCCTACTTATCATTTTGCCCACTTAGTAGACGATCATTTAATGCATACTACTCATGTAGTTAGAGGGCAAGAATGGATATCTTCTGTTCCAACACATTATGAATTATTTAAAACTTTTGGATTTAAAATGCCTAAATATGTTCATACTCCTTTAATACTTAAAAAAGATGGAGATAAAATAAGAAAAATATCTAAGAGATTAGATCCAGAAGCAAGAATGACTTATTATGAAGAAAAAGGTTATCCTATTTATTCAGTCATTGAAGCAATTATGACTATAGCTAATTCTAATTATGAAGCATGGCGTGAAGGTCATCCTGACGCTCCATTTACTGATTTTGAATTTTCACCTAAGAAGATGAGTGCTTCAGGAGCGTTATTTGATTTAGATAAATTAGATAATATATCTAAAAATTATATATCTAGATTAAAAGCTACAGAAGTATTTGATATGTTAGATAAATGGTCAAAAGAATATGATAAAGATTTTAATGAATTGATTAATAAGTATAAAGAATATACTACTAGTATTCTTAATATAGAAAGAGAGCAAAAGAAACCAAGAAAAGATTATGCATCACTATCTGAAGTTAAGGGTCAAATTTGGTATATGTATGATGAATTATTTAAGACTCCAGAATATGAATTTGCAGATGGATTAGATAAAGAAGAAATAAAAAATGTATTAGATACATATTTTAATGATTATTATGACGAAAATGATGACAAAGATACTTGGTTTAATAAGATGAAAGAAATGACAGATAAACTAGGTTACTGTTCTGATATGAAAGAATATAAAGCTAATCCAGATAAATATAAAGGAAATGTAGCTGATATATCTAATATTATAAGAGTAGGGGTAACTAGTAAGAGTCAAACACCTGATTTATATGTAATATTAAAATTATTAGGTAAAGATAGAATAACAAAAAGAATATCTATGATTTAGATATTCTTTTTTTATGATAATATTATTATAGATATGGATAGTGATTGGTATGAAGAAAAAAATAATAATTATATTTATCTTCCTGATATTATTATTGTCTTTTATTTATTTAAATACTTATTATAAAGCTATAGATGTTGATAAGTATTTGAAAAATAACAATGATGTAGAGGTTTTAAAAATTAAAGAAGGTTATTATTTTGATGGGGGTGGGGGAAAAGATGTAATAATTTTTTATCCAGGGGCTAAGGTAGAATATATATCTTATGCTCCTTTAATGAATAAATTAGCTAAGGAAGGTATAGATACTATTTTATTAGAGATGCCCTTTAATATTGCTTTTTTTGATATGAAAGCAGCAAATAGAGTGATAGATAAATATAAATATGATAATTATTATATTATGGGTCATTCTTTAGGAGGAGTTGTAGCAACAAGTATTAATATAGATAAAGTTAAAGGGTATATTTTATTAGCTTCTTATTCTACTAATAAGATAGAAAATGAAAGGGGAGTATTATCTATTTATGGGGATAAAGATAAAGTATTAAATATGAAAGAATATAATAAGAATAGAGTAAATTTGCCTCTTAAATATAAAGAAGTTGTTATTAAGGGAGGTAACCATGCTAATTTTGGAGATTATGGTAGACAAAAGAAAGATGGAAAAGCATCTATTAGTAGAGATAAACAACAAAGTATTACGGTAAAAGAAATAAAAGAATTTTTATATAATTAGTATGTCAACTAAAAAAGGTTGACAGTTTTAGTTTAGTTTAATATAATATACTTGCGATTTAAAGGAGGGAAAGAAAATGGCAGTTAAATTAAGACTTAAAAGACAAGGAGCTAAGCAAAGACCATTCTATAGAATAGTTGCAGCTGATTCACGTAGTCCAAGAGATGGAAGATTTATAGAAATTATAGGTACTTATAATCCAATTCCAGAAAAATATGAAGTTAAAATTGATGAAGAAAAAGCTTTATATTGGTTAAAAAATGGTGCCCAACCAACTGATACTGTAAGAAGTTTATTAAGTAAACAAGGAATAATGGCTAAATATGCTGATTCTAAAAAAGAAGGTAAGTAATTATGGAATTAAAAGATTTTACAGAATATTTAGTTAAAGCTATAGCTAAAGAACCTGATATGGTTAAAGTATCACAATTTGGTGGTGAAGATGATTCTACTATTTTAGAAATTATTGTTCATGAAGATGATAAGGGTATAGTAGTAGGACGTAACGGAAGAATGGTTAATTCTATTCGTACTTTAGTACAAGCAAAAGCTTATATACTTGGTATGGGTAAAGTTAAAATTAACATAGATTCTTTTTAGAGAGTTAAACTCTCTTTTTTTTATGTTAAAAATATGTAATAATAGTATTGTGTATGATAAATGAAGAATAGAGATGGATATATGAAGTTTAATATATTTAATTGGTTTAGAAGACCTAGAGATAGGGAATACTCAGAAGTAGAAAGATTTATGAGTCAAATAAATGCTGATGTTAGTGATGATGTAAGAAGTGTTTTGTCTACTTTATCTCGTAAAGAAGAAGAACAATTAAAGAAAATATACCATGAAATATTTAAGTATAAAAAGATGATGAGTCAAAATGATAAAAAAGAATCATTAATGAATTCTTCTTTTATCTTAAATGCTATCTCTGCTAATGCTTGTGATCTTGATAATACTAAAAAAATATTTGATTTTGTTAAATCATGGGATAGTGAAACTTTTCTACCTAAAGGAATAAGAATGATATTGAGAAATCAAATATCAGATGAAGAAATAAAAGAATTAGAGTCTTTATATAAAAGATATAATATAAAAGTTAAAGATATATTTAAAGATAAAGCTAATTATTATTATACTAGTAGTCAAGATTTTAAGAATGAAATAACAAAAGTATTTGGTAATGCAGCTAATACATTAGCTTTACTTCTTAAAGCTGATGAAATAGATAATAGAAAGAAAGTTTCTAAAGATTTAGTAGAATTCTTTGAAAAGCTATTAAATAATAGAGATGTTGATGGAAGATTATTAAATAAAGTTATATTTTGTAAAATAAGAAATGTTGATAATGATTATGTAGTTGAAGATAATGATTTAAATGATATGTTTGAAATGGGATTAATTGATAGTGGTAATGTATTAAAAGAAAGTATTACTACTAAGTATGTTTCTAATATATATGATGTACTTACTATATTAAAAACTAATGAGGCTAGATATGGTGGTGTTGTAGTACTTGAGATACCTAATATATATTTAGATGAAGATGAAGTTATTGGAGAATATAGTGATAAAGTATATGTTAATAGTGAATATCAGAGAATAAATCCAAGTTTTATTAAGGGTTATATATCTATTAGTTTTGATAAATGTGAATTATATACTAAGGAAGAAGTATTAAATAAAGAATTAGATATGCCTAATTTAAAGGGAGAAAAAAAGAACAATAAAAATACATCTCAAGAATGAGATGTATTTTTATTGTTTTATTATAGCTAATACTTCTTCTAATGAAGTATTCTCAGTATAATTACTAATATTAAATTCCTCTTTATTTTCTTGTATAGTAGCTTGGTATTCATTTTCTTCTGTATATATGGTTAAATTTTTATCATAAGTAAAACCATAATCTAGGAAGAAACCAGTTATATAGTTATTCTCTTTATAAAAGCTAAATAGATTATCTATTTTTAAATTATAATAAACTATATTTCTATTTTTACCTTCAGTTACTATATTTAAACCGATAGAAGAATCATTATATTTATTTAATAATTCTAGTATTTTATTATCATTTAATTTAAATGATTTTTTTAAGGAATCTATAAAGGTTTTATCAGTTTTTAAAGTGTTAGTAATAGGGTGTAATTCATTTAGAGAATAAGAATAAATATAATAGCCTTTTTTATCATCTTTCTTTTTATTTTTATCAAGTATTTTATAGTTTAAAGTTAAACTATCTATTAAGGAATTAAAGATGTTTTTATAATCTTTAGAATTAGTACTAAGATTATAATCTTTTAATAAATTATAATATTCTTTATCGTTATATAAATATAGTTTATTCTTAGGTAAGTTAATATATAGATTAATACACTTATCATTATTTAGTGATATGGTATAGTTTTTTTCACTTTTGAAATCTATATTATCAATATTATTATTAATATTTTGTTTTTCTATATTACTTAGTTTAGTTAGTATTTTTGCAGGGTTAGTTTTTATAAAAGTATAACCATATATTATCCAGCCACCTAGTATTATAGTTAGGAATATTGAGGCTAGTATTATTCTTATTTTTATAAATGGATCTTTGGTCTTCTTCATTATATCATCTCTATTTCTACTATCATTATATCATAAATATGATAAAATAATACTTATGAAAGGATTGAATATATGGATGTATTATTATATAGAATTGTTAGGCCTATAATAAGGTTTTTAATGATTATTTTATATCGTCCTAAGTATGTAGGTTTAGATAATATACCTAAAGATGGTGGTATAGTTCTTGCTGGTAATCATACTAATATATTAGATTGTTGGCTTTTAATGTCTAGTACTAAAAGAACTATTCATTTCTTAGGTAAAGATAGTTTATCTAAAGGATTAAAGGGTTTAATATTTAAGAATATGGGTTTAATATTTGTTAATAGAAATATACATGATAAAGAAGCTTTAAATAGTGCTAAGGAGGTATTAAAAGATAATAAGGTAATTGGGATATTTCCGGAAGCAACAATAAATAGAGGTAATGATTTAACACTACCTTTTAAAATAGGTAGTGTTAAGATGGCTTATGATACTAATAGTTATTTAATACCATTTGTTATTACTGGTAAATATAAAATTTTTAATAATACGCTTAAAATAGAGTTTTTAAAACCATATAAGGTTAAAAAAGATTTAACAGAAGAAAATAATAAATTAAGAAATATTATAGAAAAAAGATTGGAGGCAGGTAATGGCGATTCTAAATAGTAGTTTTTTTAGATTAATAGGGTTTAAAAAGAGACCTAAAGCTCCTTGGAAGAAGTATTATGGTGCTAAGAATATGATATTTGAAGTACCTAATATATCTATATATGAGTATTTATATAGAAAACATTATGCTTTTAAAGATAATATAGCTTTAGATTATTATGGTTTAAAGTTATCTTATAGTGATTTTTTTAGGAAGATAGATGAAGTATCTAAAGCTTTTCTAAGTTATGGACTTAGAAAGGGGGATGTAGTTACTATATTATCTGCTAATATACCAGAAGCTTTATATGTTATATATGGTTTAAATAAGATAGGAGTTGTAGCTAATATAGTTCATCCATTATCGGCAGAGAAAGAGATAAAGGAAGCTCTTGATAGATATTCTTCTATTATGTTAGTTGCTATGGATATTTGTTATAGTAAGATAAAGGGTTTTATAAAAGATACTACAGTACAAAAGGTGGTTATTTTATCTGCTCAAGATTCAATGAATATGCTTTATAAAATTGGTTATTATATTACTCAAGGTAGAAAAGTAGAGAAACCTCGTAAGAGTGATTTATATATATATTTTAAAGATTTTATTAAGAGTAGTGATAATTATAATAAAGAGTATAAAACTAAGATTAGGAGAGATACTCCGGCTTTAATATTACATAGTGGTGGTAGTACTGGTACACCAAAGGGGATAGTATTATCTAATGGAAATGTTAATACACAAACTATACAAGCTAAAATAGCTTTGCCTGATTTAGCTAGTGATGATGTTATTTTAGGTATAATGCCTATCTTTCATGGTTTTGGATTATCTGTTTCTATTACAGATGCATTGTCTGTTGGAGCTAAAATAGTTTTAGTACCACAATTTAATGCTAAAGAATTTGATAAATTAATTAAGAATTATAAACCTACTGTATTAGTTGGTGTTCCGACATTATTTGAAGCTATGACTTCTAATCAAGGTATGCAAGATGTAGATTTATCTAATTTAAAATATGTTATTAGTGGAGGAGATACTCTTAATAAAAGAAGAGTAGAAAAGATTAATGATTTTTTACATGAACGAGGAGCTAATACTGTCTTAACACAAGGTTATGGTATGACAGAAGCTGTTGCTGCAGTATCTTTTGATAGAAAAGATAAGACTAGACCTGGTACTATAGGTATTCCTTGGCCAGGAACTTATGTTCAAATTGTTAAACCTGGTACTGATGAAGAAGTACCTTATGGAGAAGATGGAGAAATATGTATTTGTGGATCTACAGTAATGCTTGGTTATTATAATAATGAGAAAGAAACTAATGATGCATTACATATTCATAGTGATGGTAATATTTGGTTACATTCTGGAGATATAGGTTCTATGGATGAAGATGGTTTTATTACTTATAAACAAAGATTAAAAAGAATGATAGTATCATCTGGCTATAATGTATATCCTTCGCAAATAGAAGAAGTAATAGAAAGCCATGAAGCAGTATTAAATTGCTCAGTAGTAGGTGTTCCTCATCCATATAAGGTAGAAGTAGCTAAAGCTTATATAGTATTAAAAAAAGGATATTATGAAACTGATAGTTTAAAAGAAGAAATAAAAAAATTATGTAAGGAGAATCTATCTCATTATGCGATACCTAAAGAATTTGAATATCGTAAGAGTTTACCTAAAACTATGGTTGGAAAAGTAGATTTTAGAAAATTGCAAGAAGAGAATAGGAAGTTAAGAGAAAATGAAAAAGAAAACTAAATTGAATGAATGGGGATATAATTTATTAACACCTATAATGAGAGTATTATTTAAATTATGGTATAATCCTACAATTGTAGGAAAAGAATATATTCCTAAAGAAGGATCTATAATTATTGCTAGTAATCATAAACATGTATATGATCAATGTTTAGCTATTATGGCTACTAAAAGAAATATTCATTATATGGCTAAAAAAGAGTATTTTGAAGGTAAATTAGCTTGGTTTTTTAAGTTAGTTGGTTGTATACCTGTTGATAGAGGTAATAAAGAAGATGTATCTAAAGATATAGCTATGGAAGTATTAAAGAATAAGGGAGCTATAGGTATATTTCCAGAAGGAACCAGAAATAAGACTTATGATAAGGTGCTTTTACCATTAAAATATGGAGCTGTTTCTATGTCTTATAATACTGATTCTTATATTGTCCCTTGTGCTGTAACAGGAGATTATGTATTTAGAAGTAAGAATCTTATGATAAGATTTGGTGTTCCTTTTAAAGTAGAAGATCATGATTATGCTAAATATAATGATATGTTAAGAGAAGATATAGAAAGCTTAATGAAAGATAATCTAAAAGACTCTAATAGAACAATGGAAGAAGAGTTACAAAGTAGAAATCAAGATACTAAGAAAAATTAGTATCTTTTTATTTTATATATTTAACATTATCAATATTTATGGTATTATTAAGTAGAATAAAGTAGAGGTGTTTCTTGTGAAAATAGATGTTTTTTTAAAAGATAAGTTAATGGAATTTGTCTTACCAGCACAAGTTTCAGGTAGTTATAAATTTAATGATGATGAGAACGAAGTAGACGAATTAATTAATATCGAAGCAAGAAACGGCAAATGGATATTATGTTCTAATGAATGGGTTAGTGTTATCGATAATAGTAACGAAAAAGTAAATGAAATAGAATTGGTTCCTAATAGGTTTTACACTTTGGTTAGAAATAAAAAGACTTTCATTCTATTTACTTGTCCTTTAGTAGAAACTGGTTTTAGAAGATATGCTTATGGAGATAATATCAATTTAAGAATTGGTAAAGAAACAGGATGTAATTTTTTTTATGATAATAGATATATCATCGGTTTAATATGTACCATCACCAAGAAAGAGGGACGATTAGTAATTACTAATAACTTTGAAAAAATGATGGTAGTTTATGTTAATGATGAGAAAGTATTTGATCAGGAAAAGGTTATAAATGTTGGAGATGTAGTCAACATTTTAGGATTAAAAATTTACATTTTACCAAACGAGTTGATTATCAATAATCCCTTTGATTCAGTTAGTGTAGATACAAACGCTACTGGTTTAGAACAAATAAAAGATATAGATCAAGAATTAAAAGATAGAGAAGTAAGAGATGAAAATTTATATCGTCAGGATGAATATTTTTCTAAATCACCTCGAATTAAAAGAAGTATTGAAACATTTAAATTTAAAATTGATAAACCTCCAGCAGATGGTAATAAAGAGATAGAATCTATGGTACTTACTATAGTACCTATGTTATCGATGGTTTCTTCTTCGGTATTAACTTTGATTAATGATATTACGCAGATTACTTCAAAGAAGGCAACATTAGCGGATTTATGGCCAAGTATTTTAACGGCTGCTTTAATGTTGCTTACAAGTTTTATATGGCCTTTGTTTGTAAAAAAATTAGAAGATCATGATGCTAAAGTTGAAAGAAGAGAATTATATGCTAAATATGGAAAATATTTACAACTTAAAGAAGAAAAGTTAAAACAAACTAAATTGAATCAGTTAACAATTTTGAGAGAAAATCTTTTAAGTTGTGCTGATTGTATGAAAATAATTAATGCTAAAAAATTCAATTTTTGGAGTAAACGTTCAGAACAAAATGATTATCTGGAAGTAAGAATTGGTACTGCCAATGTTCCTTTAGATATTGAAATTGATTGGCCAGAGGAAGGTTTTGCTGTAGATCAAAACGATCTTGAAGATATGGCTAATGAATTGATTGAAAAATACAAGTATATTGAAAATGCACCTCTTGGTTATTCATTTAGTAAAAATGTCTTAACAGCTATAATGGGTGTCCAGGATATGTGTTATGGTTTTATGAACAATGTGTTATTACAATTAATGACTTTCTATTGTTATGATGAATTAAAATTTGTCGTATTTACTAGTGATGCAGGAGTTAAAAGATGGGATTTTTTAAAAACCAGTAGTTATGTTTTTTCAAATGATAAAACGGTTAGGTTTTTTGCAACTACTTTGGATGATGCTAAAGAGCTAAGTGGAATGATGATGCCAGAATTAACACAAAGGATATCTATTGTTGCTGAGCAACAAGTTGATCCAAGCTATATTAAACCTCATTATGTAATTATTTGTGACTCGTATGAAAAATATAAGAAAATTGATCTTATTAAGGCAATAACAGAAGCTAATGTTAATTTTGGTTATAGTATGATTATTATAGAAAACAAGCTGAATAAGCTTCCAAGTAAATGTTCTAACTTTATTAATTTAAATGCTGGATCATCTGGGTTACTTACTAATTCTTATGAAAAAGCTGAAATGCTTAATTTCCATGATGAAATTGATTATGGAATTAATATGCATGAATTTACAAGAAGACTATCCAATATACCTGTAGAAATGGAAATGTCTGCTGCTTCTATGCCTGATTCTATTTCTTTCTTAGAAATGGAAAGAATTGGTAAAGTTGAGCAATTAAATGTATTAAATAGATGGACTACAAATGATTCGACTAAATCATTAAGAGCTGAAGTAGGTATTGATGAAGGAAATAATTATATTTATTTGGATTTGCATGAAAAAGTACATGGCCCGCATGGATTAATTGCGGGTACTACTGGTTCTGGTAAATCAGAATTTATCATAACTTATATTTTGTCCTTATCTATTAATTATAGTCCTGATGATGTGGCTTTCATTTTAATCGACTACAAAGGTGGAGGTTTAGCTGGTGCATTTGAAAATAAAACTACTGGTGTAAGGTTACCACACTTAGCAGGTACTATTACTAACTTAGATGTAGCTGAAATGAACAGAACTTTGGTATCTATAGACTCAGAAGTTAAAAGAAGACAAGCAGAGTTTAATAAGGCTCGTGATGCTTTAGGGGAATCAACAGTTGATATTTATAAATATCAAAGATTCTATCATGAAGGTAAAGTTGAAAATCCAATTCCACACTTGTTTATTATTTCTGATGAGTTCGCCGAGTTGAAAGCACAACAACCAGAGTTCATGGATAATCTTATCAGTGTTGCTCGTATTGGTCGTTCACTTGGTGTTCACTTAATACTTGCAACACAGAAACCTTCTGGTGTTGTTAACGATCAGATTTGGTCAAATACAAGATTTAGAGTTTGTTTGAAGGTTCAAGATGCCGGTGACTCTAATGAAATGTTGAAAAAACCAGATGCTGCTATGTTAAAACAAGCGGGTAGATTTTATTTACAAGTAGGTATGGATGAAATATATATTCTTGGCCAGTCTGGCTGGTGTGGAGCTAAATATTTTCCATCAGATAAAATTCAGAAAAAAGTTGATAAGAGTGTTAATTTTATTAATAATACTGGAGCTATAATCAAAAGTATGGAGATTGGAAATCAAAATACTAATGTTACAGCTCAAGGAGATCAGGTTGGTGCAGTATTAAAAGAAATAATAAATGTTGCGGAAATGAAAAAGATGAAAGCAAAAACATTATGGCTTGATAATGTGCCAGATATTATTCTAACTGATGACATTGAAAAGAAATATAATGTAACTCATAAACCATATGAGGTTATTGCCACAATAGGCGAGTATGATGCTCCTGAAGTACAAAAACAAGGTATTGTTTCTTATAATTTGTTAAAAGATGGAAATGCTGTTGTTTATGGTAACGATGGAACCGAAAGAGAGAACTTATTAAATACAATTTTATATTCTATTACTAAATATCACACTTCTGAAGAAATACAGTTTTACACTGTTGATTATGGTTCAGAGGCTCTTAGAATGTTTATGACTGTTCCACAATGTGGAGGTATGGTATTTTCTGGAGAAGATGAAAAATATACAAATTTCTTTAAAATGGTTACTGCTGAAACAAAGAAAAGGAAAAAGTTATTTGCCAACTATGGTGGTGAATATGCAAATTATATTGCCAGTAGTGGTTCCAAATTGCCTTTAAAAGTTATAATTTTGAACAATTATGAAGGAATAAGTGATACTAATAAAGAATTTTACGAAGAATTCCCTGGATATATTCGCGATTGTACTAGATACGGAATAATATATATATTAACGGCAAATGGTCCTGCTGGAGTTGGTTCTAAAGTATTACAAAACTGTAATAAAGCTTTTGCTTTAAAACTTAAAGATTCTTATGCTTATGCTGATGCTTTGGACGGTAAAACTAAACAGACACCAAAGAATGTTGAAGGTAGAGGTATGTGTAATATAAACGGAATTCACGAATTCCAGACTTGTTCAGTAACACAAACGGAAGCTGAACTTAGTGCTTACTTAGTTGATTTTACAAACAAGTTAAAAGAACAAAATCAACCTAAGGCAGAGATGATTCCTACATTACCAGAACATGTTGCTTTGGAAGATGTTGAAAGTGCTATTAGTGACTTGAAGAATGTTCCGGTTGGTATTATTAAGAAAAACTTAAAAGTAGCTAAAGTAGATATAATGTCTAATTTTGGAGCTTTAATAATGTCAATGAAACTAAATAACATGGTTGGCTTTGTATCTTCTTTGACAGATGTTTTAAATAGAATTAATCGTACGGAAATAATAGTGGTAGATACTACTAAGGAGCTAGAAAGATTAAAAGGAAAGGTAAAAAATTATTTTGCTGACAATTATAAAACCGTTTTAGATAGACTATCTTTATATGCCGATAAATTAATACAATATAAAGGTAAGGGACCTAAAGTTGTTTTGATGTTTTTTGGCATAAAAAAGGTGTTAGACTCGCTAGATAGTCAAACTGTACTAGAAGAATTAGCTGAAAAAGTGAAAAAATATGAAGATATGTCTGTTATATTAGTAGAAGAATATAATAAAGTTAATGACTTTAGTTATGATGATTGGTTTAAAGCATTATATCCAACGGGAGAGGGAATTTGGATTAGTTCAGGCTTTGATTCACAAGCAGTACTTAAAACCTCTTCTTATTCTTCAGAGTTTAATAAGAATTATAAAAAGGATATGGGATTTATTGTTAAAGATTCAGATGCTTATTTGACTAGGTTAATAGACTTCTATTACGAAGAAAATGGTGAAGAAGATGATGAATAATAAAGTATTGGTTAAAGTTGAATTTATTGAATATAATTTAGTGTTTGAAATTTTTATACCAGTGAATGAATTGTTATGGAAAGTAATAAAGTTAATTGAGCAATCGTCTGCTGATTTGTTAGGAATTGAAACGCCAGAAAAGAAACACATTATTATTAATAAGAAAACTAATGAAGTTTATGATCTTAATTTAACGGTTAAGGAGACGGACATTAGAAATGGAACAGAATTAATATTTTATTGAGATGTGTAAAAAAAAGTAAAATGACTTTTCAAAAAAAAAAGGTTGTTGTATAATGAAGAAGAGTAATGATACTCTAGGAAAGGAATGGTAAAATATGAACAAAAATTATGAAGGAGGAATTGAAAGATGAGTTCAGGAACAGATTTAGGTTTCCATATGGAGACATTGCCAACGGTAATTAAAAATACTCGCGAAAAATTTAAAGATGTACAAACTAAGGTACAAGTTGCATTTGCAAGTTTCGTGACTGCAAGTAATCCAGAATGGTATGCAAAAAATGCTAAGAAATTTTTCCAAGATGTTGGTAAATACGTTGATGATTTGAACAAAGACATTAAGGATACTGGAGATAGTTTTATTAAATCTCTTAATTCAGCTGGTGAAGGATGGCATAAAGTAACAGGTAATGATTTCAAAAAGGATACTACTCCTGTCGAGAAAATTAAAGGCTCTGCTGAAAAAGCTGATAATTATCAAGATAATAAAGGCGGACAAGTTTTCATGACTGAATCTTGTGAAGCTAATGTAACATCTAATTTTGAAAAATTCGCAACAGAAGTTCAAAATCAATTAAATGAAGTTAAAAATGTTTTGAACAAAGGTGAATTGATTGGTGGAGATCAATCAGAAGGATTTATGAATGTTATTGGTCAAATTGCAACTAAGTTCCAAACAAAGATTGCTGAACAAAAAGCTGAACTAAAAAAAGCACTAGCTGAATCTAGAAAAGCTTACGTTGAATTTGCTAGTAAAGTTGCAAGTACAACACTTAGTGAATAATTATGGCTTGTAAAAAAGAATATAAATACTATCTATCTTTGATAGGTAGTTATTTATTATAGGTGGCGTTGAATGATGATAGTAGTTGACATTACAGGGATTAATTCTAATATAAAAAGTTTAACTAAGAATATTACTGATTTTACTGTTAATTATAATGATTATTATACTAAGACAGAAAATACAAGTAATTCTTGGGTTGGTATGATTGCTACAAAATTCTTTGATGCGCAACTAGAGAATAAAACACTAAATAAAAAGATAATTGATAACGTACAAAAATATGAAAATTTAATGTCTTACATTGTTAATTGTTATTCTGAAGTGTCTTCAAAGAAAATTAAGATTGAGTTATCTAAAAAAGAGACTATTGAAAACAAGTATAGAGATATTGATAGTAGCTTGAGGTTTGCTTATGATGAGTTGGGCAATGTTAATAATATCAGTGTTAGCTCAGCTCAAGGTAAAATTAGTACGGCAAGAAATAAACTTGAAGGTGCTAAAGGAAGGACCGTGACTTTGTTTGAAAAAGTTAATGGTTATGAAAGTAGAATAAGCACTAAAGTTAGTAGCATGCAAATTGGTAAAGTTGAAGAATTAAATATTAATCCTTATATGGTGAATTAAAGAGGTAGTTTATGGCTAGAACAAATGGAAAAGTTTATATAGTTATAGATAAATTAAGTGAAAATAGATCAACGCTTAGTGGTTTACTTTCCGATATAAAAAGAAATAAAGATGATATCAAAGCTGATATGTTATCTTTATTTGATAATTATGAATCACCAAACACAACGTCAATAAATACTAAAATCACAGAAATTGATGATTCCATTAAAACATTTATTATTGGTGAAGATAAGGTTCCAAAGACTTTATTACCAGATGTTAATAGAAGGTTTCATCGGGGTTCTGAAATCGCTAAACAAAAAGCAAAAGAAACTAAATCGACTAATAATTCGGTTTTGGAGACCGTGGAAAGATCAGTTCAAAGTAGTCTTATTGCGAATTATAATGAATTGACTGCTAAAAAAGCAATGGAAGGTTCCAAAACTTCTGACCATGATAAGAACGTTGAAGGATACGCTCCAAATGTACGAGATCTTGGAAGAAATGGGTTTAGAGAGAAAATTAGTAGTGTGTCATCTGACTCTAAGACTATGAAAATGGAAAGCAGAGAAATTCTCAGTTATTTTGCAAGCTCAATTTATACTGAAGGTGATAGGCTTAAAATAACTCTTAAATATCAAGTAGTTAATGAAGACAAAACAAGACAAGTCTTAACTGCAAGGTTGGATGTTCCAGTTTATTCTGTTATAAAAGGTATTACTTTGGTTCTTACTGGGTCTTCAAACGTTAGTCGTTTAAATTTTTATAAGGATAATGAAAATGATAAGATTGTTATTACTCCAGAAGAGTTTGATGCTCAGATGGTTGCTAAATTAGTATTAGCTATTAAAGAAAATCCAGTCGAATTCTTAAATAGTTTGGTAGTTAATAGTTCAGAAAAGTTAACTTTCAGCAATAAAATACAAGGAGTACCTGAAGTTGACCTTGTAGTTGCTGATGTGGGAACTGCTAAATTGGGAGAACTGTTAGAACAACCTGATTTAGTAGCTGATTTAGATACGGTATACGTTGATGATACTTCTAAACTGGATAGTCATCTCGATGAATATTCAGTAAAAATAGAAGAATTTGATAGTAAAGTATCTGCTGAAACTGAATCAAAGTTGGATGATCTTGGTTAATATGCAAAAGTAGATGATTACCAAGATAAAACGTCTTTTGAGAGTAATTCAAAATTAACTAGTCTTGAAGATTATTCAAAGAACGATGATTACAACAACAAAACTATTGCTGAAGTAAATTCGAAGTTGGATAACCTTAAAGATTAAATGAATAATAAGAAAAGAGGGATAAAATGAAAGAAAAATATTTACCACTAGGTACAGTTTGTATGTTACAAGGTGGAGAAAAACCACTTATGGTTATTGGTTATTGCCCAATGACAGATACTGAACAAAAACAAGTTACGTATGATTATATTGGTTGTTTGTATCCAGAAGGTGTCATTTCTAGTGAGCAAAATTTAGTTTTTAATCATGATCAAATTGATCATATCGTAAGAGAAATACCTTCTGAACCAGAGGGTGATGAATTCTTGAAAAAACTAGGTGTAGTTATGTTTGCTGTTGAATCTGGAGCTTTAAGTTTAGATGAAATTACAAAAAAAGTAAAAGAAGGATTCGATGTTACTGATGTAAATCCAGATGCTAATACGAATCCAAATAGTTAGGAAGGATTTAAATGGGATATTTTGTAAGTCCAAGTGGTGGTGATATTACATCTGCTAGCGCATCTGTGGGTTCTTCTTTGAGTTTAAATGGTAAGTATGTTAATACGGGAAATCATTCTATAAACAGAGTTGTTTCTCAAGTTGAAACACTAGATTTACAAGCAAAAGTTACTTCTTCTGCTCTAACTAGCTCTGGTTCAAATTCTGCTGCTTCGATAGCCGCTAGTGCAGCAAATACAACTAATGATATTATGTCAGCTGTAGCATATACTAATGCTGAGTTGAATCTTGATGATTTTTATAGAGCAATATCTCCTACATCGCAAAAAGTTGCTGCTTATAGTTCTGCTATTTGGTATGGTGTTGTCGATATTTATGAAGCTTTATTGGACGGAATTGTTGGAATATTCAATCAAAAATGGGCTGAAAGAGACTATTCTGGTGAAATGCGTGATGCATTACCTCAAACTGGAGTGGATTACAGTGGAGCATATAAACTTGGCCAGACATTGGGTCGAATTGGCTTATGTATAGTAGTTATTAGTGCTCTTACATTAATTCTTGGCGTAGCCGCTGTTCCTACCTCAATAGTAGCAGCAGCTTGCTTTGTGGTTGGGTCTATTGTTGGTATTGGAATTGCCATTGAAAAACATCAAACTGGTGTAAGAATGATGCTTACGTCTATATTGGAAGGCCTTAACCTTGCGGCTATGGGTGTTGGTATTGCTAAAACCGCTGCAACTATGGCTAGTTCTACTGGCGGATTTATCCAAAATCTAATTAATAAGTTAACCGGTTTGAAAGATCTAACGCTAAAAAATTTGGAGACATTTAAAGCCGGAAAACTTAAATTTATACTTAAAAATGTTTTTGATGTTGATTTGGATGGTCTTGCTATTGGTGATATTGATGCTACTATTAATTTCTTTACTAAATTCTGTAAAGATATTGGAGATATTATTACTGCATTTTATGATACTGGCTTAAAGGGTGGATTTAAATCAATTGGAGAATGGTTAGTTTCTAAGCCTTTCAGTTTTATTGATGAGTTGACTGGAAAAACCAAAGTGTTCTCAATTATTGGTTCGGTATTTAAATCGTTTTTAAATGGGGATTTATCGGTAACAGGATTTGTTAATACAGTTGTAGGAAAATTCTTCTCAATATTATCTTTTGTATTTAAACAGCCGGTTGCTACTTAGTATTTGAAAAGGAGTTATTAATATGGAAATAGATAAGAATTTTTTGGAAAAATGGAAATACTATTACGTTAAAATGCTTCAAGATGCCTATAATATTGTAATTAAAGATTTAGAAAAAGATGTTAGATATTATAAAAGTCTTGGCTTACCGGAAAAAAAAGGATTAGCGAAGTTCAATAGAAAGTTACTTAGTACTGTTTTTCGATTAGATGATAAATTTTGGGATAGTGTGGAAGAAAATAGGATGAGTAACGATGCTGGTGTTTTAGCAATTGCTGCTGAAATCGCAAAATCGAATCCAGAGTACGCTAAGAAGCAAGACGGATTGCATCAGTTTGCTATTGCTATAAATTTTATGAATACTATTGCTGCTAGTTCTACTAATAAATGGTTACTGAGAGTTTTAAGAGATTTTTGTGAGATTTATCAAAAAAATCCAAACATTAGTGATGTGGATGCCATGATAGAATTTATGAGGGTTGAAGATGCTGTAAAAACTTTAGATATCATAGATACAATTCCAAATGATGTTAGACAATCTTTAGATTTGAATCTTGATGAAAACTTGAGTAGATTTGTTCAACAATATGCTAGTACTTATGCTAAAGCAGATGAAATTACTTTTGGAGGAAAACGTTTATGAACAATAACAAGATAGTGATTAAAACTGACTCGGGGGAAGAATTGATTTATGATATAGTTGCTATGGTAACTAATAAAGTTGGTAGTAGAAATTATGTTTATTTTACAAACAAAGAAAAAGATGCTGAGGGTAATGACATTGTCTATGGTTGTTATTTTGTAAATGAAAACAATCAGATAAAGCTTATAAACGATTTGTCTGATGAAGATTTTGAAAGTATTAAGACTGTTTATGATATTATTTGTGAAGAGGATGCTACTAGTGTAAAAAATGCTTCTTCTAATGACAATATTGGAAACAATCAAAATGTTGAGATAGAGGTCTTATAGTGGATAGTTCTGAATTAAGAGCTTTAAAAAGATCATATGAAAGTGACTTAAGGCATCTTAGAAATGCTAAAAGACATTTGGAAACTGCTAAGAAAGACTTAAAAGATGATCATAATAATAATTCTCTTGTAAAAATATTAGAAGAGAATGTTGTTGTAGATGATAAATACTATGAGAAGGATGAAATAGAATTCTCATATTATAGTATTTCGGACGCTATCGGACTTGTTGCTGGTTATATTACAAGTGTTGAAAGAACTATAGGGCGCTTGGAAGAGGCAATAGAACGTGCAGAAGCAGAAGAAGCTGCTGAATCTGGTGATTAATAATTAGATACTAATAATAATTAGTATCTTTTTTTATTATTATATTTATTGTATAATTAGTACGATAGGAGGCTTATAAATGGCTAAAAAAGTAATAGTAGATGAAGATGATAATGAAGTTAATAATAATGGCTTAATAATATTATTTTTTATTATTCTTACTATATTTATAGGAAGCTTATGTTTTATTTCTGGTATTATATATACTAGTTATTTAGAAGGTAAAAATGAAGATGTATGTTCTGAAGAAAAAGTAAAAGAAAAAGATATTAATAGTAAAGATAGTGATACTTATGTAATAGAAGATAATAAGATAATAGATATATTAGATAATAAGATTAATGATATAAATATTAATAATGAAA
>CAMODW010000011.1 GCA_946611635.1 uncultured Bacillota bacterium | reverse complement strand
TACTCTTTATATTTAAAAATATTATCTTTAGTTTTTAATATATTATATAATTCATTATGATTTAGATAATTATATACTTTTGTTTTTTTAGTATTATATAGAGTTTCTTTAATAATTGGTAATTCTAATAGCCACTTTTTTTCTTCTTCGTTAACGTTAATAAATAGATTTAAATATATTAATTCTCTTGGATACTCTGCAATAATTTCATTAATGCTTTCTTTGTTTAAAGATTTAAACAAGCGAATATTATCATAAATATCATCTATTTTGTTAAGATAAATATCTTTTAATACTTTATTATCACTTAGTTTTTTATTATTAGAAATAGATTCATAGAACTCGTTAATAGTTCTAAATGGGTAGGATTTAAAAATATTAATATTGTCTATTAGATTAGTAATAGTACTAGATTCTAAAACATCATATCTTAATCCTTTAGACAAGAACATATTTTTAACATAGATATCTGATTTTAAATATTTTACTTCTTCTTTAGTTAAATACTTAGTTATTTCTTCAGGTTTACTCTTTAATTCTTTGTTAAATCTTTTTGATAGTAATATTTTTTCACGAAAGCTTAGTTTTTGTGAGTGCTTTAGAAGTAAAGAAGTATTGATATTACTATTATTATATTGAATTATAAAATCATAATCATCTACTAGTATTTCTATTACTTTATCTAAATTATTAACGGATGCAAAATTGATAACTTTTTTTAACTTTGTTACATTTAATAATGAAGGAGAAAACTCTTTTCTTTGAAGTCTTTGACAGATTTCTTCTATAGATGCATTAATAGGCATTTCTATTAATAACTCGTTTTTCATTTTTTTTAATTGCTTATCACTAAATTCATAGTTATTAATTAATAAGAACTTAATTATTAAAGGTTGTACTTCTTTTAAGAAGGATATGTTGCTATTTAGATTCATTTCATCATCGTATACAATATCAATATTATTTATTATAACGTTTATAAATTTATTAACATCTGATTTAGAATGATGATTTTTTATATAAAAATATAGTTTTTTTATTGTATCAAAATCTTCTTCTTTTATTGTACTAATTATTTCTTTGAGCACTTGTTTATCGCCATTTAGTAGTTTAATAGCTTTTTCTTCGTAATCCATAATAAACAACTCCTTATTATGTTTAATTATACTATTTTTTTGTTAAAGAAAAAAGTGTAATTAAGTTACACTTTTTTTATTTTTTAATTAAGATTTTTACATAATAAATAAGCATCTTCTTTTGTACCTGTTGAAGCTATAAAACCATTAGAATGAATAAATCTAAGTGTTCTTATTTTACTTTTGTTTATTAATTCTTTTTCTTCTAAGCCACACCACTCTTCAGGAAAGTGATATTTTAATTCATAAGAATCTTTAGATATAGTAATTGGTTTTATATTAAAACCGCCTCTATTAGCAGGATAGATTATCGCTTTAAAGCGATTGTTATTGTTATTATAAAAAATTGCTTCTTCATAAGGCATATATTCATCTAAGTATAAGATATCACCTTCTGTATTATTTATTATTTCTATTACTTTTTTAAAAGCTATACTATAGGATATTTCTCTTTTGATAAGGTTATCTAACAACTCAGAAGCTACAAATACGGCTTTTAAAAATTGTTCATCATTATCATCTTTACTATCCCAGTTCTTATTATATAAATCTATAACTTTATCTAAATCAAGCAATTCATAATCAGCAATAATTTTGGGGAAATTACCATTATCTATTCCATCTATTTGACAAACTAGTTTTTCATCTATTTTCTTCCAAACATCTTGGTAATGTGGAGTTATTTTTTCTAAATATTGATGGCCATAGGTTTTCCATAATAAGCCAAAAGACGAATATTTTAGTTTTTCATTTCGCCACCTAGCATCTTTACCATGATGGTCAAATTTACCAAATCCTATATCATATACTATTTGATCTTTTTTTACTTTTTCTACTTTATTAACTCTTATAACTTTATTATTTGGGAACATTTTATCAAGGAAAGCAGTTGAAAAGACATCGTCTGGATGAAATATTCCTGAGTGAGTAATAAATTTTGCTTCTTCTATATTCTTTGTTAAAGTTATCATAATTATTCTCCTTTCTTACTATGTAAGTATCTGGCTATTTTTATTATATCTTCCCAAGCGATAGCAAACAAAGAAATAATAATTATTTTTAAATAGTTTCCTATTGGATATATACTATATATATAATAAATCTTATTTATATTAATAAAGATAGCTATACTGGTAATAATTATTGTAATGTAAATAATACTATTAAAACTGGTAAACAGATTAATAATAGTTAAACTGTCATCTATATGGTAAGCGATATTAATAATATTAGCTATAATTATAGTAATCATTAATGTATAAGAAGCAATAATAGGATTGTTTGTATTATAAATTATAGACAGATAAGGAATAGTAATAGCTATGATATTACAAATTATGTTTACTATTATAAATAGTTTTTCTTCTTTAGAATATAAGTTTTCTCCTTTTATTCTTGGCTTTCTCTTCATAATGTCTTTTTCACTAGGAAGAAATATTGATAGAAAAACATTTGTAATAGTATATAAAAAATAAGTGAATAATACCACTGGGGTTGTTATAGGATTAGGAAGATTGAATATATAAATAAAGACGATTATAAACGGTATTATAAATGAAGATACAATTTTATATTTTTTACTTCTTATTAAGTTTTCATATCGATTGCGATTTATTTTTATTTGCTGATATAAAGATTCTAACTCTTTAATACTTTTTATAGTATTTATATTTTTATTGGATTGAGTATTGTTTTTTATAGTTATTCCAGCTTTTAGAAAGTCTTTTTTTAGATTTTCTGGTATTACAATATTTTTCTTTATAAATATTTCTTTTGTATATAATATGTCTTCTTCTATTTTTAATCGTGGATTATAAAAAAGATAACTAATTTGTAATAAGTATAAAATAATACAAGATAGATGATCTTTACTTATTAGATAATATAAGACACAAGTAAATAAATAGAATAAAAGAATTATTTTGGAATTTATTCTTATTTCTATCCCCTCTTTTTTAGAGAAGTAATAGTTAATTAGTATCGGAAAGAATAGGAGAATAAAAGACAAAAAAAGATTTATTTCTTTGGAAATAATTGTTAAAACAAACACGATGATTGTTATAAAGAGTAAGAAATAGTTTTTCATTTTTACCTCCAAATTAAAAAGGTGCTTATAAAGCACTTAATTGTTCTGTTTTTACTGGTGTACTATCTAAATAACCCTTAGGGAATTCTTCTGAGAATACCTTTTCTTGTAAAAAACCAATACTACAGTATGAAGTATGAGAAATAATATTTTCCTCTTCTTCTTGGATAATATCTGTAGTCCTTATCATTTTGTTTTCACCATTTATATTACGAGTAATGTCTAATAAGATATGATACTCATTATTCTTTTCTGTAAGATAAGCAACAAAGTTTCTGTTTTCTTCTTTTTCGCCATCTTCTAATTGTAATATACCAGATAAATAGGTATATCCCTTTTGTTTGCTAGCATACAATTCTTTAATTACCAACTCCGTAACGTTAGAGTTTTCTAAAGGATAGGCAGTATCTCGAACTTCTTTGCAACTACTTAAAAGAGTGACAATTTTTTGTTGCCTTTTTTTTAATTTAATACCTTCAAATATAAAATTGTTTTTAATACTCTTAACCATCTTGCTCACTATCCTCAATAATTTATATCCCTTTTGATAATATCGCAGAATAATATAATAGTAAATACGTTAATTTAAGTTTTGTAAATTTATTTTATATTATCAAAATATAATACATAAGTTAAATACCCGTTAGCTATTGTAATTTGAGTGATTCTTGACAAATCAGAATATACTATTATGTTTCCTTTCATATTCAATATATTTACATCATAAGTGTAATATCGTTTAACATTAAGATTTGTCATCTCGGGGTCAAGTTCTTTTATTATATTGTATATGTAATTTACATCTAAATATTTTGTATTTATATTTTTAAAAACTTCTTGATAATTATCGTTATTGTATTCTATAGATTCCGGTTCTATACATTTACCTTTTTCTTCTTCTTTCTTCTTTATTCCTTCGCATTTATATGTTTCACCATTATAATTAAGGTCGTAATGGTATGAATAATTCTCATTTAATAATTGCTCTAATTGTTTTTTATAATCTATTGTTTTAGATTTTTCTTTTGTATTTATTGTATTATTATTCTTTTTTATAAAGTATTTATCATCTACTGCAAAAAGAATAAATAGTAAGATAACAATTATTATGATACTGTATATAAATAAAAATTTATATTCTTTAATTATTTTTTTCATTCAACAATAGTATGAAGAAGTTTATTTTTATCTATACCATTTAAATAATCTTTTACTAACATAGCTTTTTTACCAAATGGTTTAATCTTAGTTATATAGATAATCTTATCTTTAGTAGATATTCCAATAGATTCTTTGGTTATATCGCAGATTGTTGATGATGAAAAGTCTGAATCTTTTTCACCTATGTAAGCTTCTAATATTTTTGTTTCTTCTCCGTTAATTAAACAATAAGCTGTAGGGAATGGATATAATCCTCTTATATGATTATATACTTCTAGAGCTGTTCTATTAAAATTGATGTGTTCTTCTTCTCTTTTTATGTTCCAAGCATAGGTAGCTTCGGAATCATTTTGTTTTATTCTTTTAGAAGATCCTATTAATATATTTGTTAAAGTTTCTATTAATAGATTTGCTCCCATTGCACTTAGTTTATCATGAAGAGTTTCCACGTTATCATTTATTTCTATTTCACAAGATTTTTGGCTTATAATATCCCCGGTATCCATATCCTTATCCATGTACATTATAGTGATTCCTGTTTCTTTATACCCGTCCATTATAGCGTGATGTATCGGAGCTCCTCCTCTTAATTTAGGAAGTAACGAAGCATGAACATTTATGCATCCTAATTCAGGATTATTAAGTATTACTTCAGGAATTATTTGCCCATATGCACAAGTAATTATAATATCAGCTTTATAACTAATAATTTTTTCAAAATCCTTTTTTATATTTTCAGGTTGAAATACAGGTATATTATATGAATTAGCCAATTCTTTTATTGGCGTAATTTTTATTTCTTGTTTTCTACCTACTCTTTTATCAGGTTGAGTTACAACTAATACAACGTTAGTATTCTCAACTAGTGCTTTTAATACTGGAACAGCAAAATCAGGTGTTCCCATAAATATTACTCTTAAATCTTTCATTTTTATTACCTCTTAAAGATTATAACAAATTTATTTTATTTTTGTTACTACTTTCTTTTGTTTTCACTAATCATTTCCATATCAACGGTTAATTGTTTGATTCTTTCAATTATTCTTCTGGCTTTTATTTCATCGTCACTGTAAGAATTAATTCTTAAATGTCTTTCTAATTCTTCCATATTTAGATTTGATGTAAAAAATGTTGTTTTATAGTTGTTCATTCTTTTTTGAAGGATAGTTCCTAATATTTCATCTCTACTCCATTCTGTTACTTTTTCAGCACCGATATCATCTATTAATAACAAATCTACATCTTCTAAATAATTAATTCTATCGCCATAGGTGTCAAAGTCACTTTTTATTTCTCTTAATAATTCGGGATAATAAACAATCTCTGTATTAATTCTTTTTTTTGATAATTCATTAAATAAAGCTGAAATAAGATATGTTTTACCACAACCAAAATTGCCATGTAGGTATAATCCTTTAAAATAACCGGCTTTATTATAATTGTCACAAAATTCTTTTAACCATTTGATTACCTTAACTCTTTTTTTGTCGGTAATATCTACATCTTTAAAAGTTGCGTTTAATAAATCTTTTTCTCTATTATTTTTTTCTTCTATTGCTTTTTTTTGTTCTTTAGTAAAATGACAAGGGACATAGGAAAATATTATTTGTTCTTTTTTAACATTTGGATAAAAAATATGTCCTTCTAAACGATTTTTACAATAAATTAATCCTGGACAGTCCTGACAATTAGTTAGTTCAATAGCTGTTTCTTCTAAGGAAGATGTATATTTCATTGCTACTTCTGGCTTTGCATTAATTGTTTTAACTATTTTTCTAAAGGTAGTATTATTTTTTAAAGCCTCGTTGTAATTATTCTTTAACTCTTCTTTATTTACTTCACTATTAATTGTCATTTTATCACCTATATTCTTTTAATAAATCTTCTAATTCTTTTATTTCTTCTGCACTCATTTCTTCTTTTTTAGCATCAACATTAAACCAAGCAGGGTTTTCTCCTTTTGGCTTAATATTGGTATTCTTTTCAATCTTTTTGGTTATTTTATTATTTTCTTTTTTAGCTATTTCCATTGCTTCTGTAGCTGTCTTTATATTACTTCGACGCCATTGAATTCCAATAGTCTCGATATATTCTTTATTTAATTTATTATTATTTTTTCTTAAAACATAGTCTACTAGAACATTTACTACCGAAGGAGACAGTTCTAAATCTACCATTAAACCTTCTATAATTCTTAAATCCCTATTAGATGGTTCTACTCCCTTGTTTTTCATTTTTAGGAAGTCATAAGGTGTTGTATTTTCAAACATATAAATAATTTTTGCTTTGGTTGATTTATCTCCGATTGGACTTTTTATATAATCAGGTTGAGTTCTATATACTAATGTTGGTAATTTTCCATTATTGTTATATTGATAATACTTACGAGCTATTTTTCTTAATTCTTCTCTATCAAAAGTTCCTTTTTCAGTTATAGTCATACGTAATATCTCTATCATTTTTAAATTATCTAAATTATAGATAAAAGCTAATTGTTCTATTAATTCTTTTGTTTTTTTAGTTAATGCTTTTTCATTTATTAATCCTTTTGGTAGAGAGGATAGGATTAAATCAAAATCTATAACATTTTCTAGTTTTAAATCTAGTTCATTTCTTTCGGCTATTTCAAATGGCTCTAAAGTACTAGAAGATTTAAAAGTTAAGTTTAAGGCTTTTGTAATATCTTGATAATCTTTCAAATCAATTTTAGGAATTTGATACTCATATTTTAATAAATCATATTCTGTTTTACCAATATTATTATATAAGGTAATATTAAATATCGGTGAATTAAAGAACTCTTTAGCTCCTAGTGGAGAATATAATTCATAAACAAAGGAATTAGTATTACCTTCCTTATAATAAGTTTTAATAAGCCCTACTCCTTCTAGAGTTTCTCTTGCAAGTTTTATTGATTCTAAGGAGCTCCTCATTATAGTCATTAAATGATGGTGATTGTATTCGCTTGATATAATATTAGATAGTTTTAAATCATGTTCTAATGTTAAGTATAAAGATAATGCTATTGGTCCAATTATTGGTTCATATAGAGAAATAATATTCTTTTTATCTTCTTCACTTATTATTGTACGGCATATTACATTATAAGTATCTGCCGGTAATAAAGTAACAGTTTTATCCATTGAACCACCCTCTACATATAGTTTATTATATCTTATTTTTTTCTACTTTAATAGTCGTAATACTTGTTCCTCAGTAGAAAATCCTTCTTGATTATAAAAGTCTCTTGCAATATCGTAAGGTATTCCACGATCTACTAAGTCGACAATATCTAGGTCGATGTCTTGATTTCCATCGTAATCATAATCTAAGCCTGATATTACTTCCATTGCTAATATCGAAAAATCTCTAAAAGCTTTATCATATAAACGTTGATGGAAAGATTCAGTATATATAGTACTTATTCCGTCTAGATCAATAAATATCGGTTCTAAATTAAAAGATAATAATACATTAGCTCCATGGCGTCCAAAAGGAAATAAAGGATCTTTTTGAACTAGAGTAACAGGATATATATTATTATCTACCAATTCTTTAAACTTAACAAATAATTTATACATAATCTCTTTACGTTTTTTTAAAAATGGCATATAAGATACTGCATAGACACTTAGAGGTGTTTGATATCTTCTATATTCACAACCTATAACTCTATTATTATCTTTTTTTATAATTTTTTGAGGAAGATATGTTAGTTTTACATCTTTTTGTTTTTCAATTGCTCTTAGTATTGCTTCCTCACGACCTAGCATAACTCCGTCTAAATCTATATAATTTATTGGTTTATTATTATTCCTACAAACATATCTCAGCGTTTCTTTTATATCTCTTATATTAACTCCGTCACTATCATATATACCTTTTCCCTCAAATACTTCTGTTGCATCTAAAGTACTATGATAAAATTTAAATGCTGTTTTAGAATCCATACCGTATACTGTTCCATCTATTCCTGATCCTAGTATCTTTTTTTCTTTTTTTATATATTCCAATTGAGCTTCTGTTAGTATTATTGTGTTTTCTGTTTTAAATATTTCTATATCATTATGCTTTTTTTTAGCGTTATTTTGTCCTATAACCATTTTTCTTCTTCTCGCTTCCAAGGAAATATTATATATCTAGCTCCTAGGTTACACAAGAATTTTTATTTTGAATATTGTTATATTTCTTGATAATTCTTAAGCTATTTATCACTGTTACTAAAGTTACTCCTGTATCAGCTAAGACAGCTAACCACATTGAAACCATTCCTATACTTCCTAATATAAGAGTTAATACTTTTATTGATAAAGAAAAGATTAAGCTTTCAATTATTATTTTTTTAGTATATTTTGATATCTCAAATAATAGGGATATCTTTTTAATATCATCATTCATTATAACTATATCTGATGCTTCTATTGCTGATTCTGAGCCAACATTTCCCATAGAAATACCTATATCGGCTCTTTTAAGTGTTGGAGCATCATTTATTCCATCACCTACAAAAGCAGTCAACATATTACTTGATACTTTTTCATAATAATTATATTTATCTTCTGGTAACATTTCACTTTGATAATCGCTTATATTTAAAGATTCAGCTATAGCTTTAGCAACATTATTTTTATCACCAGTAAACATGTATGTTTTTATTTTTTGATTATTTAAATAATTAATAGTTTCTTTAACACCATCTTTTAATCCATCATTTATAGTTATTGAAGCAATATGTTTACCATTTACATTAAGATGAAGATCTGTATCATAATCACAATTACACATTTTTTTAGATCCTATAAATACTTTTTTATTATTAATTCTATAACTTATTCCATGACCTATTTCTTCGTGATAATCTTTTATTTTAGTTTCATCTATTTTTTTATTACTTAAGTTCATAATTGATTTTGCTATAGGATGTGGCGATTTTGATTCGCCCATCCTTAGTAATTCTATTATTTTATCTTTATCATAATTAGTATCGATTATTTCAATACTTTCAACATTAAATGTACCAGTAGTTAGTGTTCCTGTTTTATCGAAAATGATTTTTTTTAATGAACATATTTGATCAAGATAGTTGCTGCCTTTAATAAGTATTCCATTTTTGGAAGCTATACCAAGTCCAGAAAAATAAGACAATGGTATAGAAATAACAATCGCACATGGGCATGATATAACTAGGAAAGTCAAAGAACGATATAAAGAATCTTTAAAACTTAAATTTCCTATAAAGGAAAGAAATAAGAATAATATAAGAGATAATGATATTACAACTGGGGTATATATTTTACTCCACTTACTAACAAGATTTTCAGTTTTAGCTTTTTTTTCAGTAGCATCTTCCATTATATCCAATATTCTGGCAATCATTGAATCTTGATATAAACTAGTTACTTCAAGTTCTATAGTATCTCCGATATTAATATATCCCGAGAAAACACTTTTTCCTTTTTTTATTTTTACATATTCGCTTTCCCCTGTAATACTTGAGGTATCAAATGTAGAATCTTTTTTTATAATTCCATCAATTGGAACTCGATCACCTTTTTTTAATAATACAACATCACCTATATTTACTTCTTCTACTGGTACATCTTTATAACTAGTTCCCTCTTTAATTTGAACGTTTTTAACTTTTAAATCTATTATATTTTTTATAGAAGAACGTGATTTATTTATCGCATAATGTTCTAATAATTTGCCAATAGTATATAGAGTAATAACCATAATACCTTCAGCTTTTGAACCGATTAAAAATGCTCCTATACAAGATATTGATATTAAGAAGTTTTCATCTATACTATGATTATTTATAAGTATTTTGTTAGCTTTAATTATTATTTTATATAGTAATAGTATATATGTAATTATTAACAACATATTGTTTATTATTTTATTTTTTACAAAAATACTAATAATAAATATTACTATAGCTATTATAAATATAATAATATTAAAGTCTGTTTCGGTATTTATATCTTCCTGAGTAATAAAACTTTCTGGTTCTATTTTTTTTACTAATTCATTTAATTCTTTTAAAGAAATGTTATGAGTTGTTTCATAAGATATTTTAGATGTACTAAAGTTTACATGTACATTGCATAATCTCTTATCTTTATTTAGTCCTTCTTCTATTTCACGTGCACAATTTGCACAGTCTAAATTATTAATTATGTATTTATATTTTTTCATTTTATCCTCCTTAATTTAGTATATTACCAACTATTATTTAAGTCAAAAAAAAACATATTGATAATCAACACGTTTTTTTTGTGGCGGTTGTCATGCCCTTCTTATACTGACAGATATAATCAGAGGCTCTTATCAAAAATGCCACATACCGGTATACTTAATAGCTTGATAAGAAACTAAAATCACTAATTTAGTCATTAGCTAGAAAGTACTGAGCCTATCCTATGAGGACCGTTTACAGTGTTAAAACGCCTTTTAACAAAGAACAGCACCACTCAAATAACGGACACTCCGTTCCTTTTAAAAGGGCCTTTTATCGCAGTAACAAAGGTCATCCAAAACAGTATACACCGTTTTAAAAAAGTATCGTCACATAAATAAAATACCCTATACTATTAAGTATCTTAAGTATACTATTTATTGAATATAAAGTCAATTCACATTTATAAAAAATGTACAAAAAAAAGACATATTATCTGTCTATAATATGTCCTTTCCCGTAGCTTTTTAACTATAAAACAGTGACAGTTGTAATATAGCTTCTCACCTATTGCTACTATACACATATATACTTAATAGTTAGATAAGATACAGATTTAAGATTAATATAATAATACTAATCTTTGTGATAACATCTATATTATATTAGTAAACGAATCACTAAATAATATAGGATGTAATGGATAGAGATTAAATTTAAATTCGAGATTTAAATTTAAAAGTATCCAAATCACTAATACTATTAAGTATCTTAAGTATACTATTTATAATAGTTATTGTCAATCACAAAAGAAATAATAATTGTCAAGTAATCAACTTTTATTAATTAATAGTTTTAATGCTTTTAACAAATCCATATCCTTTTTCTTTGTAATCATCTATTTCCTGGTATATATCTCGAGCTGCACTTGATAAGTTTGTAATTCTATCGATAGCACCATCTTTTTGAAGTAGTGGTATTGTATTTCTTCTTTTAGTTTCTATATGGACACAAAATCTACCATCGACAGGATTAGCACTAGTTAAAACTTTTGTTGCATTTCTAAATAAAGACCATGAATTAAAGTTAGAAGAGAAAATTCTAATTAATTCGGATTCTGATTTGGTATAGAGATCATCTAAAGTTATTATTCTATTATTTATAGCTAATTTTATTAATTCTGATAAATACATCATCACATATTTATTTCTTGCACTTTGAAGTTCTTTAGCATACACTGAAACAATCTCAGCAAAATTAACACATTGTTTTTCTTCAATAAAACCTATTTCTTTTGTTCCGTCTTCGTTTTTTAGAAGTTTCATACTATCATAAATATCTTTAATAGTATCTAAAGTATGTGTTTGAAGCCATATATATCCCGTATGTAAAACGCCATCAAGACGGTCTGTACATAATCTTGGAGTTTTGTTTTCAAGTATTGGGCAATCACTTAGATTACTCACTTCTTCTATTTCAATACCATCTCTTTTTAATAAGCTTTTTAGTTTTTTATCTTTAACTATTACATTACGTAAGTATTGTTCGGACTTTTCTTGATTTAGATAATCACCAAAGTAATAATCTATAGTATGAGCAAAGCAAGGGGTTTTATGATCGTGTAAAACCGCTTTAATAGTTTCGATTTTATCATGACCGAAATGCCAAGTCATATGAGCTACTATATCACTATGATTATAACGAGTATACATAGCTCTGGTATTATATATTTTAGTATAATCACAACCACAAAATTGTGTATCTCCTTGTAATCTTTTTAAAGTACGAGTAGCTAAATATTCATCAATAAAGGATGGATATTCTTCTTTATCAACAAATATAGATTTGTAATCTCTTATTATTTGACTCATCGCAACCTCCTGTTTTTTTATCTTTTATTTTACTCCTATTATCTCATTATTTATTAAATCAATTTTTTTATAATTAGGTTCTTTATTTAATCCTGGCATTGTAATTATATTACCTAAGTATATGGTAATAAAACCAGCGCCATTATATAATTTTATATTTTTTACAGTAACATCATAGTTTTTAGGATATCCTAGACAATCTTTATTATCTGATATTGAATATTGTGTCTTAGCAATACATATTGGTAATTTATCTAAATTATTGTCTTTTAGTAACTTTATTATATCTAAAGCTTTTTGACTATATTCTATTTTACTTGCTTTGTATATATCTTTTATTATTCTATTAATTTTATCTTCTAATTTATCTTCAATATTATATATTTCTCTATAGGATACCTCATCATATTCTAAAACTTTTTTGGCTAGTTCTATAGAGCCTTTTTCTCCTTCTATATAAGATGTACTTATAGTAAATGGTATATCTTGTTTTTCAACAAAATCTTTTACTATATTTATTTCTTCTTCTAGATCTTCATTAAATTTGTTAAGACAAACAATTATTTTTTTAGTAAAATTATTTAAAATATCTATATGAGCTTGAAGATTAGACAAGCCTTCTTTAAGGTCTTCATTGCCATTATATTTTAAAGCCCTAATAGTAGTTACTAAAACTGTTACTGCAGGGCGTAAGTTATTCTTTCGGCATTTAATGTCAAAGAATTTTAAGGCTCCCAAATCAGAGCCAAATCCAGCCTCAGTAATACAATAATCACCTAGTTTTAGAGCAGTAGAAGTAGCTAAATAAGATGAACATCCATGAGCTATATTAGCAAATGGTCCACCATGAACTATGACAGGATTACCATAAGCAGTCTGAACTAGATTTGGTTTTAAAGCATTTTTTAGTAAAGCTAGTATTGCTCCAGTAATAGATAGTGTTTTAGCAAATAATGGTTTACCTTTTAAATCATAAGCTATTAAAATACTATCTAATCTATTTCTTAAATCATCATAATCTTTGGCTAGACAAATAATTGCCATTATTTCTGAAGCAGCAGTGATAGAAAAAGATTCTTTTCTTTCATAGTCTTTTCCATGGATAGTTATATCTTTTAAAGCCCGATCGTTTACATCTAAACATCTATTAAACATTATTCTATTTGGATCTATTTGTAAACTGTTACCTTGATGAATGTGGTTATCAATTGCAGCACATAATAAATTATTAGCAGCAGTTATAGCATGGAAATCACCAGTAAAATGAAGATTTATTTCTGTACTAGGTTCAATAGTAGACTTACCTCCACCTGTAGCTCCACCTTTCATTCCAAATACTGGGCCTAAGGAAGGTTCTCTTAAGGAAGCTATAGCTTTTACTCCTAATTTATTAAGAGAATCTAATAAGCCAATGCTAATTGTTGTTTTACCTTCTCCATATGGTGTTGGAGAAGTTGCTGTAACTAATATTAATTTACCTTCTTGATTATTATTTAATTTAGTAAAATCTATTTTAGCCATGTCTTTTCCATATAATTCTAATTCTTTACTAAGACCAATTTTTTTCCCTATACTAGCAATATTTTTCATATAATTACTCCTTTAAACATTTATTAATATATCACTTTTTTACAATTAGTGATATATTAATCTAAAGGGATTGCTTATGAAGAGAGAAAAAATTATTATAATTTCTATTATTATTCTTGTTCTATGTATTGTTGTTTTAGCGACAAATATTGATAAAGGTTTTCACTTTGATACTAAAGATTATATTATCGAGCAAAAAGATTATACTATAAAAATTAAAACTATTAATAGTAATAGTAATAAGCTAAATAGTAAAATAAAAGAAATAATTAATAAAGCTAAAGATAGTTTTTTAAAAGAAAATAGGAATAAAGGAAGTTTAATTATAGATTATGAATATACAAGATATAAAGATATATATACATTTCATATAATTAGTGAGGAAAGTATTAAAAAGATTCTAAAAAGAAAAGATTATATAATTTATTATGATTCAAAAGAAAGAAAGATACTTGAACAAAAATCATTAATTAAAAGAGATATAGGTTTGTATGCGATACTTAATTCTAAATGTATTGATTATTTAGAAGAAAAAAAGATAACAGATTATAATGAAGAATTATTAGAAATAGATGATAATAATTATCAGTTATTAACATTTAGTAATAGCACTTTACACGTTATATTAATTAATAACAATAAAGAGTTTGATATACCTATAGAATATATTTATATAAAAGAATATTTAAGCAATAATTATTTTAAGATAAAAGATACGAAGAAAACTGAAGAAAAACAAGAGATAGTAATAACTGAAGACAAAGAAGAGAATGAGCAAGAAGACATAGATAAGACAGATGAGCTTAATCTTCCTAAATACTTAGCTTTTACTTTTGATGATGGTCCAGCCAAGGAAACTACTACAACTTTACTAGATGGTTTAAAAGAAAGAAATGCTAAAGTTACTTTTTTTGTTCTTGGGAGTAGAGCGATAAATCAACCAGAGCTTATAAAAAGAATGACTAGTGAAGGACATCTTGTTGGTTCACATACATATAGTCATAAAAATTTATTAAAGTTATCACTAGAAGATGCTTTAAATGATATTAATAGAACAAATGATGCGTTAAATAATATAACTGGTATAAGTACTAAATATTTAAGACCTCCTTATGGAAATTATAATAATAGTATTTTAGATAATAGTAATATGGTATTTATATTATGGAGTGTAGATACTGAGGATTGGAAAAATAGAGATAGTGAATTAGTATATGAATATATTATTAATAATGTTAACGATGGCGATATTATTTTGCTGCATGATTTATACCCCACTTCAGTAGAAGGTGTATTAAAAGCTATTGATTATTTAAAAAATGAGAACTATCAATTTGTAACAGTTGAAGAATTATTTAATAAGAAAGGAATAGTTCCCGAAGCCAATAAATCTTATAGATATGTAAAATAAAAAACTCGTTATTTAAACGAGTTTTTATTAGTTATTAGAATATCCTTTTGTTAATTCTATATATTTTTCTCTTACTTTTTCTACACAAGCTACAAGGAATAATTCTTTTTGCATCTGTTGTTCTATTAATTCTCGAGGAGCAGTATGTGTATAAGCTCCCGGAATTGAATTATAATATAAATCTAAGTAGTCAGCAATTCTTCTTTTTAGATCTGCTTCTACCATTTTTATTTCGTTCGGTCCTAGGAAGGTAAATATGCATTCTAGATATTTATAGTTCCTAGTTATGGCTTTGATATTTATATTAGGTAGATACTTAGGATATTCTTCTGTTCTATATATATAATCGGCATATGGACTTTCATCAGTTACTTTACTAAGTATTTCTCCAACAAGTTCTAATAGTTCTTTTTCAACTATACTAGGTTGGTTATTACTATCATTATTCTTTAGCATTTCTTGGGCTTCTTGTTCTTTTTGTTTTTCTTTTATTTCTATTATTTTTTCTATTAAATTTTTTCTATAATATTCTTCTCTAGCTTTACTTCTTTTACCGGCATTTTCGTCTGGTGAGCTATCAAAAGGTTCTCTATGGTGATCTGGAATAACTGGGAAATTATTATTTGCAGCCATTTCAGCTCTCTCTTTAGCAAACCTAACAGCATCTTCACCTGCTAAGTATCTTAGCTCTTCTTCCAAATGATTAGTCGGTTGAAGATATAAATAAGAATACTCATTATATGACGTATAATCAAGCCTTTGTTCCATCTCCTCAATTGCTTTCTTGTTTCGATGGTCTTGATATAATTCTTCGGCTCTTTCTTGAGCTTTTTTGAAATTTTCATCTTTTACTATTAAAACTAATTCCTCATATCTGTTTTTATCGTATTTTTTACCGATTTTTATATTAAATAATATTTCAGCTAACTCATCTATTAATTGTGTTTCTACCAAATACGCTTTAGATACTGCTTCTTTATATTGTTCAAATTCTGCTATTTTTTTATTATTTTCGTTTATCATTCTGGTAATAGTTGGTAAAAAATTGGCAATCAAACTTTTAAGAGTTTGAATTATTTCTCTATTTTCATTATTCCAAAAAGTATTGTTATTTATAATACTTAGTATTTCTTTTAATCCTTTATCTATTCTTTTTAATATTTCTTTTTTGATTAGCAATTTTTTATATTTTTCAATATTAATATTGTCTATACCAAATTGTTTTTTGGTATATTCTTTTAAACCATTATAACGCTCAACAAATGATTTTTCTCTATCTTGTTCTCCTATTTTTAAAAGTGAATACTTTTCTTCCGAATCTTTCATAATTTTTTTACTGATTTCTTCGTCATAAAAATCTTCATATTTTATTGCTAATAAAAGATCCATCATTCGCTTGTAAATATATGCATCGATAATAGTTTCTATATCTCTACTCTTTTTTTGAAGTCGTTTTATCAAATCATTAAAAGTGGCAAAACTAATATCACTCGGACACTTTAAAGATGATGCTAACTTTCTTATTTTTCTTAGATTTTTTTCTAGTAGTGCTTTTTCATCATTAGAAAAGAACTCATTAATATAGCTATTGTTTTGAGATGGAAAAACTTCATCAAATAATCTAAAGGTTATCCAATCTATAAGTTGTATATTTTTCTCTTCGTCAGATGAACCCTGTTCTAATGCTCTTAGTATCTCATCTAATGGCTTAATTAGTATATCATTTAGTTGTTGAATCTTTTTATTAGTTTTTTTTGTCTTATCATTTAGCGAAAATAAAGGCTTATTTATTGTTATTATCTTATAATATTCTGACAACTTATAATTTACAGCTTTAAGATAATCTAAATATGCTTCTAGTAGCTTTTTCTTGGTTTTTTTATCCGCTGAAGAAGAAAATCTTTCAATCATTTTTTTTATGAATCTTAATTCTGCAGATTTTTCTTCTTCATTTTTTCTTCGCATACTATTTGCAAATATATCACCGTATTTTTCTCTTATTCCTTTAATATCATTTGCTCCAAAGGGTTCTCTTATTTTGTCACCCATCTTATATCACCTATTATAATTATATCATATAGTGTCGTATATAAATATTATTTTTTATTATTAATTTTAATAACTATTGTTTAAAAATTTTTTTAATAATAATATTTAGAATTTTAAAAGAACTTGTCATTAAACAAGTCCTGTTATTTGCTGAAATATTTAAATAATACTAAATTTTTATTCTTCCGTGCGAAAAACTTGAATTATTTTCATCGTCTCCTAATAACGTTTCAGTGTATGAGTTATTCTCAATAATTTTAGCTACGCTCTCAATTCTTAATCTTTCGCGAATTGTTTTTGTAATAATCTAATGTAGACTTCACCATGTCTTGACTCTTTTTCATCTAGATTTCTTATACTCATAAACTCTCGCTAATTAATACTCTACATAATTATTCTAAACTTGTAAAGGATTATTATCTATTTCGATATTAACTTTATTATTGGTTATATACATATTGTCTAATTCTTTTAGTATATTCATTAAATTAGGTTCTTTTTTATATTTAATAATGATTTGAAATCTATAAATGTTATTCATTTTAAAAACTGCTGCCGTAGATGGTCCTAGTATAATTGCACTTTTGGCTAGGTTAGATTCTAAATATCTTTTTACTTTAAGTATCTCTTTGGAGGCTAAGTCATATTCTTTAGATGCTATTTTAATACTTGTAATAAAGTAGTAAGGGGGATAATTTAGTTTATGGCGATTATTCATTTCATTTTTATAAAACTTATTATAATTGTTTTCTTTAACGCAATTAAGCGTAAAGTTATCTGGATCGAATGTTTGAAGTATTACTTCGCCTTCTAGTTCGCTTCGTCCTGCTCTACCAGATACTTGGCTAAGTAAGGAATATGTTCTTTCAGCGCTTCTAAAGTCTGGCATGTTAAGTGTTGTATCAGCATTAATTATTCCTACTAATGTTACTAAAGGAAAATCTAAACCTTTACTTATCATTTGGGTACCTAATAAAATATCATATTCGTGATTTTTAAATTTATTAATTATTTCTTCATGTGATCCTTTATTTCGAGTAGTATCAGCATCCATTCGAATTATTCTTGCTTCAGGAAATAGTTTAGTTATTTCTTGCTCTAGTTTTTCTGTCCCTAATCCTCTATCATCTAATGATTTTTCGTGACATTCAGGGCAAGTATCACTTTTTATTATTGTATAACCACAATAGTGGCAACGAAGATTATTAGATGTTTTATGATAAGTAAGAGTTATATCACAATAAGGGCATTCGTATGTATAGCCACAATTTTTGCAGGTTACCACAGTTGAATATCCTCTTCTATTTAGTAATAATATTATTTGTTCTTTCTTTTCTAGGCGATCTTTAATTTTCTCTTTTAAAAGAGAACTAAATATCATATTTCTTTTTCTAAGTTCTAATGACATATCCACAATAGATATTTTAGGTAAAGTAGCATTACCTATTCTGTTTTTCATCTCTATGTATTTATAAACTCCTTTTAAAGCTCTAGCCATAGTTTCTAATGAAGGAGTTGCACTACCTAATACTAGTGGTATGTTATGATATTTTGCGCGAAACAATGCCATATCTAACGCATGATAACGAGGGCTGGAATCTTGTTTATAAGTATCACTATGTTCTTCATCAATAATTATTATTCCTAGTTTTTCTAACGGTGTAAAAATAGCACTTCTTGTTCCGATAACAATATGAACTTCACCACGATATATTTTTAAGTATTCATCATATTTTTCACCATCTGATAGAGCACTATGAAAAATAGCAACATCACTACCAAAACGATCATAAAACTTATTGATTATTTGTGTTGTTAAAGATATTTCTGGAACTAACATAATAGCATTTTTACCCATTTTTATTACTCTATCTATTAATTGCATATATACTTCAGTTTTACCAGAACCAGTTACACCATGAAGTAAATAGGTATTATTCTCATTTAAATCTACTGAGTTTAAAGCTATATTTTGTTCATCGCTTAGTTTTATATTTTTTTCTTCTTTAGTTTGTTTATTAATTCGATATATTTGCTCTTTAACTATTTTTATTAAACCTGCTTCTTTTAATACATTTATCACACTAGGTGATAGAGCGTTTTTTAATTGTCTTTCTATTTTTAGTATATTTAAGACTTCTATTTGTTTTTTAGCTGTTTTATGTTTTAGTTTATACTCTTGGATTATATTATCATCTGCGCTTAGTTCTACATACTCTAGGTATTTCGAATAGTCTTTTTGTTTTTTTTCTTTTACTTTTAAAGACGAAGGAAGCATTGTTTGATAGGCAGCTATTTTGGTACATAGAGTTTTTTCTTGAAGATATGATCCTAGTAATAACATTTCTTCATTTAAAACTAAGTATTCGTCTACTATTGAATCTATTTCTTTAAGTTCATATTCAGAAGTATATGAATCTATAATGTTAGTAATAAAACCATTAATAATTCTATTAGCAAATGGGACTTTTACTTTCATTCCTTTTTTTATTTTAGCTTTTAAATTATCAGGAATTAGGTAGGTAAATGTTTTATCTACTGATTTAGAATTATATTCTATTAATACTTCTGCATACATTTGTATCACCTATTAGTAATAATAGCATAATAAAAAGAACTATTAAAGTTCTTTTCACCTTGTTACATATGAAATCCGTCAGGATTACCGCCAAGTTTAAGAGTAATTTCTTTATATTTTTGAATAGCTCTTTTGACTATAGCTGCTGGATATAAATCTCTAAATACTTGTTGAATCATCTTTTGTGGCCTAGGACTATTTTTAGGATTTATTATACGTTTATTTAAACACTCTCTAATAAACAAAACCATATTCTCTTTTAGTTCCTGTTCTGTTTCTGTTATTTCTTCTTCAGTCAAAATAGATTGAAGGATAGATATCTCTTTTTCGGTTAAGTCACTTGTATCAACATATGGTAAATTATAAGCTAGATATAATTCATCCTCGTATATTTTTATTCTATATTTAGAAACTGGCGAACCTTCTTTAACTTTTTTTAGTATTTCAGCTATCATTAAAAATTTTTCTTCATCTATATCCTGTGTATCTTCAGATGCCTTTTCGTCTGTAGATGTTGTTGGAATTTCGCCTTGTTCATAGGCTTTTCTTTCTTCTATCTCCTTTTGTTTTCTTTCAGAACGATATCTTTTGATATTATCTATTAATGTTTTTCTTAATAATTTTTTAGCAAATTCATTTTGATTTCCTAAATTTAAATCATAAAAATCAAAAGGCGCTCTACTTTCATCTAGCATAAAAGAATATTGTTGTTCAGCTTTATAATTAACCCATTCTTTTATTTCTCTAACTTTTTCTTCACCAGCAAGTTGAGTTAATTCTATTATTAAATCATCATTACTTTTTCTATATAAATCCGCGTCTTCATCTAATGAAATACTAGGTGAATCTTTCATCTCTTCAAGGGTTTTTTTGTTATTATATTCTATATATTTTTCTTCGCATAATTTTTCAGCTCTTTTTAAGTTTTCACTTTTTTCTTTGCCAGGCCCGTTTACAATAGTGTATAATTCTTCTAATCTTTTTTCGTCATAATCTTCATATATTCTTCTTTTGAAAAGTAATTCTGCTAATTCTTCTACTAAAATATATTGTGTTTCATAAGCTTGTTTAATTGCTTCTTTATATCTCTCTATTTCTGCTATTTTTATATCGCTTTCTTTTTGTATTTTTGTTATATCTGTTATAGCACTATTAATCAATGCTATAACAATACTTGCTTGATTTTTTTCAGATTTTTCTACAAAAGTAATACTACCTAAATTTGTTTTTGCCTTGTTTAAACCGTCTAGTATTTTTTTCAAAATAGCTTTTTTATATAACATTTCTCTATAATCGTCCATATCTATTGCTTTAATTTTATATTGTTCTTTTGTAGATTGGCTAAGATATTTATAGTACGACATATAATGATCTTCTTCTATTTTTATATTTCTGTATGAATATTCTTCTCTAATTTCTCTAATTATTTCGTTTTCTTCTTCAGATGTTTTTTCTACAAAATCCAAAGAATCTTCAAGTATTTTTGTTACTTCTAAATATCCATAATTATTAAGTGATAATAAGGATTGTATCTTCTTGTTATTTTTTCCTGAGAAATTTTCTTGATATTTTCTTATTTTTCTACTTATTTTTTCTTTTTCTGATGGAATGCGACAAATCTCTAAGTATATTTTTTGAATTTTTTTGCTTATTGAACTATATTCTTCTTTTGAAAAAGGATTATTTTCTTTCATAGAATCGATAGTATTAAGTCTATATATAATTTCATTAGCTATAGCTAGTTTTTTTTCATTTTCTGAAAAATAACTACTACTTTTAACACCAGAAGATATATCTGACATAGGTTTAAGAAGCAACTGAACAAATTCTTTATGTTCATTTTCACAATCAGTTTTTTTCTTCGTGTAAACTATTTTTTGGCGAATGTTACTATGATTAATTACCCTTTGTAAAAGATTTAAATAATTGTTGTAAACAGAGTTTTTGCTATCCAAGTATTCTGTTAATGAATCTAGTCTCTCTTCAAGAGGGGTATGAAGCGATTCAAAAAAATCTTTTTCTTTTTGAGATTCTTCTTCTTCAGCTTTAGAAAGCCATTCTGCATATTGCTTATATTTTGACTCTGTTTCATCTAAATCGTACATTGACATTTTAATCACCTATTTTGATTGTAGCATATTTATTGTTATTTTTATACTTTTTATATCAATAATTACATTAGCTAATATTTAGATTTTTCATTTTATATTTGTGGTTTTTATAGCATAATAAAAAGAACTATTAAAGTTCTTTTTATTAAGGCACTTAGGTACCAGTATCACTTTTCCCCGCGATTAAATCAAGGCGTCTAAACCAAGTTTAATCATATTATCTAGCGACGTTTGTCTTTCTTCTATAGAAAGAATCTTATCACTAAATTTTGAATCAACAGCTGTTACAATTGCTGCTGCTTCTCTTTTGAAACTGTTAGCTACGTGTATTAAAGCGTATGCTTCCATTTCTTCTCCTAAAACATCTAAGTATTTTGGAGCACGATTAACTAATGCTTCATCATCAACATATGGTCCAAATACTTCTGTTGTCATTAAAGCTCCTACGTGAATTTTTTGCTTACTCTTTTTAGCTCTTTCGATTATCTTATTTGTAAGATTCATACTAGGAGTAACTGTATCTCCTTTAAATCCGTTGTAAGAATAAGCAAATCTTGATTCGCTCCAGACTTTATCTGCAACTATAATTTCTGGAATTTCAACTTTAGGATTTACGACACCACAAGTTCCAATACGAATTATTTTTTGAACATTATAATAGTAGAATAGTTCAAAACAATATATTCCCATGGATGGTAGTCCCATACCTGAGCCCATTACAGTTATTCTATTGCCTTTATAGTATCCTGTATATCCTAGCATATTCCTTACTGATGTAACTAATTTAGCATCAAACAAGAAATTTTCTGCTATGTACTTTGCTCTTAAAGGATCTCCTGGCATTAGTACAACCGGCGCTATATCTGCTTTCTTAGCATTTATGTGAATTGGCTCTTTTTGAGGTTTCATTTTATTATCAATCCTCCTCTATGATTACATTATACACCCCTTTACTTTCGCTTGTGTAAATTATCGCTTTTCATTTACACACGTTTTTACACTAACCTATCGCTAACTTATGTATACTTTTTGTATCTTGTTATGTTAAAACAAAAGAAAAAAGTTGATATAATCAACTTTTAGTAATCTTATTATTAACAATTACATATGTCTAGTATTTTGTCTTTCTAGCATTTCTAAATATATTGCTTTCTTTTTGATTTCGGCTTTTTTCATTTGTAATTGATTTTCAATAATTCTTATTTTCTTTAGGAATAATTGTTCTTTTTCATAGTTAAGAAATTTTTTATATCTATTTTCTAATATTTCCTTTACTAGTTGAGCTTCGTCTAAAACAATGTCTGCCGCATCATCTGTAGAATCATCATCTTCTATAACTCTTAGCGCTAAAGTAGCTAAACGACGAAAATATTTTTCAAATTTCATCGATAAGATTTTGTCTATCATCTTACTATCAACAACTGTAACTTTTTTAACTTTAATAGCGTTACTTTTACTATTCTTTGGTGAAAAATCATAACCCGCTATATCTTTTAAATTTAATATGTTAGCTCTTTCGCTATTCTTAGCTACTTTATAATTTGACATTGTTTTCACCTCCTTATTTTAATAAATCCGGGCGACGTTCTTTAGTCTTTTTTAGACTTTGTTCTTGGCGCCAGGCATTTATTTTTTCATGATTTCCAGATACTAATACTTCTGGCACTTCCATACCTCTATAAACTCTTGGTTTTGTATACGTTGGATAATCTAATAAGTAGTTTTCGTTGAAAGAATCTTCTAGGTGACTTTTTTCGTTTATTACACCAGGTATTAATCTTACAACTGAATCTACTAAAACCATAGCTGGTATTTCTCCACCTGTTAAAACATAATCACCAATACTTATTTCTAAATCTGCTAAAGTTCTAATCCTTTCATCAAAACCTTCATAATGACCACATATTATTATTAAATGTTTTTCTTTGCTTAATTCATAAGCTTTCTTTTGTTTATATTGTTCTCCATCTGGTGTTAATAGTATCACTTTTGTATCTTCATTTTTCAAGTTCTCAACACAACTAAATATAGGATCTGGTGTTAATACCATTCCAGCTCCTCCACCATATGGTGTATCATCTACCTTTTTGTGAGGATCTTTACTATATTCACGAAAATCGACTATTCTAATTTCTACTCTCTTATTCTCGATTGCTCTTTTTATAATTGATTCTTTGAATATATTATCAAACATATGGGGAAAAATTGTTAAAATATCTATTTTCATAATATCAATCCCTTGGCATTTTCAACTGTTACTTCTTTTTTCTCTTTATCAACATTTTTTATAAAATGTTCATTAAAAGGAATATAGAAGTCTTTCTTTCCTTTTACAAGCAATAGATTATTACCATTATTATAAATAATATCTTTTACTAGTCCTAGATTTTCTTTATTTTCAATAATTATATAATCTATTAATTCTTCTAGTATATATTCTCCGCTTTTTAAATTTAAATCTTCTTCTTTAATATATACTTTTTTTCCTTTATATTTCAATACTTCATTTATATTATTATAGTTTTTTAATGTGATCATATCAAACATTTTATGATGTCTATAACTATTTATTATTTCTTTTTGATTATCTATATAAATAGGCATTTGAGGAATAAACACTTTATTTTTAGAAGAGAAATTGCTTAGTATTCTTAATTCTCCTTTAATGCCATGAGTGTTTACTATTTTACCTATATATATCATTTTATTTCTTCTTTCTAATTGTATTTATCTATTTCATAAAGGATTATACTTGTTGCAACTCCAACATTTAAGCTTTCACATTTAGGATTCATTGGAACATAAAAGTGTTCATCACACATATCTAATATCTCTTTTTTTACCCCACTACCCTCATTACCTACTATTATAGCATATTTTTTAGGTAACTCTAAGTTATTTACTAGTTTTCCACCATTAACATTAGTACCAAATATTTTATAATCTTTTTTCTTAAGATTATTTATAAATGATATTAGTTCTTCTTTTAATATATTAATATTAAATATCATACCTTCTGAGGCTCTAATTGTTTTTTCATTATATAAATCGACTGTATTGTTTGACATAATAATTGTATCGACGTTAAATGCTACAGCACTTCTAATTATTGTACCTAAATTACCTGGATCTTGGATTTCATCCAAGACAAGTACTTTATTACCAATATTTTTAGGTTTAATAGTACTACATATACCTATTATTGATTGGGGATTAGACATACCACTTATTCTTTTTATGATATCATATGTAACATATGTAGTTGGTATATCTAAACAAATATTATTATCTTCTGTTTTAATTATTTCTATTAAATTATTAGTTTTATATGCTTCCTCTACTAAATGATCTCCTACTACTATAAACTTTTTTTCTTCTTCACGATATTTTTTTTGTAATAATTTAGAAAGTTTTTTTATTTTTTTATTTTCTAATGATTTTATAATTTCTATATTACTCATTTCTTAACCTCTTTCTTGCTTCTTTATAATTTGGATATCGTAAAGATACTTGATACCAAAATCTTTCACTATGATTTCCTTCATAGAAATGACATAGTTCATGAACTATTACATAATCTATTAAAGATATATCTTTTTTTAATAATTCTGTATTTAAAGTGATTATTCTTTTAGTAACGTTATTTACTCCCCATCTACTGCTCATTTTTCGTGTTTTAAAGGTGAAATTAGGAATATTTGCAAAGCGAGGTAATAAATAATCTATTCTATCATTAAAGACTCTATAGCATTCTTCTTTATACCATTTTTCAAATTGTTTTTCATTTTTAGTATATATAATATTATCTTCTATAGTAGTCATAGTTAGTTTTTCATCATATACTATCGTTGTTTGTTTACCTAAGTAGTGGAAATAGAGGTTGTTATTTTCTTTTGTTTTTACTTTTTTATACATTTTTATTAACGAATCTTGATTTTTTATTATTAATCTTTTTATTTCATTTTCACTAATGAATCTATTACAAGTAATAGATAGTGTATTCTCTTTAAATCGAAAATAGATATTTTTATTATTTTTTCTAATTATTTGAACAGGAAAAGTATTATTGCCAATTTCTATTTCCATAAAACCACCTATTACAATAATAACACTTTTATAATATTTAAAAAAGTATTACAGGTGTAATACTATTCTAAAATACTTAATGTTTGTTTTTCGGTAACTATGATATTCTTTCTTTCGACACCTTTTATTAATGTTATTAAAGGTTCTTCAATTTCTTTACTAAAAAGATATGGTGTATTACTATCTCTTAGAGTCATAAATACGTCATAGTCTTCAACAGGAATTATATAAAAATTATATTTTGTTTGATTATCATAAACAGTTAATAAGTTTTTTTCTGTTATTTTCAACGGCTTTTTATCTATAATTTTTGTTATTTCTTTATTAATAATATTGTATTTGTTACCCATATTATCAAAAGATAATACTATGCGATTAGAAATATTTGTGTAAGAGTTAAATTCGTAATAAGCAAAACTAGCTAGATTAGAATAAACTTTATTCCATAAAACATATATTGTCTTTATATAAGGATGATAATCATTTATACTCGTTTCTTCTTTAGCTTCCGATTTTAAATCTTCAACAGTTAATTCCGGCAACTTGTTTTCTTCTATTTCTTTATTAGATATGTCTTTATTACTAGCTAATGCAGGCAATTCTATTTCTTCAGTAGCACTTATTTTGTTTTCTATTACTTTGTTTTTGTTTTTAATTTCTTCTAATACTATTTCTTCTATTTCATTTAAAGCATTAGAGGCATCTTCTATTAGAATATAGCCTCTACTCATATCCATTTTTTTAAAAGATAAATAAGAAAGGAGCTCATTTTTAGCTAATCTCCAATCGGAATCAGTCATTTTTTCTTTCAGAACCTCTAATTTAACACCTAGGTCTTTTTCCATTAGTTTGTATGACTTAAGGTAATATGGATCAACAAAAGCACCTATTCTAGTCGATATCTCTTTTTTAACACTTTTTACTTCATCAGACAATTCTATTATTTCTTCTTCAGAAAACAAGTCAGATTGATAGTCATAGTCTTCAACAGTATCTATGGAATATGGTAGTGAATTTACATCTTTATTTGTATATTTGTTATCATTAACGCATTTTGATATTTCATCATAAATTCGTTGATAATCGCTAAAATCTCCACAATTTAAATTGGTATATGTTCCATCATTATTATCTCTAATTACCGAATAAGATCCTGTAGTATCATCTTCATCTGCTTCGTTAATATCTATATACCATATGGTATCTATGTTTTTTCCGTTAATATTTACAGATACAAAACGATTAACACTAGCTGTATGATAGCTATTATCAGGATATTTTATTAAGATTATTTTACCTTCCATAACATACACCTCTATTATGTAAATAATTATATCATATATATTTTTTTTGAGTAAAAAAAAGTATTAGACGTCTAATACTTTTTAGTTCTTTTTAAAATTTTCACGTGTTAAAACTAGTGATAAATCATATAGGGACTTGTTATCAATTTGGTGAAAATCATTATTATACTTCTGAGAAGTGTAATATGGTATTTCACTTAATATATGATGATAAATTGTCAAAACTTTTTCTGTAGTCTTTTTATTTTCTATCGTTTTTAGTAGATATGTAGCAAAATCTTCATCTCCTGCTATGTACGCTCTTCTTGCTATTAAAAGAGTTATGATATCTTTAGTTTCATCTGAAAGATCTGCGCATGCTTCATCAAAATTCATACCACTATCAATCTTACCTACTATTTTTCTAATAATAGTAGGAGCATCTTCTAAGCCAAAACAATACTCTGTATTAAGGTCTTTTTTAGATAGAATAAGATCGGTTGTTTCAAGAACTTGGGCTTGAGAATCCATTTCTATAAGTCTTGAGATCATATGATCATATTCTGATTTAAACCTTTCTTGTTTAGATAGTGATCTTGCTAAGGCATAATATTGACGAGCTAAATGGCATTCTCCTAATTCTTTATATGTTCCGCCAAGCCAAGCAAAAATACTTACATTCTTTTTGGCATTTTTATTACAATGAGATACTAATAGGCCTTGTCTTATAGCTGCTTCATAGTCACCTTGCATAATGTTAGGTATAAAGTTAAACCAAGCAGTATGAAAATCTCTATCATCAATGTATGGAGAATACTTCAAAACAAGCCTTTTTTCTTCTCCTTCTACTATGAAGTAGGTAGCCACATCCTTGTATTTCTCTTTTATTATCTCATTTAATTCATCCATTCTATCTTTTGTCATATGAGGAAGAATTATGATATCTTTTTTTATTATCAAGTTCATGTGTAATAGTTTAGCATATTCTTCTAGTGATTCTGGTATATCATATTTTGTCTTTCTAGTGCGATAAGTAGGATATGAATTTGCCGATTCACCTGTACTTTTATCAAAATCATCTATTGGTGGAGATACAACAGTCATTGTTATACTTAAATTCGGATCTATCGCCACTGCTAAAGTATATAGTTTGTTATATTGATGTTGTAAAGCTATTTGACCTACATTGTTATTAAGTGCAGCCTTTCGAAGATACTCTTGAACATCTGGGGCAAAGATCCCGTTTTTAAGTTGCAATAAAGTTTTTTTTACATCGCCCATTCCTTTTTGTTCTCTTTGACAAATATCAATAAGAGTTCGAATATAAGATAGATATTGCTTATTATCAGTGCCTAGGTAATTTCGTACACATAGTAGGACATCTTCTATATTATTAGAATTTCTTATAATACTCATAACATCTTCTAGGTTTGTGTTTTCTTTTTTTAATTCGTATAAATCATTTAATAGTAAATAAAGTAGATTTTCGTTTTTTTCTTCTTGATTTAACATTTCTTTATTAGCGTATATTGCAGCTAATAAACAATTGTCTGCTTTTAATGCTTCTTGAATATTTGAAGCTTTGTTAGGTTTTGTACTTGGCATTGTTATTTTTTCTTGAATTCTAACAATACTTTGGGCAACTTTTAATAAATTTTCTTCTTCTTGACTAAGCAAGCAATTCTCTCTTATATTTGATAATTTTGATACTAACTCTTGATATTTTTTTTGTTTTATTAGATTTAATATCATATTCTCTCTTTCTTCTTGTACTTGTGCTGCTTCTAAGATTAAAGATGTTAAACACGCTATTTCTTTAGAAGTGTTTTCTTTTTCTTCTACTGGTATATTAACAAGTGCTTTGCGAGCTTCCTTGGCTAATCCTTCACTTATCATAATTCTAATTTTATTAAAAGTACTATCTTTATCTTCATTAGCTTTTATAATGTTTCCATGTTTTGCTTCTCTAATATAATCAAGCCAGTTTTTGAAATTTTCAGGAATTTCTATTAAATATCCCAATAACACAAAAATGGCCACAGCATCAGGAACATATTTTGTACTGTTTGTTTGTTTTATTATTCTAATATATTTAAAAATTTCATCGTATTTCTTATGACTAATTAATATAGATATTGCTTTGTAACAAGCATCTACACTCATTTTATCCACCTTTGGCCAAACCATCATAATACATAGTTGATAGCATTTTTCTTGATTATCATCCGATAAACTTGATCCTTTTTCTAATAGAGCTTCTCTAGCTTTAAAAGAAAAAATACCAGGTTCTTTTCTTTTGATAAGTCCTTTTTCTATAAATTTAGATATATAATATTTAGAAAAGCCAGTAGCAAGCCATTCTTTTCTACTAAATATAACTTCATTTTCTTTAGGAAGAGGTTTACTTAGTATTAGCTCAATTAGTCTTCTCTCTGCATCTTCATAACTCATTTTCTATTTCTCCTTCTTGTCAATAAATTTCATTATTTTTATTATAGTGGAAAAATCGGGAGTTTTTCAATATTTTTTAATAAAAAAGAAGTATTAGATATCTAATACTTCTGGACTATATAGTTTTTTATATAGTTTGGATGTCTTCATAAGTTCCCCATGATTTCCATAAGCACTTACTTTTCCCTTTTCAATACAATAAATAATATCAGCATCCATAATAGTGGAAAGACGATGAGCAACTATTATAATTGTGTGATCTTTAACTAAATTATCTATTGTTTGTTTGATATATTCTTGTGATTCATTATCTAAAGCGCTAGTAGCTTCGTCAAATAATATAACTTTTGTATTTTTTAACAAAGTTCTAGCTATAGCTATTCTTTGTTTTTGACCTCCAGATAAGTTAACGCCTCCATCACCTATTAACGTTTCATATTGATGTGGTAAAGACATAATATAATCATCTATATAAGCTTTCTTACATGCTTCTCTTACTTCTTCTAATGTTACATCTTCTTTAACTACTTTAAAATTGTCCATAATAGTTGAATTAAATAAGTAAGGGGTTTGTCTAATTACTGAGATGTTATTTCTTAGAGAATCTTCAGATAATTGTTTAATATTTATATTATTAATTTTTATTGTTCCTTTAACACTATCAAAATATCTTAACAATAAGTTAAACAAGGTTGATTTTCCTTCTCCCGAACGACCAACTATAGCTATTTTTTTGTGAGGTTTAAGTTTCATATTTAATCCTCTTAGTATTAATTCTTCATCGTTTCGATATTTAAAGAAAACATTATTAAATTCTATTTCACATTTTGAATCTTTAAGTTCTTTTTTACCAAAGGTTTCATCAGGGTATAATTCATTATTTAATATTTCATCTATTCTTTTTAATGATACCATTACTTTGTTAAAACTTACACCAAATTCGGAAAGTGACTCTACTACTTCATCAATCCTCCAAATATACTTTTCAATAATTATGAAGGAAGCTAAAGTAATTATTCCTTTAAAATATTGATGCCCTAAAGTTAATAGTATTATAAATTGAATAGTAAAATAACATAGATTATTAAAACCAAAATAGTATGTTTCATTTTTTCCAGCACATTTTTGTTTGTTAAACAAAGAATCTATTCTACTAAATACTCGGTTATTAATATTATCTTTTATACCTAAAGCTTTGATTTCTCTTATACCAGTAATGTTCTGAGTAGCAACTTTAACATACTCATCAGCTTCTTTTTTGATATCTTCATTAATCTTTTTTAACTTAGGATAATATATATTTGATAAGACAAACATTATTAAACAAAGAATGACTAATTCTATACCGACAATGATTGAAATTGTAAAAGAAATTACGACTATGATAATTGCAATTACTAAGCGACAGGTAAGTTTTATCAACTTTTGTAATAATTCTAAAACTCGATCAGGATCTGTATACATCCTATTAATAAATTCTCCAACACCTATTTCTTCATAAGCGACAGCTGGTAAATTACTTACTTTAGCGTATAAGTCTTTATTAACATTTGTCATGAATTTCTTTTCAAGTTTGTTATAAATTAAATCTATTGGTAATGATAATACTACCCAACAGAAGATAATAACGCCACTCCAACAACTTAAAAATACTAAGAATAGCTTTTCATTTCCTTTGGAAAGGTATTCAAAAGCATTAGCCCATATAAAAGCATTTAATAATGGCTCAAAGTATCTTAATATAGAAAATACTAGATAAATAATTAATAATACTTTATCTTCTTTTAAATAGCGAAACAATATTTTAAATTGTTTCAACTTTTTCATGCTCTTTCCTTTCTATAAAGGATATGAACTAAATTAAAGTTTCCTCAGAAATTATAATTCGTGAGAAAATGTAATAATTCTCTTATTCACGTCCTCTAGTCTAATTGTTTTATTTTGAATTCTATTGCTCATTTTCTCACTCCTCTCTTTCCATAAAATTCCTCAACAATATATCACTAAAAAAAGATAGTGTCAACTTTTAATGGTTGACACTATCTTTTAATTAATCTTTTTATCTTTCTTAACAAGTTATATATTTTAGATTTAAAGTCTATATCTATTATGTAAGAACCTAATAATTCTTCGACATAGCCTCCAAAACCTTTTTTAAATTCATAAACTCCATAATCTTTACCTTGAGGGTTAAACACATCTTGAATACCATAGAAATTATATCTTTTATAACCATGATCGGCAGCATATTTAATTATTTCCCATTGTAATCTATATTGCCCACAAAATTTCATATACTCTTCGTATGAACCACTAAATAGATATACAATTTCATCACCATAAAGTATAAACATTGCAGCTGATAAAGGAATTATATTCCCTTTTTCTTTTTTTAATTCTTCTACTTCTTTTATTTTGTTTTCGTTTGCTTCTAGTTGTTTTTTATATTCTTCTTTTTTCTTTTTATTAGATGATGAATCTGATAATTCGTTTATCTTTCTATTAAACTCTTTTATTTCTTCTTTCATATTATCTATATATTCATCACAATTTAGTTCGCATATTTTAAAGGCAACATCTTTGCCAAAGGCATCATACATGTCTTCATAGTACTGTAATGTTTTGTCTTGAAACTCTCTTCTATCACATGTATCTTCTGTTACTTTTTTAAACTCATGTAATTGATTTTTTTTCAAATCTCTAATATTTAGTTTAAATTTGGTAATTGTTCTATTAATATTATTCCTAGTACTACTTCTAAATTCTTTAAATAATTCTTCTGATGTTTTTCCGTTAATATCTAGACAATAACACCATTTTACTTGCGCACCGTTTTCATTGTAGTAGTATCCTAGTTTTTTTAAATAGTTTGCTATTTTCCGATTATCAACTTCACCGGTTTCTTTAGCATCCATATCACGAGAAACATTTACTATATACGGATCTATTATTAATCGCAAAGCATTTTTTTCTTTTAAGAAGTTTTTAATTTCACTTGTAAAAAAAGCTAATAATTCTTGATTATTATAATCTAATATGAAACCTTTATAACTTTCAAAGGTTTTTTTATTCATAAATTTATGTCCTGTTTCTGCTATAAATGCAGCAGCTAGTACTTTGCCCTTTTCGTCTTTAACTCCAACTAAATAGTTTTCTTTTCCCTCTTTTTTTATCCTATCTCTCATCATTGTAGTTTGAAAAAAATTTTTTTCAGGGCGACTATCTACAAATTTTGTGAATTCTTCATCTTTTAATAATGTAAATTTCATATTATCACCACTTAAATTATACAATAATTTATATAAAATAAAAAGATATCTTAAGATATCTTATTCACTTAAATTCTTATATTTCTGTAATAAATCATTATATGTTTGATTTGTTTCTAAATTAAGATAAGGATATGCTAGGTTATATTGTTCTATCATTCCTTTTATTTCTTGATATTTTAGTTTTTGTTCTTCTTCATTTAATGTACTTATATTTTGTTCAGAATTCTCTATATCTTTTTTTAATAATTCTATCATATCATCACATATAATATCTTTTTGTTTTTCAGCATATTTATAAAATAGATTATCTTCTGTTATAGAATTGAAAGTATTATAAGCGTTATTATAATCTTTAGAGTTATAACTATTTAACGCTGAAAAATATTCAATAGCAGTCTGTTTTGATATTTCTATTTTTTCTTTAATATTATTACAGTCATTATCATTTAATACTTTATAATCATTAAATTTTATTTCGTTTAAGTTCTTTATATATTCTAATAACTTGTTTATTTTTTGTTCATAATCTATATGATCTTTTGATTGTTCTATATTATCCTCTATTAATCTATTAATTTGTGTTAATGCTGCATCATTAATAAGTTTTATTTTATTTGAATCATTTACAGAATCAACTAGTATCTTTTCTAAATTTACTTTTTCTCCTGTTTGGTAGAAATTATTCAATTCTGCTGAGATTTCTAATTGCTCTATAGGAGGATTATCATCTTTGGTATTTATTTCTATATCACCGATAACTATGGGCTTAGCATTTTTTCTAGTTTGGTTATAACAAACAGCAAGTATAACTAATATAATAGCCATAAATACTACATAGACCAACCTAAAGCCTTTAATCTTTCTTCTTCTTTCTGCTTTTATTTTCTCTATTTCTATTTCTGTTATTTCATCATCCGTTAATTCTCTTTTTTGGTTTTGCGTAGATTCAGGCGAATCGTTAACGACTGATTCTTCATCTACTTCTGTTTCACTTATGACATCCGATATATTAACGTTAGTGTATGGATTAGTATTAACAACCGTTTCCTCATAAGGATTGGCATTTACTATATCAGGTATAGCAATAGAACTATTATCAATGCTATGTTTTGGTTCTTCAAGAGGAGTGATATTACTAGATGTATCCGCTTTTTTATCGTTTTTAATATTAGAACTGCCTGGGAATTCAAAACCTTTCATAATCATCACACCTTTTTATTTTTATTAGTATATCATATTTTTCTTCAAAAATATATATTATAAAGCAATAAAAAAGCTACTATTCTTTAGTAGTTTTTTCTTCAGTTTTAATAACTTCTTTACCTTTATAGTATCCGCATTTTGTACATACTCTATGTGGTCTAATAGTTTCTCCACATTGTGGGCAAACTGTCAAAGCTCCAACATCTTTCTTCAAGTGAGTACGACGCATTCTTTTTTTTGTTTTACTTGTTCTTCTAAAAGGAACTGCCATGATTTCACTCCTTCCCTTCTTTTTCAAGTAGCTCTTACAAAGGAGCTAGTCTTGGATCTTTTAGTTTTCTTCTTTTAATAATTCCCAACCTTCACCTTTTAAGTCATAATCTTTTTCAGGATTGGCTCTAAGACTGATGGGAACCTCTAAGACAATATTTTGCCATAAAATGTCAATAATATCAAGTGTTTTCGATTCATTTTTAACATTTTCTTCGGTATTTTCTCCTAACACTTCATTAATATGAATATCTATAGGATAATCAATAGGTTCTAATGTTAAAGAATCTTCTAAAACCATTGTGCCTTTTACATCACAATCAAATACTATTTCGTTTGTAACACTATAGTAAGCACGGCCTTTAACCTTTATATTATCTAATTTTTTAATAGGGGTCTTTTTAATGTAGTCCTCACCAAATGATATTGTATCATCTATTACGATGCCTTTTTCGTCAATTTTTGCTAAATCTATAAACATTAAATCACCTACTAGCCAAATAATTATATCATTTATTTGGAATAATTACCACAAAAACTCTTCTCTTTCACACATTAAGCAAAGGATTTTATTATTGATTTATAAATGATATAATAAATATAGATACAAAGAATTAATAAGGAGCAATTAATATGAATGTAATTGGTATAATAGCAGAATATAATCCTTTCCATAATGGGCATTTATATCAAATAGAAACTATAAAAAAGATGTATCCTAATTCAATAATAATAGCTGTTGTTAATGGTTATTTTATGCAAAGAGGAGAATTATCTATATTAGCAAAGGAAGATAAAGTAAGATTTGCTTTGGATAACGGTATAGATATTGTTTTAGAATTGCCATATGTATATGGTACTCAAGCTGGGGATATATTTGGATATCAAGCTATAAAAATACTAAATGAGTTTAAAATTGATGTGTTATGTTTTGGAAGCGAAAGCAATGATTTAGAGCTTTTAAAAAAAGCCGCAGATATTCAACTAAATGATAAAGAATATGAAAATAGAGTTAAGGAATACTTGGATAACGGCTATAACTATCCAACAGCAATGTCTAAAGCTTTAAATCTTAATAAACCTATCAATCAACCAAATGATTTACTAGCTATCTCTTATATTAAAGCAATAAATAAGATTAACAAACAAATAGTTCCTATTAGTATTCTTAGAACTAGTAATTATCATGATTTGAATAGTGATGATAATATAGTAAGTGCACAAAATATTAGAGAGAGATATTCTAAAGGAGAAAATGTAGATAAATATGTACCTTATGGAATAGCAGATAAACTTATAAGAATTAATGAGCAAGAGATATTTAATTTTATTAAATTTAAAATTCTTACGGATAAGGATTTATCTATATATTTAGATGTTGATGAAGGAATAGAATATAGAATATTAAAATTTATTAAAGTATCTAATAATTATGAGGATTTGTTATATAATTTAAAAACAAAAAGATATA
>CAMODW010000010.1 GCA_946611635.1 uncultured Bacillota bacterium | reverse complement strand
TTTAATATACTAACAATAAATATACTTAAAAGTCAATCATTGAAAAAAAGAAAAAAACGATATAAATCGCTTATTTTCTTTTTTTTAGAAGATTAGAAACTATGACCTCCGCCACCACCGGAAGAACCGCCACCGCCGGAGCCACCAGAAGAACCACTGCCTCCTCCACTACTTGAAGGAGGATTATACCTTTTACTGGTTCCAATCTTCGTAGCTTCTATATCACCCATTTTAAAATCATTTTTAGAATAGCTTAACAATTGTTTTGCAGATACTTTAGGTATCCTTGTTTTATTTAACATAAATAAGAAAGTTCCAAAAAAACCTAATGTAATAGATATTAAAGCATTAGTAATATGTCTCATAGGTTCCATTATTTTTTTACCTTCTAGTAAATCATACATTTCTTTATAAGCTTCCAAAGCACACTCATAATATAAAGTTGCAGTTGCCTTTTGATATATATTATCAGTTATTAAATAAGCTTTATTACTAGTAATCACCTCATAATTAGCTCCATCAGAAAAAATATATATTTCTCGCAAATCCATATCTATTAAGAAGACTGTACCACTTTGTGAACCAAACAATGAATGATAATAACTACTTGCATAACCTGAAGTTGTATAACCAGGATTATCAGTAATTGATTTAAATATAATATGACCATACTTAGTTAAAGGTTTCATCTTTTCAGCTAAATCTTTCTCCTGATTACTACTAAGTAAATTAGCATCATCTTCTATAACCACTTTATATCCGCTATCATCATTACTATACAAATAACTTTGATCTATTTCTTGCGTTACACTATTATTGTCTTCTATATTTTCTATATCATCTTCATCTATTGCAAATACTATTAAAGGGAATAATAATAGAAATAGTATAATCCCTATATGTTTTTTCACTTATCATCGCCTCCTCTTTCTTCTAATTGAGGAAGTTTACTAGATACTAATAAATTTCTTTCTACAACAATATCATAAAAAGACCAAATTGCTAGTATAAAATTAACAATAGCTACACCATAATAATAAGCATCATTTACCGGTTTAAAACATATCACTATTATACCCATTATAATTCCAAAAACTTGTTTATATAAATATTTTTTTATTTTTTCTTTAAAAGGAATCTTTGCTTTTTTTTGTTCGGCTTTAGATATGTTATTTACAGCATTATATCCCATATCATCATAATGTTTTTCAACCAAACTTATTTTATCTAATTGTGAACTAGATATAAAATAACTAATAATTAAAAAGATTATTGAAAATATAACAATACCAATTGGTAATAATATCAATCCATGATTAATAATCATAAATATAATAGCAGCAATAATTAATGATCCCAAAATATATTTTTTAAAATCAAATGGAAGATCCATAGCAACTTTTCCCGTTTGTCCATTTACAACAGCATAATGAATATAATTTTTATTCTTATCCCTAATAGCTAAAAAATAAACTGGAAACATCCCTATCTTTCTTTCTGAAATAGTCGGATTAATTTTTGGTGTACTACATCCATATTTTGCAAATTCTTTATTTTTAGCCATTCTTTTTGTAGTATCATCTTTAACAATTTTTGTTACTAAACTATCATAAATATTATTTCTTACATCTTTAACATCCGCATAATAACCAATTAAATAATTCTTATTATACTCTTCAGCCTGAGTAAAATCATAAGGTATACTCTCTGTATACTTATCAAATAATTTAGAAACTAAATCATATGAAATTCCTTGATAATCAGTATCTACATTTGTAGAGAGCGAATAATCATCATAATAATCATAATTACCTCTAGAATGAGTATATTTATGTCCTATATTCTTAGAATTTTGATGATAAGAAACTTTATATACACAATAAGGCATATAAATACCTCTAAATTTCTCAACAACTATATCATCCTTCATATACCTAGGAGCAAAAACAGCTTTATTAATTTTCTTTTTATAAGCTTCTATACATTGCTCTTTCGTTATTTTAAAAGGAATAATATAATCCGGATTATTAATTTCTGTCATTTTGCCTTCTAACATAGCTTGTGACCCACAATAACTACAAAAAGTAATTGCCGTTTCATCAAAGGTTAATAATTCCGCCCCACATTGACTACATCTATATGCCGTCGCTTTAGTAGTACTATCTATCTGTTTTTCTGTTTTTTTAGCTTCTTTAGCTTCAACATTTAATTCTTTAGGATTAAACTTAGAAGAACAATATTCACATTTAACCACCTTATCTCCAGGACTATAGTTTAATTCTCCACCACAATTTGGACACTTAATCATATTATCACCTCTATTATATAGTATAACATAATTTAAATAATTCTATATATGTACAGTTTTCTATTAATCAAGATCTATAACATCTAAATCATTAGGAACAATGACATTATTACTAAAATACTGCTTGGCTTCTTTTGTATATAATTTTTTCTTATCCTTATGAGAATCTTCCGTATGATATATTATTAAATTCTTAAGATTTTCTACTATCTGAATACTTCCACAAGTATCTACTAGTAAAGTTTCTCCATCATTTTCTAATAAAAAACAAGTATTATATATTTTTGTTACTGACCCATGTCCAGTTCCTAGCATCATTATTCTTTCCATTATTCAATCATCTCTATCAATACATTTCCAATTCTTGCATACTACTCATAATTATAACATCTTCTTATTAGTTATGGTTATACCATAAACAAAAAAAGACTACTGAATTTTTTCAGTAATCTTAAACAACTCTATTTCAATAACTCTTCTAACTTTTTCTTCTCTTCTTCTAATTTCTTTCTATCCATTTCAACTATATTAGCTGGAGCTTTATTAACATAGTTTTCGTTAGAAAGTAGTTTTTCTCTTCTTTCAATAGAAGCTTTAAGAAGTTTTATTTCTGCTTCTTTAAGCTTTTTATCAGCTTCAGTTTCTACTTTTTCAAAGAATATTCTAGCTTGAACATTAGAAGAAAATACTTTATAAGCTTTAATACCTAAAGGTTCTTTTACAATATTATTTTCTAACTTTAACATTTTAACAATTAATTCGTTATCATCTTCAGTATCAAATAATACTTTCATTTCTTTAGTAATATTATTTTCAGCTTTAACATTTCTAAACTTTTTAATAAAATCAACAGCATCATCCATAGCTTTTTCTTCAGTTTCAAATATATATTTTTTAGTATATTTAGGATATTCTGTTATCATTATAGATTCAGCTTCTTTAACAGGAAGTATACCATATATTTCTTCTGTTACATATGGCATAAATGGATGTAGCATCTTCAAAATACCCGTTAATACATAACATAAAGTACTTTGTGTTGCTTTATCATCTAAAGAATACTTAGCCATTTCTATATAATAATCACAAAAATAATTCCAAGAAAAATCATATATAGCAGCACCAGCATTATTAAATTCAAATTTATCCATAAATTTTTTTACTACATGTAATGTTTTTTCAAATTTAGTCAAAATCCATTTATCTTCATTTTTTAAATTTTCAAGTTTTATTTCTTTTAAATCTCCAATATTCATTAAAGCAAAACGTGAAGCGTTCCATATTTTATTAATATAATTCCATGTAGACTTAATTTTATCTTCATCAAAACGCATATCTGTTCCAGGAGCAACATCAGTAGCTAAATAATATCTTAGAGCATCAGCACCATACTCTTTTACCATATCAAAAGGATCAATACCATTACCTAAACTCTTACTAAACTTTCTTCCTTGTTTATCTCTAATTAATCCATGAATTAAACAATGTTCAAAAGGCCTTTTCCCAAGCAATTTTTCACCTTGAAAAGTCATTCTATTAACCCAAAAAGGAATAATATCATAACCTGTAACTAAACAATTATTTGGATAATATCTTTTTAATAAATCAGTATTATCTGGCCATCCTAATGTAGCAAAAGGCCATAAAGCGCTTGAAAACCAAGTATCTAATACATCTTCATCTTGTACCCAGCCTTTTCCTTTAGGTGCTTCCATACCTACATATACTTCATCACCTTTGTACCATGCTGGAATTCTATGTCCCCACCAAAGTTGTCTAGAAATACACCAATCATATGTTATTTCCATCCAATGATTCATAGTCTTTTCATAACGTGAAGGAACAAAATTTACTTTCTCATTTTTCTTTTTTTGAGTTTCTAAAACATGATCAGCAAGAGGTCTCATCTTAACAAACCATTGTTTTTTTACCATAGGTTCAACCATTACACCTGTTCTCTCAGAATGTCCAACCTCATGTACTAATGGTTCTACTTCAAGTAATAAGCCTTCTTTTTCAAGATCTTTTAATACTTCTTCACGACATTCTTCCCTAGTCATACCTTGATATTTTTTAGGTACATTTTCATTCATAGTAGCATCATCATTCATAATAACTATTCTCTCTAAATTATGACGATTTCCTACTTCAAAATCGTTAGGATCATGTGCTGGTGTAATTTTAACACAACCAGTACCTTTTTCCATATCTGCATGTTCGTCAGTTATTACCGGAATTGGTTTATTAACTATTGGTAAAATAACATTTTTCCCAACAAACTTTTTATATCTTTTGTCTTTTTCATTTACTGCAACAGCTGTATCACCAAATAATGTTTCAGGCCTAGTAGTTGCAACATCTAAATATTCTTCACTATCTTCTAACTTATATTTCAAATGATAGAAAGCACTCTTTTCTTCCGCATAAACAACCTCTTCATTTGAAAGAGCCGTCTGAGCAGCTGGATCCCAGTTAATAATCTTTTCTCCACGATATATTAATCCTTCTTTATAATAATCAACAAATACTTTTTTTACGGCTTTTTGTAAACCTTCATCCAAAGTAAACCTTTCTTTACTATAATCAAGTGCAATACCTAATTTAGCCCATTGTTGTCTTATTATATCACCATGTTCATGAGTCCAATCCCAACAAGCATCCAAGAATTTTTCTCTACCATATTCATATTTATCTATACCTTTATCTTTTAATCTTTTTACTACCTTAGCCTCAGTTGCTATAGCAGCATGATCCATACCAGGAAGCCATAAAACATCATAGCCTTCCATCTTCTTATATCTAATAATAATATCTTGTATTGTTACATCCCATGCATGACCTAAATGTAATACTCCTGTAACATTTGGTGGAGGTAATACTATTGTATAAGGTTTCTTATCCCCTTTTTCATCACACTTAAAATAGTCATTTTTCAACCATGTTTCATATTTTCCTTTTTCAACTAATTCATGATCATATTTTTTCTCTAACTCTCTCATAACCCTTATCCTTTCTTTTATAACAAAAAAAATAGTTATATCTAAGGACTACTACTGTAGCGGTACCACCTTAGTTCATAACTATTGTTATACACTCTATTTACTTAACGCGTAATAACGACATACTCCAAAAGCAACCTTCTTATTTCTTCATTACTTATTCTCACCAACCATAAGCTCTCTTTAAAATCCAAAATAATACTCCTCTTTTTTCAACATATTTAAGTGTATTATAAACTCTAATTTAAAGAAAATCAATAATCAATTTTTTGACAATCTTTTTTAACAAATCCTTTTGAAATACCAATAATTCTTCTCTCTTCCTCAGTGAAGTTATTCAAGTCAATCGGAATACATTTCATAATATCGATCCCATAATAATTTATAATTTTATAAAAAGGAAAACTAATTTCTTCTTTGTTTATATCAAAAACATAATTTTTTTTTAATTTTTCAAGAAAATCAGCTATTGAAATAATGACTTTTGGTCCATCTGGAAATAACCGAACCAAAATAACCTCCCCATTACTACAAAAAGAGTGCTTAAAAAAAGGCTCATTCGAAATTTGAGGTATACCATATTTATTCGAATAATCCTTATATATTGTCAAACGTTCCAACAATTGAGGAGCCAAACTACTAAGTAATCTATCAAAACAAGAATAAAAAGCAAAAGGTTTATTATAAGGAATCCTTTCTATAGAAAGTGTATCATCATCATTTAATTTAACTTCTGCATGATACACTGACGAAGAGCCGTCCATAACATCAATAAAAACTGTATAATGATTATTATAATAAGTCATATTAATGTCTACAGAGTATTTTTCGTTATAAAACAACCTAGAAAATTCTTTTTTTATAATATCAAATTTAAAAGCATTAAACAATTGCCCAAAATTCTCATTCACCATATCAATAAAATCAGAAACATTTAAAGAATTATCTCCGCTCACTTGATTTGCAGAAATAAAATCCTGCACTTCCTTTTCAAAACTACGAAATAGATTAGAATCATTTGAAGGAACAACCTTCAAATAAGAATTGTCAAAAGGCAATATTCTGCTCATATTATTCCACCCAAGAAGTATTTTAAGACGTCTAAACAATAAAGTCAATAAAATATACTATTTAACTTTTTGCTATTTAATAGTATAATTAATAGAGAATAAGAAAGTGGACGTGGTACTATGGTATTTAAAGAATACGACTATGATAACCAACCTATAGTTGAAATCGTAAATGAAATAATGGCTGATGCCGTAAAAAATAGAGCATCTGATATACATTTCGATCCTACACCCGACAAACTAAAAGTAAGGTTTCGTATAGATGGTGATTTAGTAGATTATGCTTATGTACCAAATGCTTTCAAAAAGAACATGACTACTCGTATCAAAATAATATCAGGAATGAACATTACTGAGTCTCGTCTTCCACAAGACGGTGCAATAAAAACTGAATTAGAAGGAAAGCCCCTAGATATGCGTGTCAGCGCCCTTCCAATAGTTGATGGTGAAAAAGTGGTTATTCGTATCTTAGATTACTCTACCTCCTTACAAGGTATAGATAATATTGGTTTTTCTGATGTAAACTTAGAAAAAGTTAAAAGAATGTTAGAAGTTCCAAACGGAATAATTCTTACAACCGGAGCTACAGGTTCTGGTAAATCAACCACTACCTATGCAATGTTACAACGTTTAAATACTCCAGAATTAAATGTTATTACTGTTGAAGATCCCGTTGAAATGAAAATAGAAGGATTAAACCAAGTTCAAGTTATGGCTGAAATAGGACTTACATTTGCTGCCGCTTTACGTTCAATCTTACGTCAAGACCCAGATGTTATTATGATTGGAGAGATTCGTGATAACGAAACAGCACGTATCGCCGTTCGTTCAGCAATTACAGGTCACTTAGTTGTTTCAACCATTCACACCAACAACACACTAAATACAATTGAACGTTTAACAGATATGGATATTGAAAGATATTTATTAGGTACTGCATTAGTTGGACTAATATCTCAAAGACTTGCCAAAAAACTTTGTCCAAAATGCCGTGGTTCAAGACCTGCAACTGAATATGAAAAATTAGTTATTAAAAAAGCAATAAATTTAGATATTGATAATCTATATACACCTGTTGGATGTGATGATTGCCTAGGTGGATATAGAGGTCGTGTCCCAATTCATGAAGTATGTGAAATAGATCAAGATATCAAAGACGCAATAACTAATAGTACCCCTAAAGAACAATTAAGAAAATTAGTATACGGAAATAACAAAACAATATCATTGCTTCAAGATGGCTTGAAAAAAGTCGTAAATGGTTTAACATCATTTGAAGAAATATTAAGAGTAATAGATATTGAAACAGACTTTGGTGATGGCGATGAAGAATTAAGAATGGCATTATTAGGAAAATTACCAACCAAAAAGCAAGAATCAGAAGAAGATAATACTAGTCAAGAAAATAACAATAATCAAAATGAAGAAATCACACAACCATCTAGTGATATTAAAGAGCCAGAAAAAACTACCGAACCAGAGATAAAATCCCAACCTAAAATAGATCCAAATAATCCTGATTTTGAAATACCAACAGAAGACAAACTAAGCTTTAATCAATCAGATGTTAACTTTGGAGAAGAAATGAGTTATGACGACTTTGGTGATGATTATCTAGATGACGACTATTAAAAAAGAACTATGTTCAATAAAAACATAGTTCTTTTTTTTACCAAAATATCTAATTAATAAAAAACAACCTAAACTAACAATACAAAAACAATTACTACAATAAAAACTATACATTTTCTTATCGTAACATATACCTCTTAATTATAACTATAAACCAAAAACAAATAAATTTAAAAAATCTTTAATTGGTTCCATATAAATAAAAACTAGTAATAAAGCTAAAATAAGAAATGGTCCAAAAGGGACTTCTCTATCTTTTTTTGAAAAAGAAGTAAATATTGCATAAGGAAAAGCTAAAAACGATCCTAAAACAATAGATACAAAAGATAATCTAACTCCAAAAACAAAACCAAAGAATGTAACTAATTTTACATCACCACCACCAAGTGATTCTCTTTTAAAAACTTTATCTCCTATAAGTTTTACAAGTAACATAAAAATAAACATTATTAAGCCACTATAAATACTTCTAGTAAAAGTATTAAAACCAAAGAAATATAGTTTTAAAATTAATATTAGTATACTTCCAATTATTAATGGCTCATCAAGAATTATCATATACATAAAATCACTAACAAAAACTAGTACTAATATGCAAGATATAATTAAGAAAGCAATCATTTCATAACTAAAACCATATAACGCATAAGATAAACTAAATAAAAAACCATTTAATATTTCTATAAAAGGATAAGCAATAGACAACTTTGTCTTACATTTACTACATCTTCCCAATTGAAAAACAAATGAAAAAACAGGAATCAATTCATACCATTCAAGTATATGTCCGCACTCGTCACAATGACTTCTCGGTTTAATAATAGATTCGCCTTTAGGTAATCTGCTACCAACAACCATAAAGAAAGATCCCATTACTAAACCTAAAACAAATAACAAAATCATAATATAAATATCAAGAATCATAACTACACCTACATTGAAATATTTTCATATAAATCAAACATTGGCATAATAACAGCAACCAAAATACCACCTACTACAACAGCAATAAATCCAATCATAGCTGGTTCTATAAAAGCTTTCATACTATTAATCATAGATTTATGTAATCCAGCATAATACTCAGATACTTTTTGCATCATATTAGCCAAATCTCCAGTTGATTCACCTGTTTGAATCATAAAGTAAGCAATCTCCGGTACGGCCCATTGATCTTTAAAAGAGTCACTTATTTTATCACCACGAGCTATATTCCTAATAGTATTAAACATTATTTCCTTATAAATCTCATTAGATGTTACTTTACTTAAAATATCTATACTTTCAGTAATATAAACATTATTTTTTAGCAAAGATGCGAAAGTTTTAGTAAACAAAGTAATCTCATTATATATAATTATTTGACCAAATAATGGTAAATGCATTACCCCCATTTGCATAACCCTTCTAACAGGTTGAACATTTTTATATACTACAACAATAGATACAATTACTAAAATAATAACAGCTAAAATTAATAATAAATAATTTTGTAAGAATCCTGATAAATCTATCAAGAATTGAGTAGTGCTAGATAGAGTAACACCTGCAGACTCATAAATGTCAACAAACTTAGGAACTATATAACTTAAAATAAATACAACTATTCCAATAGCAAAAACCATAACCAAAATAGGATACGTCATTGAACTTTTCATTTGTTGTTTAGTATCATTAACTTCAGTATAATAAGCAGCCATCTCATCTAAAGTTTGCTCTAAATCACCAGTAGCTTCAGCAGCTTTCAACATGTTTATTAATAAAGAAGGGAAAACATTCCCTTGCTTCTCTAAAGTTTTTGAGAAAGCTGTACCCATAGATAGTTCATAACAAATAGCTTTAAATATTTGTGTTTTACTATTTTCCTTACCATGACTCATTTGATCAGCAAGTATTCTAACTGCATCAGCTAGAGGAATACCCGCTTTTAAATAAGTACTTAACTGAGTTAACCAGAAAATCAAATCTTTAGTACTCATTTTAATACCTGTAATCTTACTTTGACCATAAACAAAGTTTAAATAATCACTGGTTTCAATAGCATAAACTTCCATACCTTCATTTAACAAGAATGCATTAACATCTAACTTAGAAACGCCATTAAACTTACCAGTAACTATTTTTCCTTCAGGATTCATACAAGTATATTGGAATACAACAGGAGTCTCATACTTTTTCCCAGATTCAGCAGCCAACTGGCTTGATAAAGCTTGCTTCATTTCAATATATTTAGGATTATTTCTAATCGCTTGTTTTCTTAATTCAATTCTTTGAGCAATTTTAGCTTTAGAAGATTTTTGTTGCTCAGTTTCTTCTCCAGAATCAATCATATTATTAGCATTAAACATGTTAGTTCCATTTTTAAAGAAAGAAACTATTCCTAATACTATAAACTGGAACAAATAAACAACAAAACTAGTTGCTCCAGCATCTTTTTTCTTAGTATTAATAACTTGAGGTTGAACTGGTTGAGGACTCGCAACTTGCGAAACATTTTGATCAACCTGAGCGTTCTGAACTTCTTGAACAACTTGAGGTTGTTGAACTGACTGAACATTACTCACAGCCGAATTTACAAGTTGTGTGCCTTGAGCCATAACCGTAGGATTCGTATTGTCAACAACAGTATTTACAACAGTACCAGTAACTTGGTCTTGTAGTTGAGATTGATCCATAAGTCGCCTCCTCCATACTACTCTATACTAGAAATTATATCACATTTACAAAAGAAATACACTAAAAAAACTATTAATTAATAATAGTTTCAATTTCTTTTATTTTTTCCTGATATTTTTTATAATCTAATCTATTTTCAGGAATCCTCTTACAAATGCTTTTATAACTATCAAGTAAATAATTTCCATAATCATTATCAAGGAATCCGTACTTAAGTTCTAAAACTGAATTAACATTCTCACTTTTTAGAAAAAGCATACTAATATACCATTTACCTTTATCTTTAATATACTTTTCTTCTTTTAAATAATAACCAATTTGATTCATATATCTTCTTAACTCTTCATGATTATTATTTGACTGAAGAATAATCTTATCAATATATTTTAATTTTTCTTTATCTTCCAAAATACTAATAATAGTACTAGTACCCATTCCCGATATAACAATAGTATTTATTCCTTCCATAGGAACTTTATTTAAACCATCACTAAGATAACATTCAATATTTAAATTATACTTTTTTATATTACTAATTGCACTATTCAAAGCATTATTATTAATATCACTACAAATAACACTTTTACAAAGATTGTTCTCTTTTAAGTAGATACTTAAATAACCATGATCACATCCAACATCTACTAAAGAATCTTCGTTACTTACAAAAGATATTAAAGATCTTAATCTCTTACTTAGTCTATTCACCCAAAAAATCCTTTAACTTTTTAGCTCTACTAGGATGTCTTAATTTTCTTAAAGCTTTAGCTTCAATCTGTCTTATTCTTTCTCTAGTAACATTAAATCTCTTTCCAACTTCTTCTAAAGTATGACTAGTTCCATCTATCAATCCAAAACGTAATTCCAAAACTTCTCTTTCTCTTTCCTGTAAAGTCATTAAAACATTACCAATTTCTTCTTTTAATATTTCATTAGTTGCATATTCTTCTGGACTCATACTTCTTTCATCTTTAATAAAATCTCCAAGATGTGAATCGTCTTCTTCCCCAATTGGTGTCTCTAAAGATACTGGATCTTGACTGATTTTCATAACTTCTCTAACTTTTTCAACAGATATACCCATTTTTTCAGCCAATTCTTCTTCACTTGGTTCTCTATTAAGCTCTAAAGTCATTTGTCTTTGAATTCTTGCCATTTTATTTATAGTCTCTACCATATGCACTGGAACACGAATAGTTCTCGCTTGATCTGCTAAAGCTCTTGTTATCGCTTGTCTTATCCACCAAGTAGCATAAGTAGAAAATTTGTATCCTTTACCATAATCAAATTTTTCAACAGCTTTCATCAAGCCAATATTACCTTCTTGTATAAGATCTAAAAATAATAATCCTCTACCAACATATCTTTTAGCAATTGAAACTACAAGACGTAAGTTTGATTCAGCTAATGTATTTTTAGCATCTTCATCACCATTAGCTATTCTTACTGACAAATCCATTTCTTCTTCGCTACTAAGTAAAGAAATACGTCCTATTTCTTTTAAATACATCCTAACAGGATCGTTAATATTAACATCCTTAGTTATTTCTTCGTCACTTAATACAAGATTTTCTTCACCACCAGAATTTTGTTGTCCACCTTCTGTATCATCTTCTGAAGAAACAACTTCAATTCCATTTTCTACTAACGCATTATAAAGTTCATCTAACGAATCATTATCCACTTCAAGACCTTTTAATTGTTCAGCTAATTCTTCAAAAGTAATTTTATTGCCATTCTTCTTACCTTTTTCAATCAATTCTTTTTTTCTATCTTCAAAAGTTTTTATCTCTACCATTTTATACACATCCTTATCTTATTCTTTTAATTTGCTTTTTTTAGTTCAGCTATTTTGTCCAATATTTTTATTTTTTTATTAGCATCTGTTTCATTTTTTAATTCTATCTTAAGTTTTTTTATTTCATTTTTTATCATTAATTTATCTACCCTATTTAAATAACCATCCATAATTTCAATACTTACATCATCATCTATTCCATCACTAACTATTTGCATAACATTATCCCTAATAGTCTCCTTATCACTAACATAAGTTATAAAATCCGGCGGATTAATATCATTATTCTTTTGATAATAATATATTATTTCATTGGCAATCTCCCTATGCATAGCATCATCAAAGAAACCAAGTTTTTTTTGATACTCATCTATATATTCCCCCCCATTTAACATAAAATATATTATTTTATCAGAACTTAACATATAAGCATCTTTTTTTAATTTATTAACCTTTTTAACCGCTTTAATATCTTGACTATTAACTTTTTTTAAACCTTTAACTTTTTCCTTTAGCACTTCTAAAGATAAGTTATATTCTTCACTTATTTTTTTTAAAGTTAATTCAATCAAAATATCATCTTTTGAATTAGCAACTTCTTCTAATACTTGATTAACATACATTGCTAAATCATTAGTATTGCTTAAATCCCTATTTTTTTTCAAATAATTAACTTTAAAGTCAAAATAAGTCATCGGATTCACTAAGTTATTCTTAAAAGCTTCTATACCATTTGCCAACACATATTCATCTGGATCTTTTTGACCACTAAGTCTTATAACATATACCTCAAGGCCTTCTTTTATCATCGCCTCACCATTACTTAGTGTCGCATTTTCTCCTGCTGAATCATTATCTAAACAAAGTATCACTTTAGAATGTAACTTTTTTAATAAACCAATTTGCTCTTTAGTTAATGCTGTTCCTTGTAACGCTACTACGTTTTTTACACCCCCAACAAATAGCCTAATAGCGTCCATAAAACCTTCAACTACTATAACACTTTTCTCTAATTTTACAAAATCTCGAGCACGGTGATAATTATACAACGTTTCTCCCTTTTTGAAAAGTTTTGACTCACGCGAATTAACATATTTTGAGGTATCTTTCTCTCCACGGTAAATTCTAGCACTAAAACCTACAATATTACCATCTTTATCCCATAGAGGGAAAGTTATTCTTCTTGTAAACATATCATAATAACGATCATCACTTTGATTAATAATTCCAACATCTAGTAGTTTACCAACGTTATATTTTTTCTTAAGCAATAAATTATATAGAGTATTACTATTATCTAAGCTTAATCCAATACCAAATTCTTTAATAAACTCCTCAGATATTCCCCTCTTATTTAAATAATCTAATGCTGTCGTTCCAAATTCAGTTTTTAAGTTGTTTTGATAAAACTTTTCCGCCAAATTCATTATTTCAAATTCTTCTTTATTAGAAACGACTTTATTATTCTTTATCAAACTCTTATCAATGCTAATACCGCACTTTTCAGCAACTATCATAACTGCATCTAAAAAACTAACATCTTCATATTTTTCAACAAATGTAAACACGTTACCGGTATTACCACAAGCAAAACATTTATAGATTTGCTTTTCTTCAGAAACACTCATACTCGGAGAATGATCATCATGGAAAGGACAAACACATAAATAATTACGTCCTCTTTGGGTTAATGGTAAATAACTACCAATAATATCAACTATATTGGCTTTACTACGTATATTATTGATTTCTTCATTGGTAATTACTGCCATAAAAAATCACCCTCTAACTATATATATTAGCACCTACCCTTTTATTTCCTCTTTTTTTTGCAAAAAAAATGCCAAAAAAACATTTTTTTTGACATTTTTTATAATAAAATAGCAAATCTTGCATATTTTCTAATATAATCTAAAACATTATTTACTATCATCTTTACCCACTTATTATTCTTAAATACAAATATAATTCCTGTATCTGGCGGAGTAATATTATTAACTTGAATGTTCTCCTCAAAACAAACTATCTCTTCATCTTCTTCTGTTTGAACATCATTTTCTATCTCTTCACCATTTTGTAATTCATCTATTGTTTTCTTTTTAGGTACAATATCTTCTTCAGTTATTTTTTCACCATTATTATCTTCCTTTTTTGTTTCCTCTTCATCACTCGCCTCTTTTTTATCATATAAATCATAATTTAATTCTTTACCATCATCTAAAACAAAAACTTTGAAACTATCAACATATTTAAAGCCCTCTAAACCTTGTGTTTGTACTATATCATAAGTTCCATATCCAAGTTTAAATGTCACAACACCCATATTATCCGTTTCATAACTATTTAAATAATTATTCTTACTATCATATATATCAAAAACCGCCCCATTTTCAAGTTTACATTTATCAAAATCACAATACTTTTTTGATAATCTAACATCATTACTTTTTATATAATTAAATAAATTAACTACTGGGTGAAGATTAAATTCGTTAATACTAACACTATAGATATTATTATCTTCTATATACCCTGTCCCAGCACTTAATTGCTTTACTTCGTATTCACCAATTTCTAATTCTTCTGTTTTATACTTATACTCATCATTAGCACATATTTTTTGTAATAGATTACCATCTTTAAATATTCCATAACACGTATTTGAAAAATCAGCATCTACAGAATAAGTGTCTTTATCTTTATTAATATTTAATGTAATATCTCCTTTAATTACTTCTATATTAACAGTAAATGTTTTTTCTTTTAATTTACTAGGCAAATACAAATCTTGAGAATCATCACTATCATATATTATTTCCTCTCCATCATAATAATTATTAGCATTCTCTCTTATTGTTAAATATCCATTCTTCTTAATATTATTTATTTTTAATACATTATCTTGCAAAGCATAATCTAAATTACTATCTATTACATCATAATAATAGCCAAGATTTAACTCTAAGCTATTATTATATACTACTTGATAACTTTCATTTAAATTTAAGCTCATCTTATTATTATTGACGTCGGCAAGCAATGCATTTATCTTATCTTGATATTTTTCTTCATCTTTTTCACCATTTAACGTAGAAGTAAAAAATATATCAGCATCTGGATCAACTGTCTTCCATATGAGTACTTGAGTAATAGCGTACCATTCATTAGTACGTCTATTTTTAGGCTGATACCCAAAACCATAATAAGCTATTTTTCTAATTCTATCCATTTGTTCTTTAGATAAACTATATTCACCACTATCATATATTTTTCTATAAGAAGTACCGCTATTAAAAAACTTAAATGGTTCCAAACAATAAACTAACTTATTACCATTATCTCTATCTCTTAAAGTTTGCATAGTTAAATAATATGTTTTATTATCCTTTATCTTTTTTACATAGGTCGTAAAATAATCTCCTTCATAAAAATCTTCTGCTTTAACATTATTAAATATAATCATAGAAGAAAAAAATAAAACTAAGATATAAATTTTTTTAAACATAAAACCTCCTCAATCTATATCTGTTTATATTTATCCCTTCACTATATATTTTAGCGATTATTTTCATATTTCCTTCTTTTATCATCAAAAAACAGATATAACATTTAGTTATATCTGTATTGCTCACTATATCATTCTATTATCCAAGGATTAGATTCACTACCATTTCCACCCAATATTACACTAGATGATGACAATGTAATTACCGGTCTTAATCCAAAAGACGTACCAACGTGTTCATCATTTCTTGAACCATCACCATCTATAATAACATTACCTGGATTTCGATGAATACAAAAAGCAAATGGGGACATAGTCCACCAAACACTTCCTGTTTCTAATAAAGAATTACTATTTAAAATATTTATTTCCGCAGCCGTTAGAAGAGCAACAGGATACTTTAATTTAGCTTTATTATTATATAAAGAATACTGATCTGTAACATTAGTACACTCAAGATTAGTAACAGCAGAACTATTATTAAATAGCATGGCACTATTATAATTACTAGTATTTGGATCCCATCCAGAATAATCTATTATAGTTCTATCGCCGCAATAGACTGGACTCTCAAGTTTACTTGTATAACTTAATAATTTTTCTCTATACCAATTATCAACTATCATTTTTGCATTTGAATCAAACCTATTAACATTATCATCATATAACATTGTATTAAGTGCATCACTAACACTTTCCCCGTTACTTAAAATAATAAAAGTAGCATCAGTTGCATTTGTATAAAAAATATAAGCAATAGATGAGCATTTCCCTGTCATATCAAAACAAGAATAATGAGTATTATATAATGTTTGAAATTCATTTTCCCAATCATCAACTGTTTTTATTTCCCCAGCTAATTCATAAAGCCCAGTATTTTCATCATAAGTAAAACTATTACCAAACTTATATTCTGTTGTTCCTGGATTAACAGTCATTACTTCATATTCTTTATTAAACATATAACCAGATAAAGCAGGAGTTGTATCATCAACATTAAATGGTACTGACCCTATTTGAGTATAATTCATATCCGTCATTTCATAACCAATAACAAAAGCCTTCGTATTTGATCTATAACCATTAACACTATATAAAGTGCTACAAGTAGCATTACCATCAGCACAAGTATACTTACCTATTATATCCCCATAAGTCGAATCACTCCATGTAGAAGTAAAAGTATCTACCAAACTAAAAGTATTAGAGTTTTCATCATAGGTGTAACCGCTTCCATAAAGTTCTTCCCAGTTAAGATCACTAAGATAACCATTAGCCCCTCGTATACTTGAAGTATTAGAACGATCCGACTCACATTTACCATCTACTGCATCACCATTATATATAACTTTAAGTCCACCATTTTCCGTAGAACGAATTACTTGCCAACACATTCCAGCAAACAAAATATTTCTTTTATCAGTACATTTATCAAAATAAACACGACTAGCTGCTGAAGTCACCTCAACCTGATCTGTAACATTTCCTTCATACTTAACTATACAACTATTATCAAGTGCAAGATTTTCAAGCAAATTAGAAACAATATTATTTTCCCCATCACCTAAATCAAATTCCATTTCAAAAGATAAATCTAATGGTAAACTACTACCCAATGCTTCAACTCTTACAATGATCCTTTTACTACTATTTGGAGGTATTAAATCTCCACTAGTAACATTATCACCATTCAAATATTTAATCGAAGATTGAACATTATTTCCATAATTACTAACACCATTTATATTAGCTAAAGATACTTTCCCCATCAAAGAACCAGAATTAACAACATCTACACTAAATTCATAATAATCTCCGACATTATTAAGCGTCACAGAATAATTAATAATGGTTTGATTAGAATTAATAGCAGCAGGAACAGAAGCTGTGCTAGATCCATCAGAAACTTTCAAGTTTTCAAAATGAATATTCCAAGTATTAGCAACTAACTCTGTATGTCCATTTATAGCTAAGGAAGAAGATAGATAAGAATAACCAACACCAATAAATAATAATAAAAATAAAATAGTTAAATATAAAAATCTTCTTTTAGAATTAATGCTATTTATCTTACGTTTATTATTCATCTTTTACTCTCCTCTCTATACTATTACATCTATTGTAGACATTATATCATTATTTTTTTTATTAAAAAATAGTTAATTAAAAAAAGAACTAAAAGTTCTTTCCATTCCATCCCCAATTACTTGTTTCAAAATAACTAACATATATTTTATCAGATTCTATATTTAAGTTATTATTCAAATTATCAGTTATTTTTTCAGTCATAGTATTATAATGACTAGCATCAGCTCTACCAAATAACTTTACTTCTACATAAGCTATATCATCTTTATTACCACGAAAATACAAGTTCTTTGCTTCATCAGATATATCTACCATTAACCAACTTTCTGATTTCCCTAAGACACTAATGTCTTCACCAAGTTTACTTTTAATTAATTCACAAGTAGAATCATCTACTTTTTTATTTGTTCTAATTTTTATATATGGCATTCTTATCACTCCTTTTTAACAAAACCATAATAATTATCACTAACATACCTATTATCATTAAATAAATATAATTAGAATCATTTAGTACTATTGCTTTATCATTTAAATCTTTAGAATTATAATTATTTATCTTTTTACATACATTTTTATCTTTACTAAGCAATACTTCAGTACCTAAAACATACAATTTATTAGGTATTTCTGATACCTGAAACTCAACCTCAAAGCTTATCACCTTATCAAAAATTTTATAATGCTTATTATTACTATTTTCCTTTAATACAAAATAAACATTGCTATAGTCATTTCCATCTTTAAGACCATCTATCTCTATCCTGTAATTCTTTTCACTTATATTTCTAATTTTAATACTTTTTCCATTATTGACAACTTTACCAAGCAAATACTTATCTAACCTATTATCAATAATTCCTTCATTTTGACTTATTACTTCTATAGGAATGATTATTTCCTTACCACTTACATAAACACATCTAGGTACTATTGGAATTACTTTAGCACTTTTTTCTTCAGCACGAACAAAAAAAGGAAATATAAAAATTATTAAAATAAATAAAAACTTTTTCATTTTTGACATTTAGGACAATAGTAAGTACTACGTCCTCCCACCCTTTCTTTTTTTATTATAGTTCCACAATTTAAACATTTTTCTCCTTCTTTTGTATGAACTTTTAAATAATTTTGATAACTACCTGTTACACCCAAAGAAGAAGTATAACTCCTAATAGTAGTTCCTCCATATTCTATAGCTCTTTCAATAATATCTTTAGCAGCATCCTTAATTCTCTTGCACTCTACTAAACTAATATTTTCTCCTAATTTTAATGGATTTACTCCTGCTTGATAAGCTACCTCATCAGCATAAATATTACCTAACCCCGCTATAATTGTTTGATCTAACAACAATGATTTTATAGGTATCTTCTTATTTTTAAAATGTTCATATATATATTCCCCGGATAAATTATCATCAATTGGTTCTATACCTTGTTTATGAATTGGTTCATATTCTTCTATTTTCTTTTTTTCTACTAAACACATTCTTCCAAACTTTCTTACATCAGCATAACGTAAATCTAATCCATCTTCAAATTCAAATATAACATGCTCATGTTTTACTATCGGCAAAGTATGTTCTTTAACAAAATATTTACCTTCCATTCTTAAATGGCTACATAAATAGTAATCACCAATACTAAATAATAACCATTTACCTCTTCTATCTATATCATCAAACGATTTACCTATTATTTTCTTTTTAAAATCGTCTATGTCATTTTCTATTATCTTTTCATAGATAATATTAACGTTTTTTATTCTTCGATTTAGTACTCTTCTTTTTAGTACTTTTCTTACTGTTTGTACTTCCGCTATTTCTGGCATTTTTTCTCGCTCCACTTCTATTAACATGCTTAACTAAATTAACAGATACCAAATCGCTATATTTCAATAAAAAATCTTCTAAAGTTACAACAAAAGTAATTAAATCAACCAGTTTAACTTTTGGTTGTAGTTTTAAATCAATATCTATCTTTCTTATTCCACCATTACTTAAAACATTTATTTTAGTTATATTCTTTACTTCACCACATTTATTTACTTCCTCAGTAATAACTTTATTAAGTTTCTCTTCTTCTGTTTCTTCTAGCGCATTAAAGCTTCTAACCATTATTCTTAAGGCATAATAAACTATAAAACACAATACTATTATTGTAGCTACCCGATCAGAATATTTTAATACTTTCCATAGTTTTCCCCATTTAGATAAAATAATACTAGCTAGAACAACTATATACATAAGTATATTAACAGTACTATTTTTATTACTAATTCCAAGTATTCCTTCTTTTTTACCATAACTAATATTACTCTTATAAACTGTAATTACATAATTAAATACTAAGAAAAATAATAAAAATATTATTATTAATAAACTAGGCGACATTACTTTAAATTTAAAAGTAATATATAAATACAAAATAGCTATTAAACATACTACAAAACTATAAAAAGCCGTTCCTACCATTCTTCCTCTAGTAGTTTTATCCTTACTTCTAAAAGCTATAAAAGTAGTAATAATAACTACAACATCAAAAACTATAGTAGAAAGAAGAGCTAAAGAATGCCCAAATACTCCTACCAAAGCTTTTAAAACTATAATAATTAAATCAATTATTAAATATGAACTATAATCTTTTCCTTTCATAAAAACCTCCTACTTTGTTTCATACCAATTATTGCCATAATCTACAGACACTTTAAATGGTACATTTATTTTAACACAATTTTCCATTGTATCTTTAACAATTTCTTCTAATTCATCTTTTTCTTCTTTAACTACATCAAATATAAGTTCATCATGAACTTGTAACAACATCTTACTCTTTAAATTAGCATCTCTCATTTTATTAAAAATTTTAACCATAGCAATCTTCATAATATCTGCACTAGTTCCCTGAATAGGTGTATTTAGAGCTATTCTTTCTCCAGATTGTCTAATCATAAAATTCTTATTTTGTAACTCTTCTATAACTCTTTTTCTTCCAAACATTGTTTTTACATATCCTTGTTCATACGCTTCTTTAACCTTTTGAGTCATATAATTTTTTACTCCAGGATATAATTCATAATACTTATCAATAAATTCTTTTGCTTCCTTAGGACTTATTTCTAAATTCTCTCCAAGTCCAAAACCAGATATACCATAAATAATACCAAATATAACAGCTTTAGCTGTTTTTCTCATATAAGGAGTAACCTCTTCTAAAGATATACCATTTATATCAGCAGCAACTCTTGTATGAATATCTTCATTATTTAAAAATGCTTGTTGTAAATTTTTATCCCCACTAATATGAGCCATAACTCTAAGTTCCATTTGTGAATAATCGCTACTTAAAAACATGTCATATTCTGGTAAAAAAGCCTTTCTAATCTTTTTACCTTCTTCATCCCTAGCAGGAATATTCTGTAAATTCGGTTCAACAGAAGACAATCTACCAGTCCTAGTTAAATTTTGCTTATAAATTGTATGTATTTTACCATCTTCTCTAATATAATTAGACAAACCTTCTAGATAGGTACTTTTTATCTTAGCAAGTCCCCTATATTCTAATATCTTATTAGCTATTGGATAATTATATAGCTTATTTAAAATACTTACATCCGTCTTATAACCAGTTTTTGTCTTTTTAGCGAAAGGTAAATTTAATTTTTCAAATAATATTACCCCTAATTGTTTAGGACTAGATATATTAAATTCTTCTCCTGCTTCTTTATATATTTCTTGTTCTATATCCTTTAATTTAGTATCTAGTTCTTCTTCTTGTTCTAATAATATTTCTTTATCTACTTTTATACCATTATATTCCATTGAACCTAACACTTCTATAAGTGGCATTTCAATATCTCTATATAATTGTAACATTCCTTCTTTTTCCAAATTTTTAATATATTGTTCATTATTATCATAAATAAATCTACTTTTTAATACTATTGCATCTTTTTTAAATCCTTCTTTTAAACTCTGAGCATAGAAATTAACTTCTGTACCATTATTATTCATCAAAAAAGCTATATCATCTTTTAAATTAATATTAAGTAGATAAGTAGATATCATTATATCATCTAATACCTTTATTTCTAAAGCTTCTTTTCTAAGTAAGCAATAATTCTTCTTTTGATCAAAAGTAACTATTTCTTTACCTTTTAATAAAGGAACAATATCTTCCATTAATGCATTATTTACAAAATAATTATTCTTACTATCACTTAGAGCCATACCAATTATATCCCCATTATGATAGTTCTCTTCGTTACATTCAATATATAAACTAATTCTATCTTCCAATCCTTCTAAATCTTTTGCTTCTTTAACATTTATAAACTTAATATTATTATCTACCGGTTTACTACCCATTACATTCTTCTTTATATAAGAATAAAATTCTAATTCTTCATATATCTTATTAAGTTTTATTAAATCTGGCCCATGATAAGCACAATCTTCTAAAGTATTATCTATCGGTACTTCTTTAAATATAGTAGCAATTTCCTTAGATTGAAAAGCAATCTCTTTACTTTCTATTAATTTTTCTTGAGTTTTACCTTTTATTTCATCAATATGTTCATAGATGTCTTCTAAAGAATCATACTCCGTAAGAAGTTTTAAAGCACCTTTATCACCAATTCCTTTAACCCCAGGAATATTATCAGAAGAATCTCCAGCAATTGCTTTATAGTCAATTATCCTTATCGGCTCAATCCCCCAATCTTCTTTAAAAGATTTTGGATTATATCTAATAAATTCATTCTTTTGCTTTAAAAGTTTAATATCAACTTGATCAGTTAATAATTGTAATAAATCTTTATCCGAAGATACTATAGTTCCTGTATATTCAGGATCATCATCACACTTCTTAGCAAACGTACCTATTATATCATCTGCTTCATAAGGAGCAAGTTCAAAATACTTAATTCCCCAAGCTTCTAAAATATCTCTTGCAATCGGCATTTGTGCCTTTAAATCATCAGGAGTACTTTGTCTTCCTTCTTTATAAAAGTCATACTTTTCTTTTCTGAAGTTTTTCCCAATATCAAAAGCTACCATAATATACTCAGGTTTTTCTTCATTAATTATTTTATTCATCATACCAACAAAACCATATAAGGCATTAGTAGCTAAACCTTTGCTATTTTTCATTACATTACCAGTATAAGCAGTAGCATAATAACTTCTAAACATTAAATTATTACCATCAACAAGTATTACTTTTTTCATATTATCACCTACTCACTTTATTTTAACATTATTTTCTACCTTTTTTAACCAAAAAAGATAGAAATAATTTCTATCTTTATTTTAAAAACAATAATAACAATGCTAAAACCATAAATATTAATAAAGTTGGAATACTTCTCTTACTAATAAATATTCTTGGTATTTTCTTATTAATTAGTTCTACTCTATCTTCTCCAGACTCTACATATTTAATTCCTAATCCTTTATACTTACTTAAATCTTTATCACTTACAAAATAACATCCTATTACATTATCATAATCAATATATTTAATATCTTTTGGCAACTTAAGAATAAAGAAGAACATCAATAAATCACCAGCAGCACCTGCAAGATTTATAATAGCAAGCAAACATAATAAATCAATATTAAATATTAAACCTATAATTCCAACTATAACAGATAAAAAAACAAGAGGAAACATCAAAGATATTAATATAGCATTCTTACCTATTTTTTCTTGGCACATAGCATAAAAAACACCTTTTTCTAAAACACAACCATACTTAATACTCTTTCTATTCTTAACAAATAGAGAATATCCAATACCATGAAATATCTCATGTAATAAAAAATAAAACAACATTAATATTAAATAAAAGCCACTATAAGTCATTTGTATTGTCTTCTTATAAAAGACATATAATACAAAAATACCAACCATCAAGGATATCGCCAATACATTGGCTACAATCATATCTAATTCAAATTTATAATATTTTTTCATATCAACTCACCTACTATCTAAATTCTATCACATTCCGGAAAAAATAAGTAGATTATTTTTATATATTATGCTATTATTTAAAATAGAAGAGGTGTGAAAAATGAAAAAGAAAGGTGTTAAATTTTTAGTTTTTATTATTATACTAGCATTACTAGGTGGAGCAATCTATTTAATAGTTCAAAAGAGTGGAAACAAAGATAAAAGAAGTCCTGAAAGAATTGTAGAAGATAATAGTTTAAAATACTTCCTTTCTATTAGCGAAGGATATGACTCAGAATACAATGGAAAAGATAGATTATTTGCTCAAGAAGAATTTACTAAAGGAGATTTAAATACTGGTCTAATGTTAACAGCTGCTTATAATTACGTATTAGATCCAACAAATAATATCGAAAATGAAATAACTCCACAACAATTTATCAATATTGAAAACGATATCGATTTAACAGATGCAGTAGTAGTAAAAGGAAAAAATGTTAGAGATGCTATAAAAGTATTATTTGGAGTAGATTTTACAAATGAAGGTTATAAAAATACAACTTTTAAATATACTTATAGTTATATAAGCTCTGAAGATGTATATGTTAGAAAAGAAAAAACAAATTCATCAAACGATAATTGTTATATAGCAAAAAGAATAATATCAAATAAAAAATCTAACGGAGGATTTAAAACTGAAATTGCTATAGCATATGCTATTAGATCTGATGACAAGTTCAAAATATATAGCGACCCAGAAAGAAAAGAACTTGTAAAAGAAACTGAAAGCCTTGATTTAGATTCTCTAAATGATAAAGAACTTAAAAAATTACCTAAATATAATCTTATAACTAAAAATCAAGAAGGAAATTATATATTCGAAAAAATAGAAGCAGTTAAATAATAACTGCTTTTTTTATTACAAAAAATAATCAGTTAAAATAAACTTAACTGATTACTTTCTGGTAAATCATTCAAACAACCTAGTTCTTTTAATTTTTCCATAGCACTTTGATTAACTTTACCTCTACTTCTTAAATCTTCTTGAGATATAAATGGTCCAGATAAACGCGCTTTAACAATAGCATCTGCAACGTTTTCACCAAGCCCATCCAAAGCTCTAAAAGGAATTATAAGTCCTTTTTCATCCTCTGTAATTATAAAATGTTTACCATCGCTTTTATCTACATCAATATTTTTAAAATAAAAACCACGAGCTACCATTTCTAAGCAAAGCAATAAAGTTTCTCTTGTATCAAGTTCTTTGTTAGAAGCACTATTACCCTTTTCATCTATTTCATCTATCTTGTTTCTAATAGCATCTTCGCCTTTTATCATCGAAGCAATATCAAATTGATCACGTCTAATAGACAAATAAGCACAATAATACAATATTGGATAATGAACTTTAAACCAAGCAATACGGAAAGCTGAAGTAACATAAGCAGTAGCATGCGCCTTAGGGAACATATACTTTATTTTACGACAAGACTCAATATACCATTCAGGAATATTAGCTTCTCGCATTGTTTTAGCAAAATCAGCCCAAGCTGTAGGATCCTTACTTGGTTTTCCTTTTCTAACAAATTCCATTATTTTAAATGCCTTAGCAGGATTCATACCCCATTGAATCAAATTAACCATAATATCATCACGACATCCTATAACATTTTTAAATGGAACCTTTATAACACCATTCTCATCCGGAGTACATAAATCTCTAGCATTTCCAAGCCATACATCTGTACCATGAGATAATCCGGATATTTTTATTAACTCAGCAAATGTAGTTGGCTTAGTTTCTTCAAGCATACCAAGTAGAAATGATGTACCAAATTCTGGTACTCCCAAAGTACCAGTAGGACAATACTTTTTACCATTCTTATCTACTAAACCACGTAATCTATATCTATCTACCCCAAGAATTTCTGGCCCTGTAAAAATTTTCATTGTATCAAGATCACCTAAATCAATCTTTGTTACATCAAAATCTTCTCCATGAGTAATATACTTGCTAGCAAGTTCTTGTAACATCCTAAGAACTGTCGGATCATCATGCCCAAGAATATCAAGCTTTAATAAGTCAGCATCAATAGCATGATAATCGAAGTGAGTAGTACGCCAAGCACTAGTCGGATCATCAGCTGGATATTGAAATGGCGTAAAATCCCAAATATCTTTATATCCAGGAACAACAACTATACCTCCAGGATGCTGTCCAGTTGTTCTTTTAACACCTGTACAACCAACTGATTGTCTTTCTATTTCTGGTACTCTAACAAAAGATTTTACTATTCCTTTTTTCTTTAATTCATCCTTGCTTGTAACAGCAAGACCATAACTATCTGCCTCTATTTTTAATTTATCATATAATCTTTCTTCATAAAAACCTTGTACATATCCATAAGCTGTCTTATCTGCAACAGTACCAATTGTACCAGCTCTATAAACATTATCTGTACCAAACAATACTTTTGTATACTCATGAGCCGAAGCTTGATTATCACCTGAAAAGTTCAAATCGATATCAGGAACTTTTTCTCCAGCAAATCCAAGGAATGTAGCAAAAGGCATATCATTACCTTGATGAATCATTACTTCCGAACACTTAGGGCATTTCTTCTCTGGCAAATCAAATCCAGAAGGATAATTTTCCGAATAAGGAACTCCCTCTTCGTCATTAAATTCACTATGCTGACACTTAGGACAATAATAATGTGCTGGTAATCCATTACATTCTGTAATACCCATCATTGAAGCAACAAACGAAGAACCAACCGAACCACGGCTACCAACTAGATAACCATCATCATTAGAATGTTTAACCAACTTTTGAGCTATTAAATATATTACGTCAAAACCTCCACCAATTATTCCTGTTAATTGATCTTTAGCTTTTTGTGTTGCTTCTTCACCAGATAAATCTCCATCACTATTTCTTAATACTTGTTCCTTTTTTAATTTAACTACACCATCATAACCACTCATTATTACATCATGAAGAGTTGGAGTAAATATCTTTTTAACCTCTTCATCTGACATATCAGGATTATCCAGTCTTATCTTTTCTTCAACTAAAGTATTAATTTTATCACCATAAAATTCCTGAGCAATTCTCTCTTCTATGTTAGGAGGTAAAGGATCTCCATACATACTATGCGCCTTTGAAAAAACTAAATCACGACAAGTTTCTTGTGAATGCTCAATAATAGGAGAATATGGTTTATCAGGATATACAACAACTTCTATTTCTTCTAACATATCAATTATTTTATTCGTATTAGTAATAACAATTTCTTTAATTAATTCTTTATCATTTAAGAATTCAAATTCATTAATCATTTCCTTAGTAGTCCTGAAAAATTGATTAGGAATATGCCCCTGACTAACAGCTTCACTTTCATTATAATTGCCATTAAGAGCATATACTCCTTCACTCTCTGAAATAATACCAGCAACCAGTAACTTTCTTAACGTTGCTGCAACTACTCTATTCTTCTCATTTTCTCCATCTTTACCTTTAAATATTTCTTCCTTCTCATTTTTCTTACTAGGAGCATAAATACCAGCTATATTCATAGCAGTTATAGGTATTTTATTAATTTTAGTCAATACATATATATATTTTAAAACCTTAATTTCAATATCATTTAATACTATTCCCATATCTTTTGCTTTTTGAATATTCTTCTTAATATTATCATCATTATTATTCTTTTTACTCTTACCATTTAAATATCTCGCAAGAGGATGTCTTCCTTTACCAGGAACATTTTGATTTACTATTATCTCCCTATATACTAAATCCTCTCTATTAATATTATGTACATCTCCTGTAGCAACTACTATTTTTCCAGCTTTTTTACCAGCATTTATAATTTTAGTAAGAGCATTATAAAGATGATCTATATTATTAATATCATGCCCTCTAAGTAAATGAGAATAATTTTCTGGAGGTTGAACTTCTATATAATCATAAAAACTCATAGCAGCAATCAAATCTTCTTCACTTCTTGTTAAAGCTAAATTAAATATCTCTCCATTTAAACAAGCGCTACCAACTAATAAACCTTCTCTATTTTCTTCTATTAATCTTCTTGGAATACGAGCATTTTTTTGAATAAAATTAGTATTAGAATAACTTACAATTTTAAATAAGTTTTTAAGACCAACTTTATTTTTAGCAATAAATGTAACATGTTTACCTCTATCATACATATTAGCTATATGTTCACTAAAGGTCTTGCCAGGAATATTTTCATACATTTGTAAAAAATCTTCATGACACCATTTAAACTTCCATCTATAATCCTTTATTCCAAACTTTTCAAAAGGATAACCAAACTCTGAAGAAACTTCTTCTCCCTCTAAAGGTTTATAAATATAGTTTTTATATGAAACTAAGTCTCCAACATGTTCTAATAACTTAGGATTATTTTGAAAAGCAATTTCTTCTAATTCTTTTAAATTATTTAAATCACTTATCTTTTTAATCCCCTTAATTTGTCCTAACATTTTATTAAATATATAAGCTGTATTTTCAGAGTCAACATCTGCTCCATGGTGTTGTCCAACATAAACATTAACTACTAATTCTTTTTCTCCAAATTCATCTTTATATTTAATAATTATCTCATTATTAGCAGGATGAAGCTTAATTTCACCATTTTCACTTAATAAATCTATTCCGTCATTTACAATTACTTCAAGCTCTACCTTATCTGATTTAGACGCTTTATGAAGAGTCTCTAAGTAATATTTAAATCTATAACGTTTAACTCTTTCTCGAGTATCTAAATCTTCTTCATAGTATTCTTCTTTACTAATTATTAATACATCTTGACCATCTATCTTAATACTTTTAAAAGCACTTCCTATTTCTTCATCTATTAAAGAACCATTAGTACCAGTTCCTTCATTAACTTGTTCTTCATCTTCGTCATCAGCTTCTCCAGTATCTACACCATAAAACTTACCTAAAGCTTTCAAACTATGTTTCTTTAAATCTCTATTTATAACTCTAGATAACATTAAAGTATCTATAATAGGATTCTTAAGTTCTCCCAAATTATATTTATAATAAGCCATATCAAGCATATTCTTATCAAATGTCGCATTATGAGCAACTAATGGATAATCTCCTATCCATTCTTTAAATCTAGTAACAACATCTTTTTCATTACTAGCATCTTTTACATCATCATCAGAGATATCTGTTACTCTAGTAATCGCTTCATCAATATGACATCCAGGATTAATAAGTTCATCAAACCTATCTACTACTTCTCCGTTATATACTTTAACTCCACCAATTTCAATCATAGAATCGCCAATTCCTGGATTAAATCCAGTAGTTTCTGTATCGAATACAACAAAAGTATTATCATCTATCTTATCATCATTTGCATTATAACAAACATTTAAATAAGATTCACACATCTCTATTTCCGCGCCATATCCAGCTTTAAAAAATTTTAAATTCTTTTTTTCTTCTTCAGCATCAAGAATCATCTTTTCTAATTCTTTAATACCTTCTTCATTTCCCGTTTCTTTAATTTCTTCTAAACTCTTTTTTAAATCATCTATCTTAGCTTGTGCTGCTTTTTTAAGCCCTTTATTATAACTAGTAACTTCTCCAAATACATGAGGAAATGATTGAGTACAATCATGATCTGTAATAGCGATCCCAGCATGTCCAAAAGCCATAGCTTGTTTAACTAGTTTTACTTCATCACATACTCCATCCATCTGACTCATCATCGTATGAGCATGTAACTCTACTCTTTTTTCTTCCTCGTTATCAGTTCTTTTTATAGATGGACTATTTTCTAATTTTTCATAACTTCTAAAATTGAATACTAAATCATCAGCAAAATTATCAAATCTTACTTGTCCTTTAAAACTCCACCAAGTTCCATTCTTTAATTCTCCACTCATTTTTAAGAATTCTTCTTCATCCTTAGCAAAACATTTACCTAATATACTAGATGTATTATCACTAATTTTTATAGTTACTAAGAATAAATCTCTTCCATCTTTAGTCTTAATTTGATTAAATTCACTACCAAATACATAAGCTTCTAAATGTACATTATTTTCTTCCCTATCAATACTAGAAATCGTAACTATACCTTCTCTAGAATAATTAACTTTCTTTTTAGGAGTCCATCCATTACTATGCGAAGTTTCTTCACTTGGAACATAATCTATTTCTATTTCTCTATTTCTATCAGCTTCTATTTCTTCTTGAATTTTTTTCTCATTTTCATGATTAATAGCTGTATTAATAATCATTTCATAAAATCCCAAGTCTTCAATTTCTTTTCCAAGTTTATCTAATTCTTTCTTTACAATATCATATTCTTCACTACGACTATCTAACTCTATAGTAATCTCATCATCTTCTATATAAATATTTTTATTCTCAAGAGATACTAAAGAAGGTCTTTTTATAATAAGTTCTCCAAGTAATACTTTAAAAGCAGATAATATATCATCATCTTCATAAGTATCATAAACAAAATTAACATGACACTTATGCTTATTATTTATACCTTTTTCTGCACATTTAACAAGTCCTAGAGTAGCAACAGGATTTATAGGTTTATCATTACTAATAAATACTTCAAAAGAATCTTTTTTCTTATTTACTTTTACACAAGAAATAGAGGCTTCTTCAAAGTCTCCATTAGTATCTTCATAATTAATAGATTTTAAAAACTTATGAATACTACCCATTCTACCCCACCTTAAGTAAACACTAGAATTATTATAACATTTTAGAAATCATATTAAAAGAAATATCAAAAGATATTTCTTACTTTATTCAACTATCCAAGGATCGGTTTCTGACCCAGTACCTCTAGAAAATGTAATGCCATTCTTTAGAGAAACTACAAGACGAACACTATCAGCGCTGTTGACGCCGACTTTGCTAACCACATTACCATCAGCGATCACGCCACTCACGTACGCATAGTTGCCAACGAAATAGTAAGGGGAAAGGTTCCACCACCAGTAGCCATTTTTCGTTAAAACATCGTAATACGTACTTGAATTATTATTTGTTAATGTATATAACTCTTCATGTGTTGCTAATGCAACAGGATATGTTAGTTTTGCTTTACTATTACCTACTGCAAATTGATCTGTTTCGTTTGGACATGCTAGATTTGTTGTTGAATTATAATTTTTGAATTGTAAATAATAGTTAGATGTTGTGCTTCCTCCATCTGGATCCCATCCCCCATAATTGATTATATTTCTCGCATTACAATATACTGTATCTTCTAACATATTTGTTTTACTTATCATATTCTGTTTATACCAGGCATCTATTATTCCTTTTATACTTGAATTATATCTATTTACGTCGTTACTTGATAACATTTCTTCTATTATATCTCTAACATCTTTTCCTCCCGTTATATCAAAGTAAAACGCAAATGATGAAGTTGTATAATGTATATAACTTATAGTGCTACATTTACCACTTGCATTCCAACAAGTATAATGAGTATTATTTATTGTATTATATCCACTACTCCAATCACCTATATTTTGAGTAGTTCCTGATAATGTATATGTATTAGTATTTGTATCATATGTAAATCCACTACCATATTTATACTCTACTGTTCCAGGTGATTTACGCTTAAAATCATATACTTTATTAAACATATATCCTACCATTGCTGGACTTCTAAAGTTTGCATTATATGAGCTTATTCCAATCCGGGCATAATTTGTATCACGTATTTTATATGATGATGTATATGCAGTTGTATTATTAGAATACCCGTTTACATTATATAATGTTGTACATGTTCCTTCTGTATTCTTACAAGTGAATTTACCAAGCAGATTCTCATATGTTGAATCACTCCATGTAGCTGTGGTTGTATCTACAAGTGTGAATTCACTTGTAGTTGTATCATATGTAAATGATGATCCATATAAGTATTCTGCATTTAATGTTTGTGTTATTCCAGTTGCTCCAACTATCCCTTTATGGTCACCTCTTGATGAACCACAATTTCCATCATTATCTGGTTCTCCATTATATATCATCTTTATTCCACCAGTTTCCGTAGTTCTTATCATCTGCCAACACATATTATTAAACTTTATATTACGTTTATCAGCACATTTATTAAAATAGACATTCTGCGCTGTTACTACTTGTCCTACCTGATCAGTTACTTGTCCTTTATATTTAGTAAAACATGATGAGTTTTCTGTTTTTAACTGTTGAATAATAGTATCAGTTGTTATTTCTTCCTCATTAGTTTGAGAATAATTAATACCAAATACTAAATCTAATTCTATATCATTTTCTGGTAAAGAATTCAAATCTTCTACATAACCAACTCTAACAACTATTCTTTTGCTTGCTCCAGGATTTAATAAATCATCTACTTGTACTGGATTACCATTTGTATATTTAATACTTTGTTCTAAATATGGTTCTGCTGCACTACTTATTCCTTGAATATTAGCTAAAGATAATTTACCTGGTATAGTTCCAGCATTTACTACATCTACTTCAAATTCATAAAAGTCTCCAGGCGAAGCTAGTTCTACTGAATAACTAATATTAGTCGTGTCAGTTTGAATAGCAGCTGGTGTAGTTGCTATTACTGATCCTTCTTTAATACTTAAATTAGCAAAATGAATATCCCATGTATTGGCTGCTATAGTAGTATTACCATTAATAGATAAAGATGTACTTATATAAGCATAACCTATACTTATTAATAGCAATAAAAAGAATAAAGAAACATATAATATCCTTTTTTTATGATTAATAAATTTTCTTTTTCTAAAAGACTTAATCATTTACTACACACCCTACTATATACTAGTATATCATAAATTATAATATTAAAAAACAAATTCACTTAATTATTTCTATATTACTAACAACTATTTGATATTTATCCAATCTTCTTGTAACCTGTCCCCTTACCTTTATAAAATCGTCTTTCTTAATATCGTATAATAAGCTGTTATTTTTCGGAAATATAACATAATCGGCAGTATCAGTCTCATCACTACCAGAGAAAAAACCCATTTCTTCCCCTTTCTTAGTACTAATCTTCCTTACACTTCCAACAATAACAACAGTATCTACATATTTATCAAAATAATCTTTTATTTTATTAAGTTTCATAACACCATCTTGATATTTTGAAGAAGGATGATTAGTTACATAATATCCAAAAGTATTTAACTCTTTATTTATAAGTTCATTTTCATTATATTCTTGTGAAACTTCAATATTAGGTTTCATTACAAGAGATTCATCTAAATCACTACACAACATTGCATAATCCAAAGCACTATCAATATTAAAAAATAATGTTTTATGATTATATTTAAAATCTCTAAAGACATCTCCATCTATTAAACTTTCAATAGTTTTCTTATTAACACTTTTTCCATAAATTCTAGCTACAAAATCAAGAAAATCTTTATATTTACCATTTTTTTCTCTTTCTTCAATTATATCCTCAACAGCACTAACTCCAACATTATGAATAGCATTCAAAGGAAGTAACAATGCATTATCCTTAATTAAATAATAATTCTTACTTATATTAATATTTGGTTTAAATATCTTTATATTCTTTTTTCTAGCTTCATCAATATACTCTTTGGTTTTAATATCACTACCAATACTCATATTTAATAAATTAGCTATAAAATATACTGGATAATTAGCTTTCAAATAAGCCATTTGATAACCTATCATAGCATATGAAACAGAATGAGCTTTATTAAAACCATAATCAGCAAACTTAGTAATTAAATCAAAAACTTCAACGCTTTTCTCTTTAGTAAAACCTTTTTTCATCGCTCTAGATATAAATACATCTCTATTCTCATCCATTATATCCTTTTTCTTCTTACTCATAGCTCTTCTTACATTATCTGCTTCAGCAAAAGAAAAACCACCCATAGCTACCAATACTTGCATTATTTGTTCTTGATATATCATAATTCCATAAGTACTCTTCAATATAGGTTCTAAAGAATCATCTAAATAATCTACTTTTTCTAGCCCTTTTTTCCTCTTTAAATATGTATCTATATTTTGCATTGGCCCCGGTCTAAATAAAGCAACCGCCGCAACTAAATCATCAAAATTACTTGGTTGCATTTTAGATAGTAAATTTTTCATACCAGACGATTCGTATTGAAAAATACCTTCTGTATCAGCTGTTCTAAAAATATTAAAGGTGCTCTCATCATCTAAAGGAATAGAAGATAAATCTATCTTCTTATCTTCTTTCTCTTTAATAAGATCAATTACATTTTTAATAATAGTCAAATTTTTAATTGCTAAAAAATCCATCTTTATTAAACCTAAGTTTTCCAAGTATTCCATTGTAGTTCCAGTTAATAATTCTTCTCCATTTAAATACATAGGAATAATCTCATCTAATCTTTTAGAAGATATAACAACTCCAGCAGCATGAGTACTAATTTGTCTTTTTAATCCTTCTAACTTATAACTAATATTATATAAATTTTTCAAATTATTATTTACTACAAATTCTTTAACAATATCTCTATGTAAATTATCTTTTAATGATAGTTTAGGTTCTAATAAATTAGATAATTTATCTATAATCTTATTATCAAGTCCCAAACATTTCCCAACATCCCTAATTACTTGCCTAGCTCCTAAAGTACCATATGTCATAATATTAGCTACTTTATCTTTTCCATATTTCTCTTTAACATATTCTATTACCATGTCTCTTTTAGTATATTCAAAGTCTACATCAATATCTGGCATAGTAATTCTTTCAGGATTTAAAAATCTTTCAAAAAGCAAATCGTACTTTAACGGATCAACATCTGTAATTCCAATCGAATAGCTAACTAAAGACCCAGCAGCAGATCCTCTCCCTGGTCCCACTAAGATACCATTAGTTTTAGCGAACTTTACATAATCATAAACTATCAAGAAATAATCTACAAAGCCCATCTTCTTTATAACATTAAGTTCCATATTTAACCTATCAGCATACTCTTTACTTATATTACCAGCACATCTTTTGGTTAATCCTTTTTTACATAAACTAGATAAAAATTCAAAAGAATTAATACCATCTTTATACACAGGAATATAAGTATTATTATGAGGTATTTCTAAATTACACAAAGATGAAAATTCTTTAATACTATTTACATCATCATCCGATATATCTTTTTCTAAATAACAATCTATTAAATCTTTACTAATATCTTCTTTATTACCTGTAGCTATTTCTCGCAAATAATTAATATATTTAATATCAATAGCTTTAAAACAAACAACTTCACTAATATAAACTAATTTATCACATAGAAGAACAACATTATTCTTTTCATATTCATTCTGATAAGACATATAAACTATATTATATATAGATTTTAATTGTTCATATAACATATTAGAACTATAAGGAATTACTACTATAATATCATTAGAATAACTCTTTAAATCAATGTAAGAAATATCTTTATTTTGCATTATAGTATTAATCTTTAACATATTTAAAAAGCCCTCATAATTTTTAGCATATAAATATATCTTATTATTACCAATTTTAACTATTAAACCTATAATAGGTTTAATATTATTTTTTTTACATTGTTCATAAAAAGCGATACTACCAAACATATTATCATCTAAAATACCCAATGTATCAATTTTATTATTAATAGCATATCTCATCAAATCAGGAATCTTTATTAAACTATTTAATAAAGAATAATCTGTTTTAACACTAATAGATAAAGACATTTGTACTACCACCTTTCAAAACAATTATAACACATAGAAAAAGAATTAACATTTGTTAATTCCTAATTTATAATATTAAGTAACAAAGGTGAAAAAAATGAAAAAGAATAAACACTTATTAAAAGAAATAATAGTAGCTATAATAGCTGGTATTATACTAGGATATTTAGATAAAAAATAGCAAAAAAAATATGTAACCTGTCCGTTACACACTTTTTGTGTGGCCAAAATGATTCATATCAAAACTATGTTTCAATGACAGTATCCACATAGCCTCTTGTCAAAAGAAAGCCACAATATGTATATACTCAATAGCTAGGTAAGATACTTAAAAAAATTATAAATATAAATAACATAAATATTATTTACATTTCCAAAATTTCAATTATTAATAGCGAAAATATCATAAATTACAGCACAAAGCCGTAGAATATATCAAGATATATCAGTCAACCAAATGACTTTAAACAGCTAAGTAATTCATCAATATTCTCTAATGCTTTCATAATCTCCATTTATAGAAAACACACTATTGAGTATCTTAAGTATACTCTATATAGAATTATTTGTCAATACAACTATTACCTATTTACATCTTTTCTCCACTATATACATTAATACTATTTAATACTTCCTCAAAACTATCCAAAGTAATATCAAAATACTTACTAGAATTATTATAATAAACAAATAATATAATATTATCTTGCTTATAAATATGAACTAGGCATTCCTCTTTTTCCTTTTCATATAATAAATTATAACTACCATCTTCATTACTAGTTTTATTTATTAAAGTATAATCTTTATTTTGTTTTTCTACTTCATAAATAATATCACTAATAATATTTTTTAAATCAATATCTATTAAATAAGTATCTAAAACCTTATAAGTAATAACAATTTTACCATTAGTACTTTTATGAGTTAAAATAGTACTATTTTTATTATCTTTTATCTTCCAAGTTGTATCATATTTAAAACTATAATAATCTTTTTTATATTCCTTAACACTATTCTTTTTACTACTTACAACTATATA
>CAMODW010000009.1 GCA_946611635.1 uncultured Bacillota bacterium | reverse complement strand
AGCTGGTGCAGAACTAGAAGACGAAGGTAATAACTAAAAAAAACTACACATTATGTGTAGTTTTTTCAAAGTAAAATAGTTCAAAAAAGTGTCAAAAGACTTTTTAAACAAAATAATTTATGTTATTATAGCTATGGTGAAAAAAATGAGTACAAATAAATATGATGCAGATTCAATAAAAATATTAGAAGGCTTAGAAGCAGTTAGAAAAAGACCAGGTATGTATATAGGTTCTACTGATAAAAGAGGACTTCATCATTTGATTTGGGAAATAGTAGATAACGCAATTGACGAAGCTATAAATGGTTTTGGAGATTATATTAAAATAACTATGAATAAAGATGGCTCAATTTCTGTAGAAGACCATGGAAGAGGAGTACCAACTGGCAAACATAAAAGTGGAAAATCTACACCAGAAGTAATATATACCATTCTTCATGCTGGTGGAAAATTTGATAACGACGGATATAAAGTCTCAGGTGGCTTGCATGGAGTGGGTGCATCTGTAGTAAACGCCTTATCAAAATGGATGACTGTAACTATTTATAATAATGGTGAAATAAATGAAATAAAATTTGAAAATGGTGGAAAAGTAAAAGAGAAACTTAAAAAAATAGGAACCACCAATAGAACAGGAACTACTGTAACATTTTATCCTGATCCTGAAATATTTAGCTCAATAGCATTTTCTTACACAACTATTACAGAAAGAATGCAGGAGAGTGCTTTTTTAATTAATGGATTAACAATAGAAGTAGAAGATGTAGAAGATAATAAAAGTGTTAAATATCACTATGATGATGGATTAACTTCTTTTGTTGAATATATTAATGATGGAAAAAGTGTTTTAACTCCTAAAGTGTTAAATTTTACCGGTATTAAACAAGGAATAGAAGTAGATATAGCTTTACAATATCGCAATGATTATCAAGAAAACATTCTATCCTTTGTTAATAATGTAAAAACAGGCGATGGTGGTTCACACGAAACAGGTTTCAAAACCGGAATTACCAAAGCTTTTAACGAATACGCTAAAGCAAATAACATTTTAAAAAACACTACTTTCGATGGTAGTGACGTTAGAGAAGGTTTAACAGCTGTAATTAGTTTGAAAATTCCTGAAAAACTATTACAATTTGAAGGACAAACCAAAGGTAAACTCGGAACCCCTGAAGCCAAGACGGTTACCGAACAAATAACTTATGAAAATATGAAATTCTTTTTAGAAGAAAACAGAGAATTAGCTTTAAGAATTATGGATAAAGCCAAAACCTCTAAAGAAGCTAGAGAAGCTGCTCGTAAAGCAAGAGATGCCGTAAAAAATGGAAAAGGAAAAGAAAAAAAAGATAAAATTCTCTCTGGGAAACTAGCTAAAGCAACTGGAAAAGACGCCTCTAAAAATGAATTGTTCTTAGTCGAAGGAGATTCAGCTGGTGGCTCTGCTAAAACAGGTAGAGATAGAGAAACACAAGCAATATTACCATTGAGAGGTAAAGTATTAAATTGTGAAAAAGCTTCAGAAACAGAGATTCATGCTAACGAAGAGCTTAATACTTTAACATATGCAATAGGTGCTGGAATTGGTGATAGCTTTGATGCTTCCGATTCCAATTATGGTAAAATAATAATAATGACAGATGCTGACGACGATGGAGCCCATATTCAAATCTTGTTATTAACTTTCTTCTATAGATTTATGAGACCTCTAATTGAAGAAGGTATGCTATATATTGCTAATCCTCCATTATACGCTTTAGATTTTGGTAAATATAAAGAATATGTTGCAACAGATGAAGAATTAGAAGAAAGAAAAAAGACACTAAAACCTAATTCTTATAAATTACAAAGATTCAAGGGATTAGGCGAAATGAATGCTGACGAATTATATGATACGACTATGTCTAAAGAACATCGCAGTCTAATAAAAGTATCAATTACCGATGCCGCTTTAGCCGAAAAAAGAGTATCTGTTCTAATGGGTGATAAAGTAGAGCCTAGAAAAGAATGGATAAATGAAAATGTTGATTTTACTTTCGAAGACAAATTTAAGAGGTGATCATAATGGCAAAAAAGAAAGATGAAAAAAACATCATAGAAAAAATATATGATTATACTTTAGAAGATATTATGGGAGATAGATTTGGAAGATATTCCAAATCTATCATTCAAGATAGAGCTCTTCCCGATGTAAGAGATGGCTTAAAACCAGTTCAAAGAAGAATTCTTTGGACGATGTGGGAAGATAGAAATACCTATGATAAACCATATAGAAAGTGTGGTAAATCTGTTGGAGATATAATGGGAAAATATCACCCTCATGGCGACTCTTCAATATATGGAGCTATGATATATATGTCACAAGCTTGGAAAATGAGAGAGACGTTTATAGATGTTCATGGTAACAACGGATCTATAGATGGAGATGGCCCTGCTGCTTATCGTTATACAGAAGCAAGATTAACAAAACTTGCTGAAGTAATGCTAAGAGATATTAATCGTGATACCGTAGAAATGATGCTTAATTATACAGATGAAGATTTAGAACCAACTGTATTACCAGCTAATTTTCCCAATCTTTTAGTAAATGGTTCAACAGGTATTAGCGCTGGATATGCAACTAATATTCCTCCTCATAATTTAGGAGAAGTAATAGATGCAACAATACACCGCCTTACTAATCCAAATTCTCGCCTTGATACAATTTTATCAATAGTAAAAGGGCCAGACTTTCCAACAGGTGGAGTAGTTGAAGGAAAAGAAGGCCTTATTAATGCTTACACTACAGGTCGTGGAAAAGTAGTTGTAAAAGCTAAGACAGAAATCGTCGAAGAAAAAGGTAAATATCAAATAATTGTCCATGAAATACCATATGATGTTCTAAAAGAAAACTTAAGAAAAAAAATAGAAGATATAAAAATTGATAAAAAAGTTGATGGTATTGTAGATGTAATAGATGAATCAGATAAAGAACATATGGCACGCTTAGTAATAGAACTAAAAAAAGGAGCTAATGCAGAATTAATCCTAAATTATTTGTTTAAAAATACTGAGTTACAAGTAAACTATAATTTTAATATGGTTGCCATAGTAAATAGAAGACCAAAACAAGTAGGAATACTAGAAATACTAGATGCTTTTATAGCTCATCAAAAAGAAGTAATATTAAGACGTACAGCTTTTGATTTAAAAAAAGCTAAAGAGAGATTGCATATCGTAGAAGGACTATTAAAAGCTGTAGATGTAATAGATGAAGTTATTAGAATAATAAGAGCATCTAAAAGTAAAGAAGATTCAATTAATAACTTATGTAAAGCTTTTGATTTTACTTACGAACAAGCTAATGCTATCGTTACAATGCGATTATACAGATTATCAAACACAGATGTAACAGCTCTAATTGAAGAAAAAGAAAATCTAAATAAAATGATAGAATTCTTAAATTCTATCTTAAATGATGAAGAAGTATTAAAAAATCAAATTAAGAAATCTCTTCAAGAGATAAAAAAAGAATACGCAACACCTCGTCGTACAGAGATTAAAGACGAGATAACGGAAATAAAAATAGATGCTATGGAAATGATTCCTAAGGAAAATGTAGTTGTAGTAGTAACAAATGATGGCTATGTAAAAAAGATACCTTTAAAATCGTATACAAGTGCTTCATCAGAACCAACAACTCTTAAACCAGGAGACTATATAACAGGTTTATATAGTACTACATCAAAAGACACACTATTATTATTTACTAATTTAGGACATTATTTATATGTTCCTATCCATGAAATACAAGAAACAAAATGGAAAGAATTAGGAAAACATATAAGTAATATAATTCCTTTAGCACCAGAAGAAAGTATAATTGGTAATATCCTAATAGATGATCTAAATAGTGTTATTACCCTAGTAACCAAAGAAGGTACAACTAAAAGAATAAATATTAAAGAATTGATAGTAAGTCGTTATAGTAAACCTATTAACGCTATGAAACTAAAAGAAAATGACGAAGTAGTATCAGCCTTCATAGATTATGGTAATACTTTGTTTATAACCAAAAACGGTTATTACTTATATTTTGATTCTGAAGAAATTACAATTGTCTCATCAAAAGCAGCAGGTGTAAAAGGAATAAAACTAAGAGAAGACGAAGTTGTTTCTGGATTATCTGTTGAAACAGGCAAAGAATATATAGGAATTATAACTGATAAAAATACAGCCAAAAGAATAAAAATAGCTGATTTAGAAAAAGCTTCCCGTGCTTTAAAAGGATCAACACTAATTAAAAAAATAAAATCTAAACCATATTCAATCTTTAAGTCATTTGCTTTAGATCCAAAAAATATTATAGGATTAAAAATAGATGGAGTAATCAAAGGAATAAAAGCTGCTGATATTCCGATAATGGACTTACAGTCAACCGGTTCAACTATTACTAAACAGGGTCTAGAAGATGTATTTGTTGCGACAACATTAATAGAAAAGAAACTTGAAACAAAAGAAAAAACATCTGATAATTCGAATGAAGAAAAAGTTGAAGATAATACTGAAGAGCCAAAAGAACTTACAATAGATGATTTTATTAATGATTTTAAATTATAGGATAGAAATACTATCCTTTTTTTTGTATAATAATATCAAGGTAGTGATAATATGAAAAAAAATAGAAAAGGTTTTACTTTAGTTGAATTACTAGCAGTTATTGTAATTTTAGCAATATTAATGGTATCAGCAGGAGCAGGTGTTATGACAACACTAAACAATGCAAAAATTAATACTTTTAAAAATGAAATACTGACAGCTGTAAACGGAGTTGAAAACATGTATTCCGAAATATCAATGAATCCAGCCGCATTTAATAGCTATATAAAACCTAATATAGATGATAAAAATATTGGAACGGGTAATCATACAATGGCCGGATTATGCGTAACATTAGCCGGTTTAGTAAATAATGGCTATTTAAAAAAAGATATTTCAACATATGCAGGAGTAATACTAATGGAAATACCATATGATGGAAGTGCTCCTAAATATATGGTATGGGCTCATAATTCAAGTTATGGTATAAACGGAGTTGAAAAAAGTCAAGTTAACAAATTAAGATATAAAAAAAATAATAATACCGAAAGCCGAGTTTCAACTATGACTATAACAGCAGATGATATTAGCGGTGGTAAAGTAGGAATAGTAACAAATCTAAAAGGAATAAGAAAACAAGTAAAACTAACATACGGAGTTGAAACAGTAGGTAATCCAACAAACTTAAATGACGTAGAAGCAACTATTGAATCTGACCTAAACGGTGGTGGAACCGGCAATACATATAAAAAAATAAAATGTATTAACAAAAAACAATCATAAAAATGTAAAAAATATTGAAAATAAAAAAACAATGTTGTAAAATTAATATATAAAGTAAGGAGAGGAAAGAAGAAATGAACAAAAAAGGTTTTACTTTAGTTGAATTACTAGCAGTTATTGTTATCTTAGCAATATTAATGGTATCAGCTGGAGCCGGAGTTATGTCAACAATGAATAACTCAAAAATTAATACATTTAAAAATGAAGCTTTACAAGCTGTAAATAGTGCTGAGGATATGTACTCTGACATTTCTATGGTTAGTGATATATCTGTTAAGTACTTAAAAACAAGCGAAGAAGGAGATTACCAAGGAATGTGTGTATCACTAGTTGGACTAGTTAATAATGGTTTCTTAAAGAAAGACATTAGTACATACGGAGGAATGATACTATTAGAAGTTCCATATGATGGTGGAGCAACTAAATATGAAGTTTGGATGCATAATGGTCAATATGGTATCTATGGTATTGAGAAAAACTCTATTAACAAATTAAAATATAAGAAGGATAATAACCCAACTAATACTGCAAGTAGTAATCAAGCTGGTGGCTTAGGTATAATAACTAAATTAGATGGCTTAAAAGCATATATTGCTCCATCAATGGGATATACTGACAAAGCTAAAGCTGTAGGATCAGCATGGAATACTGCTTCAAATTCAGGTAAATCTTCTGCTAAATACACTTCATTGAAATCACCTGATACTAGTAGAGGCGGTACTGGTAACACATATAAAGATATTGAATGTATTAATGCTAATATAGAACAAGCTTCTTAATTAGAATAAAATAAATAGTTCGAAAGAACTATTTTTTCTTTATCTTAAAAAAATAGTATGAGATAATAAAACAGGTGATAAATAATGCTAATAATTGGATCTCATGTCTCATATGGTAAAGAAGGAATCCTTTCTTCAGTAAAAGAAGCCTTAAGTTATAATGCTAACACTTTTATGTTTTATACTGGCGCTCCAACCAATACTATAAGAAAAGAAATAGATTTAGATATAGTAAAAAAAGCAAAAGAATTAATGGACGAAAATAATATAAATATTAATAATATTATTTGCCATGCCCCTTACATCGTTAATCTAGCTAATAAAACAGATATGGATAAATGGAATTTTAGTATCGATTTTATCAAAAATGAGTTACATAGATGTGATATCTTGGGTATTGATAAATTAGTATTACATCCAGGTAATGCGGTTAAAATATCTAAAGAAGAAGGCCTAAATAATATTATTGAAGCCTTAAATATAATATTGTCTGATAATAGTAAATGTATGATACTTTTAGAAACGATGGCTGGTAAAGGCAGTGAATGTGGTTCAACTATTGAAGAAATAACTTCCTTAGTTAATGGGACCAAGAATCAAGATAGAATAGGTATTTGCCTAGATACATGTCATTTAAATGATGCTGGTTATGATATGACATCTTTTGATGATTTTTTAGATAAACTAACTACTAAGATAGATATAACTAAAATAAAATGCATTCACTTAAATGATTCTAAAAATGATTTAGATTCTCATAAAGATCGCCATGCCAACTTAGGCAAAGGGACTATTGGTTTTGCTACTTTGTTAAATATCGCTTACAACGAAAGATTAAAAGATATACCAAAAATATTAGAAACCCCTTATATTGGTGAAAGTGATGATTCAAAAGAAAGATTATATCCCCCATATAAATATGAAATAAATATGTTAAAGAATAAAAAGTATAACCCTGATTATTTAGATGAAATAAGAAAGGAATACTCAAAATGAAAACATTAAAAAAATACTGGATACATCTATTTAACATGCTATTAGCTGTTTTCGTATTTTTATTGATATGGTACATAGCTAAAGTTTATCCGTTTGGTCCAAAGACTTTTGGCACAAGTGATGGACTAGCTCAATTTAAACCTATGATTTATGATGTAATAGCTAAATTAAAATTAGGAACTTTAGGAACTTATTCATTTAATAATGGCTTAGGTAATCCGGTTATTTTTAATATACTATACTATGTATCAAGCCCTCTAAATCTTATCTGTTTATTATTTAATTCTCCAAACGTTATGTATTTAGTAGTAACAACGTTAAAAGTAGCTTTTACAGCTTTAAATATTAGTATATATGCAAACAGTAAAACCAATAAAAAAATAGCTATTACAATAGCTTGTTTATCTTATTGTTTTTGTGGATGGTTCTTAATATACTATTACTATTCATCATTTGTTGATATATTTATGATGTTTCCATTATTTCAATTTGGTTTAGAAAGACTTTTTACTAAGAAGAAAAATGGTATATATATTTTCTCTTTATCTTATATGATTATTAGTAACTTTTATTTAACTTTTCCTGTATGTATCTATACAATATTGTATTTTATTATTCATGAAATAATATATTTAAAAACCACAAAAAAAGATGTTTTAAAGAAATTTTTATTAATTAGTAAAGCAACCTTAATAGTGTTTTTTATAACATTCTTCTGGCTATATATGTTAGTTGATTCTTATAAAAGAATGGGTCTAGCCTTTGATACAAAACATGTGAATGATTATTATTTAACCTTTAGAGGTTTAATAGGGTCGCTATTTTATGGCCAAGAAACTTTAATGGTTTATCGATATGGGGAAGTAGTACCAAATATAAGCAGTAATACTTTAATTCTAATCAGTATATTTTATTACTTTCTAAATCATAAAATCTCTGGAAGAGAAAGAATCTATTCTCTAATAGTAGCTTTTATTATGGTTAATTTTATAACTGTTACTCAATTGGATTTTGTTATGAATTTCTTTCATGAAATTAGAGCTTTACCATATCGTTATTCTTTTATTATTTGTTTTTACGAAATAGTTCTATTTCTAAAAAATGTTGAAAATACAGATTTAAAAGATAAAAGAAACAAAAGAGAAATAATTATTTCTTTACTATTAGTTACAAGTCTTTTTATATTTTGTTTTAATAGCATTCGTGAAATGACAATTTGGAATTATATAGTGTCTTTAGCAGCTATTACAACGATTATATTTTTATACCAAAAAAATCCTGTTATAAATTCCTTATTTATAATTATGACAATTTATACAACTGTTTTATTATTTACTTATGATTTCTCCTTAATGGAAATTAAAAATCCTGAAGAAATAACAAACAATTATATAACAAATGATTTAAAATATCGCGAATACATTTCCCCATTATATTGCTATCGAAATGGTGCAAAAAATCTAAGTCTTACCGAAAATTGTAACATGTTTTTTAATGGTAAAGTTATTGATCTTTTAACATCTATGACCTATAACGAAGCTATATACGATTTAAAAAAAATGGGAGAATCAACTTTTGAAAACACTAGTATTTTTACTCATGAAAAAGAAAATGTAGTATTGAATATGATATATAACTTAAATAATAAATATTATCTAGAAAAAATATTTGGTGTTAATGAAGATATTCTAAATGTAAAACTAAAATATAAAGATTATGTTAATTCTCAGCAAAACACTATAAAAGCTATGACGGGGGTAGAGAACATATTCAATAAAAAAGTCATACCATTAGATAAAAACAATAAACATAATGATATATATTATATTAACGAAAAATACTATTATTTTGATAGTTATGACTTAAAAGGAAACAAAACAAATTCTCTTTCCGAAAATGATAGCATAGTAGTAAAAGAATCAAAGTATAATAAAGAAATAACATATTATACATACAACATAAAAAATATTGAAAAGGCATATAATATATTAAAACAAAATCAAATAGAATATACTAAATATAGTGATAGTAAAATAGAAGGCAAAATAAAAATAGATAAGAACCAATTAATATTTACGTCTATTCCATATGATACAAACTGGGAAATAACAATAGATGGTAAAGTAGTAAAACCTGTTAAAATATTTGACTCTCTAATGGGAATAAAAGTAAAACCGGGCTATCATATTATTAAATTAGAATATAAGTATCATTTTACAATTCCTATAATTATATCTATAGCATCACTATTATTATATTTATCAAGTATTATCCATAGAAAAAGGAGTCTATTATGATAAAAAGAATAAAAGACAATAAAATAATTATATTAATATTTACAATTATGTTTTTGTTTGGAATACATTATATGAAGGATATAACAGCCAACTTTGATGAAGATTTTGAGCAATCAATAGTATTAAGTAATATTAAAAGTTATGCCTTCTTTTTTAAGAATCATGAATTAGAAGATGCTTTAACTAAAAGACACATAGTTGAAATAAACTATTCTGTCGAAAGAGATCATGGTGTAGCTTGTTATTATCCTTTATTTCCTTTAATACTATTGAGTAAAGAAATACCAGATATAGTATCTAGTATTTGGCGAGTATATGTATATATTATATATTTTATCGGTGTAATATTCTTTTATAAAACAACAAAAGAAATATCTAAAAATAATAAAATAGCAATACTAATGACTTTGTTATACTTCTTAAGTCCTAGAATATTTATAGATTCTCTTCATAATAATAAAGATATAACTCTTATGAGTTTATTAATAATAAGTTTTTATTACTTAATAAGAATAATGAAGGATAATAAAAACAAGGATATGATTATCTTTGCTTTTGTTATAGCTCTGCTAAGTAACGTGAAAATAATAGGTATCTTTTTCTCAGGTATTATGGGTATAGCATATATTATATATCTTTTACTACATAAAAAACTTACCCAAGAAAGAATAATAGATATATTATTCACTTTCGTATTATATATTATAATATTTATTCTTATAACTCCTGTGATTTTTACTGATGGATTTCATTTAATGGAATATATATTATACTGTTTAAATAGTAGTGTTAATTTTAGATGGAATGGCACTGTATTATTTGATGGAACATACTATAATACTGCAGCTGGGAATAGAGTCCCACGGTACTATTTACCCAAAAATATTATAATTACTTTGCCACTTATTATTACTATTTTATTTATTATATCTATCGCTATGTTTGTTATAAAGATTATTAAAGAAAGAAAAAGTAAGAAAATAGATTTTACAAATTATCTATTTATTATCATTTTTGCTATGTTTATAATACCTTTCTTAATATGTATTATAAAAAAACCAAACATCTATAATAGTTGGCGTCATTTTTATTTCTTATATCCTTTAATACTATTAATATGTAGTTATGTATTAATATATATAAAAAAAATAAAATACAAGAGAATAATAATAATTTTAATAATTATAAGTATGATAGACAGTATATATAATATAATTAGATATGATGTTAGAAATGCTGCTTACTATAATATCTTAGTCGGAACCAAAGATATATCTAAAAAATATGAGTTAGATTACTACCATGTAACCACCAAAAAGGCTTTAGAAGAATTTTTGGCGTCAGATAAATACCAAAAAAATAAAGATAACAAAATTTATTTATATCAAAGCTATAATTATTTGCAAGATGCAGGACTTCTTTCACTAGTCGAACATTCATATGAATTGTCCAAAAAAGTAGTTATTGTTACACAAGAGAATTTAAAAGAATTAAAAAGACAAAAAAAGAACATTTATTTTATCTCTAATACTGTATATGAATATGAAAATTATCCAAAATATAAATTAGAATATGTGTATAAAATAAAGAATAATAGCATTTTAAAATTCTATAAAGTATAAAAAAAGCTTGCATAATAAAAAAATAATGATATAATATCTTTCACGGAGAGATGCTTTACATTTGTAACCTATCTTTCTAAATATTATTTTGTTCGAAGATAGAAGTTCCAACTTCTATCTTTCATTTTTATTATAATACCAACAAAACTAATATACATTATATGATAGATTTTATTTGGAAAAATAAAAAATGTATGATACAATATGTACGATGTGAAAAAGGAGGGCTGTTTTATGGCTAAAAATGAAAATAGATCTAATATAGTTTTAGTTTGTTCTGTTTGTAAACATGAAAACTATGTTACTAAAAAGAACAAAAAGAATACTCCAGACAAAATGGAATTAAACAAATTCTGTAAATGGTGTAATAAAGAAACATTACATAAAGAGAAGAAATAGGGTGTTGATCAATGAATGAACTAATAAATGTAAATGACATAAAAAATGGTATGACAGTATTCTATAATGGTAATATTTGTCAAATACAAAGCTTTTTACATGTTAAACCAGGAAAAGGCGCAGCAATTATGAAAGTTAAAATGCGTAATTTAAAAACTGGTACAATTACTGAAGAATCTATAAATAGCAATGTCAAAATAGAAAAAGCTCATGTTGATAAAAAGAAAATGGTATACTTATATAATTCAGGCAGTTCATATGTATTTATGGATAATGAAACTTATGAACAAGTAGAAATAACTCCTGATAAGATTAGCTCAGCTGAAAAATACTTAAAAGAAAATTTAGAAGTACAAATAGATTTCTACGAAGGAGATATTATTGGTATAACATTGCCTGAAAAAATAGAATATGAAATAGTAGAAACGACTGATGCTGTAAAAGGAAATACAACTAATAATGCTATGAAAGATGCAACTTTAGATAACGGATTAATTGTAAAAGTACCTATGTTTATTAATCAAGGAGAAAGAATAATAGTAACAACAGAAGATGGTAAGTATTCAAGTAGAGCTTAAAACAAGCTCTTTTTTCTTGAAAAAATATAAAAAAAGGCTATATTATGTCAACTATTTTTATAATAAATATTCAAAAAGCCCGTGATATGGTAAAATATATGTTAGAAAGGGTACATCTATAAGCCCTTAAAGGTGATTTTATGTTTGAATATAATAATATAAAAATAAACTATAAAGAATACGGAAAAAAAGATGGTAACCCAATTATTTTTCTTCATGGTTGGGGACAAAATATAGAAATGATGGAGCCTATTGCTAATCCTTTTGAAGACACTCATCATCTTATTATTATTGATTTACCAGGATTCGGATTATCAGATGAACCAACTAGTAACTGGGATTTATCTAATTATGTAGAAATGATAAATAACTTGGTTCAAAAATTAGAATTAAAAAATATAACAATTATCGGCCATTCTTTTGGAGGAAAATTAGCTATCATGTATGCTTTAAAATATCCAGTTTATAAACTAATTTTATTAGCTAGCCCATTTAAGCAAAAAATAACTAAAGTAAGCACTAAAGTAAAAATACTTAAAACTTTAAAAAAAATACCGGGATTAAAGAAATTTGAAAACTTCGCCAAAAGCCATATGGGATCAACTGATTATAAAAACGCTAGTCCAATAATGAGAGACATTCTTGTAAAACATGTTAACACTGATTTGAGCAAAGAGGTTAATCAAATTAAATGCCCAACTCTAATAATATGGGGAACAAAAGATGATGATGTTCCATATGAAGATGCCAAAGAATTAGAAAGTCTTATACCAGATAGTGGTTTAGTTACATATGAAGGATGTACTCACTATGCTTATTTAGAGAGATTAAACCAAACAATAAGTGTTTTAAAATCATTTTTAAACTAGGAGGAATAATATGTTATTTTATATTTTCGTATCAATAATTTATTTAATATATATTAATATAATAAGTACAAAATCATTACATATGTTACAACAAAATAGATATAACAGAGGTTATAAATACGTTAAATGGTTATTAAAAAATCTTAAAGAAAACTTTGTAAACTATAATTTATTATTCATATTATTTATTCTGTTTTACTTTAGTGAAAATTTATTGGCTTATATAAATTATATAGCTATTTTACTATTTATATTTTTAATATTTGTATTTATAAGCAACAAAAAGAAAGAAACAACAAAGATTCCATTAAAATATACAGCAAGAATAAAAAGATTAATTGCTACAAATACATTATTACATATACTACTAATAATAATTACATTACTAAACTATTCTGATAATAATCTTCCATTATACTATTTTATCTTAGGCTTAATAGGATATCTTAATCCTTTAATTATAATATTAATCAACTTTCTAAATCGACCAGTTGAAAAAATGGTTGCAAACCATTTTAGAAACCAAGCAATAAATAAACTAAATAGTATGACAAATATGGAAGTAATAGGTATTACAGGTAGTTATGGAAAAACAAGTTCTAAAAATATTTTGAATGATATCTTGAATATTAAATATAATTCTTTTAAAACCCCAGCTAATTACAATACCCCATTTGGTTTAATGATTACGATAAATAATCATTTGGATAAATATAACGATTATTTTATTGCTGAAATGGGGGCTTGCAAAAAAGGAGAAATAAAAGAACTATGTGACTTAGTTCATCCTAAATATGGAATAATAACTAGTATTGGTTTAGCCCATTTAGAGACTTTCGGTAGTGAGGAAACTATTCAAAAAACAAAATTTGAACTAATAGAAAGTCTACCTAGCGATGGAATAGGTATCTTAAATGCTGATGATCCAAAGCAAAAATCTTATCACATTAATAATGATTGTAAAATACTATGGATAGGTGTTGAAAACAAAAAAGTTGATGCTTATGCTAAAGATATAGAATTAAGTCACAAAGGGACAAAATTTAAAGTAGTTTTTAAAGGAAACGATAAAGAGTACGACTTTCAAACCAAATTGTTAGGAATAAATAATGTTTATAATATTTTAGCTGGAATTTTATTAGGCCATGAACTTGGAATAAGTATAGCAGATTTACAAAAAGCTGTTAAAGGCGTAGAACCTGTAGAACATCGACTACAAATGAAAAAATACTTTGACATAAACCTAATAGACGATGCTTATAACGCCAACCCTAAAGGTTGTGCAATGGCTATCGATGTATTAGCTAAAATGCCTGGTAAAAAAATAATAATAACTTCTGGAATGATAGAACTAGCTGACAAAGAATACTTCGAAAACAAAAAAATAGGAGAACTAATAGCTAAAAATAAAATAGATGAAGTAATATTAGTTGGTAAAAATCAAACAAAAGCAATTCAAGATGGTTTAGAAGAAGAAAAATATAATAATAAAAAAATACATATAACTAACGATATAATGGAAGCCTTTGAAATTCTAAAAAAATTAGATGAAGGAAATACTTATTGCCTTCTTCAAAGTGACTTGCCAGATATCTACAACGAATAAAGGAGAGATAAAAATGCTAAAAGTAGGTATAATATTTGGAGGAGAATCAGTAGAACACGAAGTAAGTATAATAACTGCTGTTCAAGCAATGTCTTACTTAGATAGTGATAAATATAGAGCTATTCCGATATACATAGGAAAAGATAGAAATTGGTATACAGGAGAATGCTTAAAAAGTATGGAAACGTATAAAGATTTACAAGCAATACCAAATATGACTAAGGAAGTAACTCTAACAAAAAAAGATGGAGATTTTATTTTACAAAAAAAGAGAGGCTTATTTAAAGGAACTTATGAAACTATCGATATAGCTTTCCCTATAGTACACGGAAAGGGTGTAGAAGATGGCTCTTTAGCTGGTTATTTAGAAACGTTAGGTATACCATTTGTTGGACCTAATACTCTTTCAGCAGCTTTAGGGCAAGATAAGATAATTCAAAAAGAAGTAATGAGAGCCGAAGGAGTAAATGTTGTAGATTACATATGGTTTTATGATCACGAATATAAAGAAAATGAAGATAACATATTAGCTAAAGTTAAAAAGCTTGGCTATCCAGTTATAGTTAAACCAGCAAGACTAGGTAGTAGCGTTGGTATAGAAATAGCTAAATCAGAAAAAGAAATAAAAAAAGTAATAGAAGAAGCTATAAACTACGATGAAAAAATAATAGTAGAAAAAGTAATAGAAAATCTTCAAGAAGTAGATTGCGCAGTTGTTGGATCTTCAAAATCAGTAGAATGTTCTCTAGTTGGAGAGTTTTATACAGATAATAACTTCTTAACATTTGAAGACAAATACCTAGTAGAAGGGGGAAAAAAGAGCGGCAAAATGCCAGCTAAAACTGGTGGAAAAATGATAACAGCCGGATTTAAAATTCCTGCCGACATTAGCAAAGATATTGAAGAAAAAATCTATGATTACTCTAAAAAAGCTTTCCGTGCCCTAAACCTATCTGGAGTAACAAGATTTGATTTTCTAGTAAACAAAAAAACAAAAGAAGTATATGTAAACGAACCAAATACTATTCCTGGTTGTTTAGCTTTCTTTTTCTTCACACCTAAAGGTAAAAAATATCCTAAACTATTAGATGAAATGATTACAACAGCTATAAAAGAATATAAAAGTAGTTTGAAAAAAACAACCAGTTTTGATTCGAATGTTTTAAGTACATTTGACGGAGCAAAAGGTGCAAAAAGCAAAATGAAAATGCAATAATAATTAATAAGTTATATAATATATAACTTATTTTTTTTGCTCGAAAGGAAGTATAAAATTTACGTCAATTTACAGAACAGTTTTAAAAAAATTATTAAAATATATTTACAAAATAGACTAATAAATGTATCATAATTATAGACAGTGGCACAAAGTGGAGGAAAGTGGGGGATTGAAATGTTCATGGGCGAATATCATCATACCATAGATGATAAAGGCCGACTTATCATTCCTGCTAAGTTCCGAACTGAACTTGGAACAAGGTTTATAATAACGCGCGGTTTAGAAAACTGCCTTTATGTTTATCACGAAAAAGAATGGAATGAAATAACGGCCAAAATAAAAACTCTACCTTTTACCAAAAAAGACGTCCGTATGTTCACAAGATTCTTCTTTTCTGGTGCTGCTGAATGTGAATTCGATTCACAAGGTCGAGTTTGCATTACCTCCCCATTGGTTAGTTACGCCGGTATTGAAAAAGAATGTATCATTATCGGCGCAAGTGACCGTATCGAAATATGGTCAAAAAAGTCGTGGGATAAAATGATTAATGAAAATGCAGATAAATTAGAAGATACAGCCGAAAAACTATTTGAGGGGATTGATTTTGGTGAAACATTATAGTGTCTTACTTTCTGAATCAATAGAAGGTTTGAATATAAAAGAAGATGGCATCTATATAGATGCTACTTTAGGTTATGGAGGACATAGTAGCGAAATATTAAAAAAAATACCAAAAGGACATTTATATTCTTTTGATCAAGATAAAGAAGCTATTGAATTCTCTAATAATAGACTATCAAAAATAGGAAATAACTTTACTATAATTCATTCTAACTTTGTTAATATGGTTGAAGAATTAGAAAAGCTTAATATAAATAAAGTAGATGGTATATTATTTGATTTAGGTCTTTCCAGTCCCCAAATAGATGAAAAAGAAAGAGGATTTTCATTTATGATTGACTCTCCTTTAGATATGAGGATGAATAGAGAGGATAAAACTACTGCTAAAGATATAATAAATAATTATTCTTATGATGAACTATTAAACATTTTTTATTCATATGGCGAAGAAAAAATGAGCAAGCAAATTGCTAAAAACATAATATCTGAAAGAGAAAATAAAGAAATAAATACTACTAAAGAATTAGTAGATATAATAAAAAATGCCGTTGGCGCAAAATATTTTAATAATAGTCATCCTGAAAGAAATATATTTCAAGCCATTAGAATAGAAGTAAATAATGAATTAAATACTTTACGTACTATTTTGCCTAAGGCTATAAATATATTAAATACTGGTGGAAGAATTAGTGTTATAACTTTTCATTCGCTTGAAGATAGAATAGTTAAACAAGCATTTAAAAAAGCAAGTGATGTGAATGAATTAGTAAAAGGGTTACCAGAAATACCATCAGAATATAAACCATTAATTAAACTAATTAATAAAAAACCAATTATTCCTAGCTCTAAAGAGTTAGAAGAGAATACTCGTAGTAAAAGTGCTAAATTAAGAATAATAGAAAGGCTTTAATAATGAGAAAAAATAAAATTAAAATTCCTTTTATAGAAGTGTTTTTATGGGGAATTGTAGTGCTTTTATTACTAGCAATTCCTATAACAAGTGTTTATGTAAAAGCAGTTTTGTCAGAAACAAACATAGCATTACAGTCCGCTAAAGACGACCTAGAAAAACAAGCAAACACTAACGAAGGATTGAAAATGGAAATTAATGAATTAGCTTCTCTTGACAAAATTCAATTAGTTGCAAACGAAAATGGATTGTCTTATAATAATAATAACGTAGTAGTAGTTGAACAAGATAAGGAGAAGTAATATGCGAAAAAAGAATAATACAATAACAATTAGTCATTTGATTCTTGTTGTACTTATTCTTTCTTTTTGTGCAATAATTTTCAAACTATCATATATATCTTTAGCTAAAAAAATAGATAATATAGATTTATCAAAATTTGTTCAAGATAGAAATACAGAAACAGAAGTACTACCTGCTGAAAGAGGTAGTATCTATTCTGGAGACAATGAACTACTTGCTAAAAATATAAATTCTTATAATGTAATCGCTTTTTTAGATCCTAAAAGAACCGAAAATAGCAAAAAACCTAGACATGTATTAGATGTTAATGATGCTGCCATCAAACTAAGTCCGATATTAAATATGAGTGTTGAAAACTTAACTAATCTTATGAGTCAAAAAAAATATCAAGTAGAGTTAGGACCTGGCGGAAGAGGAATAAGTGAAGTTACTAAAAAACAAATAGAAAAACTTAATATACCAGGTATAGGTTTTACTTCTTCTACAAGAAGATATTATCAAATGGGAAGTTTAGCCCCTTATATAATTGGTTACGCTTCGAGCGACGATGATGGTACTATATCAGGGAAAATGGGAATAGAGTCATTTTATGATAAAGATTTAGAAGGTGAAGATGGCTATACAATATATCAAAAAGACTTATACGGGTATACAATGCCTAATACTACTTCTGTTACAGTTCCCGCCAAGCCAGGAAAAGATGTTTATTTAACTATTGATAGTAAAATACAAATGTTCTTAGAAAATGGAATAAAAGAAATAAGTAGTGAAAACGAAATGGCATGGCTTACTTTTACAGTTATGAATGCTAAAACTGGCGCTATAGTAGCAAGTGCTTCTAATCCAACATTTAATCTAAATGAACGTGTAATTACTAATTACTTAAATCCCTTAACGTCTTACGTCTATGAACCAGGATCAACAATGAAAATCTTTTCTTTTCTTGCAGCAATGGAAAACAATATGTATAATGGTAATGAAAAATATGAATCTGGTACTATTAAAGTTGAAGATGCTATAATCCAAGACTTTAACGGAGTAGGTTGGGGGCCAATAACTTATGATGAAGGTTTTGCTTATTCATCCAATGTAGCAGCTACAAAACTATCTCTAAAAATTGGTCGTGATAGACTTCATGACTTCTATGACAGTTTAGGTTTTGGTAAAAAAACGAATATTACACTACCTGGTGAAGTAAAAGGAAGCGCTAATTTTATTTATAAAACTGAACTTGCTACAGCTTCATTTGGGCAGGGAATAACTACAACACCAATTCAAAATCTACAAGCTCTTAGCATTTTAACAAATGATGGTATCGAATTACAGCCTTACGTAGTAGAGAAAATCGTGGATAGCAAAACAGGTAAAGTAGAATTTCAACACGAAAGAACAGAATTAGGCCAAAAAATATCTAAAGAAAATGCTGCTAAAATGAGGAAACTAATGTATGATGTTGTATATAGTGGTAAAACAGATGCCAAATTCTATAAGAGCGATACCGTAACTCTAATAGGAAAAACAGGTACAGCTCAAATTACCGGTTCAAATGGTGAGTATTTGAAAGGTAGAACTGACTATGTTCGAAGTTTTGCTGGTATTTTTCCATATGATGACCCAGATTATATTATTTATGTCTCAGTAAAACAATTTAGTGGTGTATATAGAGATTTGGCTGCTATGGTAACTAAAGTAGTTGAAGAAATAGCTAAATACAAGAATATAACAGATAATACAACAAAAATAGATAATAGCAAGAAGATTAAAATGGAAAACTATTTAAGTGAAAATACAACTAATTCAGTAGAAAAAATTCAAAGTAAAGGATTAAATGTTCTTACTATAGGTAATGGTAAATATATTATTAATCAATATCCTCTTAAAAATCAGATATTATTACCTGGAGATAGAGTATTCTTAATAACTAATGGTGAAATAACTATGCCAAACATAAATGGTTATAGTTCTAATGAAGCTATAACCATTTGTAAACTACTTGATTTAAACTATCATATTAATGGAGTAGGAACAGTTATATCGTCTTCTATTCCTGAAGGAACAGTAATAATACCTGGAATGAGTATAGAAATAAATCTCAATTAAAAAAGCCGTTACGGCTTTTTATTTTGCAATAATATCTTCTGGATCTAATTCAACATCTCTTCTAGTTAATATTTCATAACCATCTTCAGTAACTAATACAGTATGTTCGAAATGAGCACTATTTTTACCATCTTCAGTTTTAATAGTCCATCCATCATTTAATTGATATATATATCTACTTCCAAGATTTAACATTGGTTCAACAGCGATTACATTGTTTTTATGAAGTCTTGGTCCTTTGCCAGCTTTTCCATAATTTGGCACATCTGGTTCCATATGTACCTTATCTCCAACACCATGTCCAACTAATTCTCTAACAACACCTAAGTTATACTTATGAGCAGTTTTCTCAACAGCATGTCCAATATCTCCTGTGGTGCAACCATCATGGATAGCTTTAAGACCATCCATTAAGGCTTCCTCAGTGTGTTTAAGTAACTTTACATCTTTTTCGGATTTTGGTTCACCAACAATATAACTCCACGCCGAATCCCCGTGATAGCCTTCATAGCATGCTCCGATATCAAGTTTTAAAATATCACCGTCTTTTAAAACTCTTTTGCTTGGAATTCCATGAACTACCTCATCATTAACGCTTATACAAATTGCTCCTGGGAACCCGTATAATCCTTCGAAAGATGGAGTACAACCTTTACTCTCGATAAACTTTTTAGCAAGATTATCTAATTCCTTAGTAGTAATACCTGGTTTAATAAATTGTTGTAAATACTTATGGGTAAGACCAACTATTTTGCCAGCCTCTCTAAGTTTATTTATTTCGTCTTCGTTTCTTTCTATTATCACTATTATCATCTCCTTAGTTATTATATCACTAATTATTCTATAATATCAGTCAATTCAATTAAATCTTTTATCATAAAATTTGGTTTATATAAAGTATTATTCTCAAAACTATTATTGTTAAACCAACAAGTATCGATATTATTATTAATACCTAGTGCTATATCACATCCAAGTTCATCTCCAACTATAAGCATATCTCCATCATTACCAATTTTACTATATATATTATTATAAAAATCAGTGTGTGGTTTCATATGTCCCGCTTCTTCCGCAGAAAATACATCTGTAATATATTTTTTTAAACCAGATTTAGTAAGTTTATTGTTGATTGCTTTAACGGGACTATTGGTTATTATATACAATTCATATCCCTTACTATATAAAGTATTTAATACTTTATCGGCATTTTTCATTGGTACAATATTATCATTCAAATATTCGATATATTTATTATTTATTTCTATACCTTCTTGTAAAGAAATATCTTTGAAGAAAATAATAAATCTTTGCGCTCGTACCCAATCTGTTTTTTCTTGTTGGTCTTTAAATTCATAAGGATCTTTTATTAACCCAGCAGCTCTATCGCGCCAAAATTTATTATCTATATTAAGAAAATCTTCTATATCCTTTGTATTAACTTTTTCTTTTCTTTCTTCCAATATTTTTTTAATTGCATACCTTCTGTTTTCGTCATCATCAACTAGAGTATTATCTAAATCAAATAATAGCTTTTTATATTTCTTTTTCATTTATTCCTCCTGTTATAGTTATAAAATAGTATCTTCCTTCCGTTTACAATTATAACATAAAAAGACACGTAAAATATCAATTTTAAATAATGAAAATATATGATATTATATATAAATAGAGGTGTAGATATGGAAACAAAAAAAATAGGATATGTAGCAGCAATATTTACGGTTATTTCAAGTATAATTATTTTTTTAATACTTATAAATAAAATAAAAATAGATACAAGTCAGATGCTTCTAGGAACTACAAGCTTTACCTTATTTGTATTTTCAGGTATTCTACTATTTTTTGGCTTTTCATTATTAACTAATATGGAACATACTATATTAGCCATAATAGATATAATAGTAGCTTTTCTCTATGCAGGTGTTATAATTCTATTTATGGTAGTTAATAAAGAGGATGCTTTAAATTTTTATAAAATACTAATATATAGTACTGAAGCGATAGGTACAATATTATTTTTAACAATACCATTTCTTGTAAGAACACAAAGTAATCTACATCGTTACTTTAAATATGGAATAGTAGTAGTTATAGCAATAACATCTTTTCTAAGTATTAGTGTAATAAATTCTTACATAAAGATATTAGATTCAAAAGATTCTTCAATGCTTACAACGTATTCAGAAAAACAAATGAAAGAAATGGAAGCACTACAAAATAAGACAAAAATTGTTGCTTATGGAGGTTTGGCAAGCTTTATTGGTATCTTATGTAACCCTATGATTGCCTATGCTAGTAGTGATGGTTTAGGTGGAGGCGGAAGTAGCAAAACTCCTAAATTGGTTTCGCAAAATGTAGCTACTGATCCGACTATGGGTGATGGAATTAATCAAAACCAAGGAATAAACTATGGAGATATGCCAGTGCCCGAAGGTGTTGTAGCAAATCAACCTATAGTAGATTCTCCGCCGATTACAGAGTCCTTAAATCAAATACAAGAAAATATCTCTTCTCAGCCGCTAGACCAAGTATATCCATCTCCTGTAGTAGAAGAACAAAATACCAATCAACCCTCTATTCAGGAGGGACAAGCCCCTAATCAAAGTGCAAATCTAAATGCTAGTGATGTAGCCCCAGAGTTACAATTCTTACTTAATAACAACGAAAAAAAATAGGGTGGTAACATGTTAGAATTAAAAAATATTACAAAAAAATATAATACTGGTGAATTCGAGCAATTGGCTTTAGATAACGTAAGTATTAATTTTAGAAAATGTGAATTTGCCGCTATCTTAGGGCCTTCCGGGAGTGGCAAAACTACACTTTTAAATATTATTGGGGGATTAGACCATTATACTTCTGGGGATTTGGTAGTAAACGAAATAAGTACAAAAAAATTTAACGATAGAGACTGGGATACTTATCGTAACAATAGAGTGGGTTTTGTATTTCAAAGCTATAACTTAATTACTCATCAAACAATTTTAAAAAACGTTGAATTAGCATTAACATTGTCAGGTGTTTCTAAGAAAGAAAGAAGGACAAGAGCTAAAGAAGCTTTAAAAAATGTTGGCTTAGAAAAACATATTCATAAAAAACCTAATCAATTATCTGGTGGGCAAATGCAAAGAGTAGCTATAGCTAGAGCTTTGGTTAATAATCCAGAAATAATTTTAGCTGACGAACCAACGGGAGCTTTAGATTCTGAAACAAGTATTCAAATTATGGATGTTTTAAAAAATATTTCTAAAAAAAGATTGGTTATTATGGTTACTCATAATCCGGATTTGGCTGAAGAATACGCTAATAGAATTATTAGTATCAAAGATGGAAAAATAACAAAAGATACCAACTCTTATGATGGTAAAATAGATACCACAAATAAAAAATTAGAAAAAAGAAACAAAACAAAAATGTCTTTCTTAACAGCTTTATCATTATCTTTTAATAACTTGATGACTAAAAAAGGAAGAACAATTTTAGTAGCTTTTGCAGGTTCTATAGGTATTATTGGAATCGCTTTAATATTAGCGGTATCTACTGGATTCCAAAACTATGTTGATTCTATTCAAGAAGATACACTTACATCCTATCCATTAAGCATAATGCAAGAATCAACAGATATAACCGGTGCTTTATTATCAATGCGTGGCTCTTCTAATGAAACTAAAAAAGGTAATAAAGTGAAAGAACAACAATATATAACAACAATGCTATCTAGTATAAGTACTAATGACTTAAAGAGTTTTAAAAAATATGTAGAAAAAAACTATAATAAAATTGATAAAGATTTAACAAGTATAAAATATTCCTATAGTGTTGATCCTTTAATCTATACTATAGATTCTACTAATAAGCTTTCTAAATTAAATCCGAGTAACTTATTCAAAAGTATGTATGGTGATAGTAATCTTATGGGATCATATTCATCTTTCGCATCCATTTTTACCCAAATGATAGATGATGAAGAAACATTAAAAGAACAATATGATGTTTTAGCAGGTACCTGGCCCAAGAATTATAATGAGATGATTATCGTTTTATCAGAACCTAATGGTATATCAGATTTATTAGTTTATTCACTAGGTTTAAGAGATAATGACGAATTAAATGATATGGTTGCTAAAATAATGAGTGGTGAAAAAGTAGATATTAATAATACTCCATTAGAACTTACTTACGACGATTTATTAAATGTTGATTTAAGATTAATTGAAGCAGCCGATACTTATAAATATAATATAAAATACGATGTTTATGAAGATATGAGCGATGATGAAGAATATATGAATAAACTTTATAAAAATGCTACTAAGTTAAAAATAGTAGGTATAGTAACAGCAAAAAAAGGTTCTTCTTCTAGCGTCTTATCTCCAGGAGTAGCTTATAAAAAGGAATTAATAGATCATATAATTAATTACGCTGATAGCACTACTATAGTAAAAAAACAATTAAATAATAGTAAATTAGATGTCTTCTCAGGTAAAAATTTTGATGAAAAGAAAAATAATTTTGATTTCGAATTTAATGACCTAGTATCGGTTGATAAAAAGAAGTTAGAAAGTGCATTTGATATCAAAATTGATCAAGCCGCCCTAACTAAACAAACACAAGGATATATGGAAGAAATATCTAATGCTATAACTGCCGATACTACTCCTGCACGAGAAGCTTTTGTTAATAATTTAAATACAATAACAGATGGCTTGTTTGGTAGTATTACAGAAACAATTAGTTTAAATGAAGCTGAAAGTTATATTGATAATTATATGAATTCAGCTGAAGTAGAAAGTATTTTAAAAACTATAGAAAACGATTATGTTATACCTAGCGCTAGCTTAAAAACAGCGTATAGTGGATTATTAAAAGGATTATTGCCTATATATATTTCTACCTATGCATCTATAGATCCAACTCTTACAACAGATATGAATAACCCTGTAGCTAAAATAGAGCAGAATATATTAGCAACAATAAAAAATCAATACTTTAGTAACGCTGCTATTATTAAAACGGAAGATACAATGGCTAGAGTAATGACAGAGGCCAAAATGAAAAAAGTTATTCTTACTAAAGTAGGAGAATTGACTACTAAACTTATGAGCAGTATCGCTAACGCTTTCAATGTTGATCAAAATAAAATAACTAGTGCTTTTAAGCTTAATTTTACAGAAGATGAACTTGCAAGAGTCGTAACAGCAATGATGAGTAAAACAGTAACTACACAAGACTCAAATCTTCTAGCTTTAGGTTATCAAGATAGAGAAAAACCAACTTATATATCTTTTTACTTTTCTAGTTTTGAAGGAAAAGAGCATTTCTTAAAATTTATAGATAATTATAATAAAAAAGTAAAAAATAAAGGCGAAGAAGAAAAAGAAATAAGATATTCTGATACAACAGGAATACTAATGGATTCAGTTAAAACAATAGTAAATGCTGTAAGTTACGTTCTAATAGCTTTTGTATCAATATCATTAGTAGTATCATCTATAATGATTGGTATTATAACTTATATTTCTGTTTATGAAAGAACTAAAGAAATAGGTATACTAAGAGCTATTGGTGCTTCAAAACGTAATATTTCTTCAATATTTAATGCCGAAACATTTATAATAGGTTTCTTATCAGGAATTTTTGGTATGACAATAACATATATCTTAATACCTATAATTAATACAACATTACATAAATATACTGGTAATATTCCATTAAATGCTGCACTTAGTATATCTAATGCTATAAAACTTATCATTTTAAGTATAGTATTAACACTAATAGGTGGTTTAATACCTGCTAGAGCAGCATCTAAAAAAGATCCTGTAGAAGCCCTAAGAACAGACTAAAAAATGATTATAAAGTGTATATAATAATATCTAAAAGCTTAAAATTATAACTGAAATATGTTATAATTTTTTTATGATATAAAAATATCATATTACTAAGATATACAAAATAGAAAGAAGTGGGATTATGTTAAGATGGGTCAATAAACATCAAAGCCTTATTATAACTATAATTATCACTTTATTATTATTTATTATCGTATCAGTAATAACATACTTAATATATGTATATGGTTATTATGATAGAATAAAAGAAAATAATATTTTAGAAAATTTTAATTCTTACAAGTTTAATAGAGTATATAACGATTTATATCTTAATGATAAAGAATATTTAACTTCTAAAAATCTAACTAGTATGACAGATATAATGTTTAATAAAAAAAAATTAGAAAATATATATGATAAATATTATAGTGATACTTTTAAATATAGTAGCAAAGAAGATTTTATTAATCGCTATTATTATGGTCAAAAAGAATTAACTACTAAAGATATAAAATACACAAGTGAAGGAAATACAGATATATTAAATAGGAGAACTACCAAAGCAATTAGTTATAAGATTAGTAACAATTATGAAGAGGTTTCATATCTAGGAATAATTAATAATGTAACTTTTAACACTTTAGGAAACGATATTTTAAAAATTGATGAAAAGGAAATATCTTGTTCATCAAGTTGTAATATCGACAAACTTTATAGTGGAGTTCATACAATTGAATATAATCATAATGGTTTTACTTACTTTGGGATTCTTTTAATAGATAAAAATAATTCAGTAATTGAAATAAATAAACTTAAAAACTTAGTGGCAATATCTAGTGATATAGATCTTGATTCATCCTCTGAGTTAAATAACAACAATGATCTAAGTATTGGGATTTACTCTCTAAATAAATGCTTGCTTCAATCAGGTTGTCCATCAACTACCTATAGCTACATTACTTTAAATAAAGATAATACTTGTGCTTATTATACATATATTACTTTAGATAAAGCTGGCGATTCATATAAAGGAACATATAAAAAAGAAAATGGTTTCTTAATATTGGAGTTTTCTGGTCATACCTATTCTGTTTTTGATTATGATACAAAAAAGAGTACAGATATTGAAGTGGAAAGCAATATAAAAATGACTTTTAAAATAGATGGGAATAATAAATTCTCTAACAATGATTATGAATTTGTTTTTAAAGCATAGCAATTAAGACTTACATAGATATCTTGAAAATGCTATAATTAAATAAAGAAATATCTAGGAGGTGTAATAATGCTTAGTCTTGAAGATAGTGTAAAAAATATGAACTTAACAGATAAAATTATTAACAAATTACTAGATAATAATATTGTTTTCATAAAAGACTTATGGGTGTTAAAAAGAAAAGATTTAAAAAAAATAAAAATGACTGATAAAGAAATAAAAAGTATTATTATAGCTCTCCAATTAGAAGGATTAGATCTTGGTAAAAAGATGTATGATTAAGACTTATATAAGTCTTTTTTTATAATAGAAAGGAATAATTATGAAATCTTTGATAATATCAGATATCCATGGTAATTTAGAATATACAAGAAAAATAGATAAAATATGCGAATTAGAAAATTTTGATAAAATAATTATTCTAGGAGATTTTCTTTATAATTATTATTACTATGATGAGGATGAAGAAAAAGAAATAATAGATATACTTAATAAGAGAGCTAAAATAACTACTGCTGTAATTGGAAATTGTGATAGACACTATGAACTAGAAAGATTTAATTTTTCTGTAGAGAACGAAATAGACAAAATAGATTTAGATGATAATAGTTTCTTTATTACTCATGGTCATCTAAACAATAAATATGCTCATTTAATAGCAGATAATTACTCATTTCAGGGGCATACCCACGTTTATAATTTAGACGGAAAACATCTAAATCCAGGAAGTGTGGGTTTCCCAAGAGTTAATAAAGAACATACATATATTAAATATGAAGACAATAATTTATACCTAATAGATATAGATACAGGAAGAATAATCCAAAATAAGAAGTTAAAATAAAAGAAAATACTATAAATTTCTTGAAATTATAGTATAATATCAATAGGTGGGTGGTATTTATGAAGGAGAAGTACATTGGTGGACTTATGGGATTTGCCATAGGTGATGCTATGGGCGTTCCTGTCGAATTCAAACCACGTAGTGAGCTGCTAGATAATCCTGTTACAAAGATGATAGGAAATGGTACTTATGATGTCCCAGAAGGAACATGGTCAGATGATACCTCAATGCTAATAGCAACAATAGATTCAATAAATGCAAAATGTGATTTTGATGTCAAAGATATAGCTGACAAATTTTTGCTATGGAAAAATCATGCTGACTATACAGCTAATAAAGAAGTTTTTGACATTGGTAACACCACAAAGAGCGCTTTAGAAGAATACGAAAAAAATCGTGAAGAAGATCCTACTAAATTTGGTCTTACTAGTGAATATAGTAATGGAAATGGTTCTTTGATGAGAATTATTCCTCTTGCTTATTATGCAGTTGAAAAAAAATTGAAAGATTTTGAAGTTCTAGAGTTAGTTAAAAAACTATCTTCTATTACACATGCACATGAAATAAGCGTTATGGGTTGTTATATATATGTTAGGTTAGTAATGTTCTTATTAAATGGTAAAGATAAATATTCAGCGTATAGCATGACAAAATGTGTTGATTATACAATGTTTTCTGAAGAAACACAGCAAGTATATTCTCGTTTAATAAAAGAAGATATATCAAAATTAGTTGTTAATGATATAAAATCTACAGGTTATATAGTTGATTCCTTAGAAGCCGCTATTTGGGTAATGTTAAAAAGTGAATCATTTACCGAAGCGATAATAGGTGCAGTTAATTTAGGAGATGACACAGATACTATCGGAGCTTTAACAGGCGCCTTGGCTGGAATAATATACGGCTATGACGCTATACCAGAAAAATGGCTAGAAAAAATAGCTAGAAAAGATTATCTTTTAGATATATTTGAAGAATTCAGTGAAAACAAATATAAATAAGAATTAATTTATATCAAGAGGTGAAATATGAATAAAAATACTTTTATAATAAGTATTCTAACCTTGATATTAGATCAAGTGTCTAAAATAATAATGGTACATGTTTTATCTTTTAAAAAAAGTATTACTATTATTAATAATTTCTTTAATCTAACTCTTGTATATAATAGAGGAGCAGCATGGGGATTATTCTCAGATAATAAAATAGTACTTACTTTATTTACAATAATAGCTATATTTATTATCGTTAACTTTTTAAAAACTTTTAAAAATAATATACGCAATAATATAGCATTCGGCTTATTACTAGGAGGAATGGCAGGTAATTTAATAGATAGATTATTCTTAGGCTATGTAAGAGATTTCTTAGATTTTAAAATATTAAATTATAATTATCCTGTTTTTAATATTAGTGATATAGCAATAGTAATAAGCATCATATTATTGATTTATGCTGTGATAAAAGGGGAAGATAAAAATGGAAATCCTAGTCGAGGAAAATGATATAAGATTAGATAAATATTTATGTAGCAAAACAGAATATAGTCGTAGTTTAATACAAAGTATGCTAGAAAGCGATTATATTACAGTAAATAATAAAAAAGAAAAACCTTCATATAAAGTAAAAAAGAATGATCTTATACTTATTAAAGAAGGATATATAAAAGATACAGACATTATACCATCAGAAATCCCTATAGATGTTGTATATGAAGATAAAGATATAATAATAGTTAATAAACCATCTGGATTAGTAGTTCATCCAGGCAATGGAAACACTAATAATACCTTAGCCAATGGGTTAATGTATTATACAAACGAATTGAGTGATTTAAATGGTGAAGAACGACCAGGTATCGTTCATCGTATCGATAAAGATACTTCTGGATTACTATTAGTAGCCAAAAATAATAAATCACATGAAATACTGAGTGAATGTTTCCAACATAAAAAAATAAAAAGAGAATATATTGCTTTATTATGCGGAGAATTTCCTCATGATTCAGCAACAATCGATGCTCCAATAGGAAGATCTAATAAAGATCGTAAAAAAATGGCAGTTACTGATAAAAATAGTAAAAATGCAATTACAAATATGAAAGTTATAAAAAGATACAAAGGATTTACCTTAGTAAGTTGTATATTAGAAACAGGTCGTACTCATCAAATTAGAGTACATATGGAATACATTGGTTATCCTATATACAATGACCCAGTATATAATACAAAAAAAGCAACTTCTTTTGGGCAATTCTTACATTCTGCCAAAATGACTTTTAAACATCCAATAACTGGTAAAGAGATGCATTTTGAATGTCCTTTACCAAAAGAATTTCAAACGTTTCTTTCTAATTTAGAAGAAATATAGGAGGTATTTATGAGTATAGTAGTTATGGATAAAAAAGAAGAACTTATAATGCGATTAGTTCATTACTTTATTACCGAACAAAACTATAATCCAATAGTAGTAAATGGTGTTAAAGATGAAATATGGCTTGAAAATAGTGAAGGACCATATTATATAGTTAGAATAAATTCTAATAATATTTTTAATAAAGAACAACTAAATTTTGATCATTATAAGACAGAAAGTATAGTTAAACAAATTAAGAAAAAAACTTTTTCTTTTAATGTTAATACATTAAATATCTTATTAGATTTAAATGAAGACATAAAACTAGAAGAAGTAAAAAATATTGTCGATGCTCCAATATTCGATAGTAATAGTAGTATTACTAATGAAAGTATTCTAGAAGCGTTCCCTAATATAAATGAAAAACTACTAAAAGATGCCAAAGGAATAGATTTGATGATAAATGTTACAAAAGATATTAACGAAAAAACTGAAAGAGAAAATCGTCAATATGAGAAAACATTTAGCACAAAGAAAATCTACATAACACAAACGATAATGCTTTTGTGTTCAATTGCTTTTCTAATAACTACAATATTTGGTGGATTAATATCGCTATTAGACGTACCATCTAATGTTTTAGTTTTTCTTGGTGCTAACAACATTGCTTTCTTAAAAAATTATGAAGTATGGCGCTTAATAACTTATATGTTCCTACATGGATCGTTATTACACTTGCTAGTTAATATGTATTCTTTATATATAATTGGTACTCAAATAGAAAACTATTATGGTAAAGCTAAATATATAACAATCTATATTATAAGTGGTATATGTGGTGGTTTACTTTCAGCTATAGGTATTGGTTCAACTTCAATATCTGTCGGAGCATCTGGTGCCTTATTTGGACTATTAGGAGCTCTTGCTTACTTTGGATATAATTATCGTCTCTATTTAGGTAATGTATTAAAGACCCAAATTGTGCCTGTAATAGCAGTAAACTTACTAATTGGATTCATGGTTCAAGGAATAGATAACTTTTGTCATATTGGTGGCTTAGTAAGTGGTATATTTTTAGCTATGGCACTAGGAGTAGAAGGAAAGAGCAAAAAAAGTGATAGAATAAATGGATTTATCTGTTTATCGCTATTTATAATATTCTGTATATATATGATTTATTTTAGATAACAAAAAAAGAAAAGTAGCATTATACTTTTCTTTTTTATAGGTCTAAAATTTATAAATTCCTATATAGACCAATAGCTTTACCAATTATAGTACAATTATCTACTATAATAGGATCCATAGTATCATTTTCTGGTTGCAATCTAATATATCCTTTTTCTTTATAAAAAGTCTTTAAAGTAACTTCGTTATCGTCAGTTAAAGCAACAACCATTTCTCCATTGCGAGCAATTTTACATCTTTTTATAATGACAATATCACCATCATAGATACCTTTGTTAATCATAGAATCTCCTTTACAAGCTAGAGCAAATACCTCATCTTTAGCAGGAATTAAAGAAGCTGGTAAAGAAAACCATTCGTCAGGATTTTGTATAGCATCAATAGGATTACCACATGCTACTGTTCCAAGCAAAGGAACTTTTATTACATCCTTTTTCTTATTATCATATTCATTTTCTACTAATAACTCAATTGTTCTAAACTTAGAATCTGTCTTCTTGATACACCCTGCATCTTCGAGCTTTTTAATATGAGTATGAACGGTAGCAGGAGAAGAAAGTCCAATAGCTTGACCTATCTCTCTAGTTGCTGGTGGATATCCGTGTTCAGAAATATATTTTTTAATAAAATCCAAAACATCTTTTTGACGCCTAGTTAAATCCTTTTTCTTTTGCATTATTACACCTCAAATAAATGATAACATAAGATACTTTGTTTGGCAAACAAAAGTTTAATTTTTATTTTTTGAAAGAAATGATATAATTAATTAAGTGATAATTATGAAAAAAAGAATTCTACTAACGTATGCTATGTATGGCAACGGTCATCGAGCTATAGCTGAATACATAGAAAAATATTTTAAGGAACAAGATAACGAGCTAGAGATACTAGCAATAGATTTACTAAAATATTCTATTCCTATATTTGGAAAATTTAGTCAGAAAACAACAGATTTTCTTCTTCTTAAATTTCCTATGGGGTGGTCTTTTGTATATGATTTGTTCGATAATAAGTTAAATAGTACTTATGCTACAAAAATATCTTTACAATTATTTAAGAATAAAAGAATGCGTAAAGTTATAACTGATTTTGATCCAGACTTAGTTATATCAACCCATTTTTATGGTAGTAGTTTAATCGATTATTATAATCGCAAGAACATTACCGATTGTCATTTAATAACAGTTGTAACGGATTATGAAACTCAAGCTATGTGGTTGAAAGGATATAAAGACGAAGATGCAATAGTTGTTGCTGACAAAGATGAGATAAGCTATCTAGTTAGCAAAGGAGTAGAAAAAAGTAAGATAAAAGCAATAGGAATTCCTATTCATCCCGCTACTAATCCTTCGTTTAATGTAGAAAATTATATAGAAAAACTAGGTTTTAATGGTGATCGACCAATATGCTTATTCTTTGGCGGTGGGGGAAATGGAGGAACTCACTCGCTTCCGTATATTAAAAGAATAATAAAAGGGAACATAGATATGGATTTTATCTATGTAGCTGGCAAAAACCAAAAAGCTAAAGCTAAAGTAGATGAATGGATTAAATTATATGAAGCAAAAAACATAAAAACATTTGGTTTTGTTAATAACGTACCTGAATTACTGCAAATATGTGATTTTGTTGTTTCTAAACCAGGTGGAGCCCAAACTACAGAAAGCCTATTTTTTAAGAAGCCTGTAATAATGATAAATTGTTCGGGCGGCCAAGAAAGAGCAAATTATAAATATTTTGTAAAAAACGGTTATGGAAGAATGTTTAAAACAACAATAGGTTTTTACAAATATATAAAATTATTATCAGAGCAACCAAGCATTATTACAAGAATGAAAAAAAATATGAGTAATAATAATAATGATAAAGCAATGCATAAACTATATAAAATAGCAAAAGATATATTAAAAAAAGATAAAGAAGAATAATAATAGCAATATGTCTCAAAAAATGTGAATTAATAGAAGAATTAAATAAAGAAGCTACACCCAAAATGTGGTTTTTTTAAAACAAATAGACTATAATTAAAGAGAATATGGAATGGCATAAAGGGAGAATAATATGAATTTTAGAACAAGAATACATTTATTAAGAAGACATTACAGCAAAATTAGAGATAACGAAGAAACAATAAATGAGATATGGAAAGATGAAAGAATACCCTTAACTTCCAGGATGGAAATATGTATTAATAATGGTTTTTATAATAATTTAAAATCTTTTACAAATGATCAAGTAAGGGTAGAAATACAACGCCTATATATAAACCGTCCTCGACTTGATAATTACATCTTTATAATAAGTATTATGTATGCTAAAAAAGACTATTCGTTACTGCCTTTGATGATTGAATCTGCAACAAAATCTTTCCAAGATATATTTGATTTATACGAACGAACTCGGGCTTATGATATAGTTCCTAAACCATCTATCGCCTTAGCTTTGAAAGCTGCTAAACTATATAACGAAGATTCAAAAAAATATTATACTAAATACAAGTCTTTAATGGAAAAAGTTTTAAAATCAATGCCTGAAAGTTTTATAAATGCAATAAAGGAAGATAATAATATTAAAGAAGATTTTATTTACTATATAAAAAACGATAGGGATGTACAATCGTGGATTCCTAGAATTATTGCTAATAATCCTACTTTAGAATATTTCTTTTGCGAAGAACACCCAGAATTATTTTTAAATATAATCTATGATATAAATAAAACTAGCAAGATTCAAAGTACAATAAAAGCTTTAAATCTTTCTTATCCACAAATCATCAAACATTTAAAAGGAGAAAATCGTTTTTCAGTAGCTTACTATGTTGAATTGGCAACAAATGATATAACTGAACACAAAGTATATATAGAAGCTTTACAGTCATTATTTAATTTAGAAGAAGCTGAAGCAGAGTACATTGCTAGAATAGATATTAAACATTATATTAAAGAAGTATTACTACGAAAACAAGAAAAAAATCCAGGATATATAAAAAGAATTATAGAATTAGAAAGAAAATTTGCGATAAGTAATGCAACTCCATTATTATTAAAATATGACAATTCCCCATTAATTGATGAACTTATGGATTTAGATATAACAACTTTAACAGAAGAAGAACATAGATTATTAATTAATAAATTAAATAATTTAGTATCTAAACCTAGATTAAAAGCTTTAGATGGTGTTGAAACTCTTAGAACAAAAACAGTCAAAGATTTAGAAAAAGATGGATACTTATTAAATGGAGGCCGACAGACTATTATTGCTAATCCTAGAAGCGATAATAACGAAAATGCTTTTGAATCTTACCAAGAGGTAATAAAAATATATCCGGATGGACATAAAAGAGAGGAAAGCAACAATAAAGATGGTGGGCATTTAGACATGTTACAAGCTGTAAATTCGGATGACCCTGAAATAAGCAAATTAGATTCTGATGGTGAAATCATGTTTGCGATGGCTTTAAAAGGGTATAGTCTCTTTATAAACGAAGGAAATTCTATTAAACTTATTATGCCTGATATAGATACTTTAACTATAGAGCAAATAATCACGATAAAAAAGGTACTAGATTCGATTAATATACTAGAGCCTTGTTTCCATTATGGATTTGTTATTGAAAAGGGAATAATAGAAGAAATAGACGATGTTAATAAAGAAATACTTTTAGAAGTTTTAGAAACTATATATAACGAAAAAATGGGATATAGTAATTCACGAGTTGTAGCATAACAATCTTCATTTTTTATCATAAATGTATTATAATTATAAAGAATAGAGGTGTGTTTAATGAACCCTGATTTAATACATTCATTAAATAGTTTAAGAATACTGAGTATAGATATGATTAACCAAGCTGGAAGTGGACACCCTGGTATAGCTTTAGGCGCAGCGCCTATAATATATTCAGTATATGCCAATCATTTAAAAGTAAATCCTATGGATCCAGAATGGATAAATAGGGATCGTTTTGTAATGTCCCCTGGCCATGGTTCGGCTTTATTATACGCCACTTTATTTATGGCTGGTTATGATATATCCATTGATGATTTAGTAAATTTTCGTCGTTTAGACTCTAAAACCCCAGGACATCCAGAACTCGGAAAAACTCCTGGCGTAGAAGTGTCAACTGGTTCTCTTGGTCAAGGTGTAGCAAATGCTGTAGGTATGGCAATAGCAGAAAAATATTTAAGAACTTTAGCAGAAGACGTAATGCCAAAACAAAAACTTATTGATTATTATACCTATGTTTTAGCTAGTGATGGAGATTTAATGGAAGGTGTTGCCGAAGAAGCTGCAGCAATCGCTGGCAACTTGGCGCTAGATCATTTGATAATTTTATACGATTCAAATGATGTAACTTTAGATGGTAAACTAAGTTTATCCTCTTCTGAAGATATAATAAAAAAATATTTAGCTATGGGCTTTGAAGTAGATTTTGTTAAAGAAGGAAACGATGTTGCTGAAATAGATAAAGCCATAGAAAGAGCTAAGTATAATAAAAAACCAACTCTAATAGAAATAAAAACAACTATAGGTAGGGGCTCTATTAACGAAGGAAAAAACCTTGTTCACGGTAAACCCCTTACAAATGATGATATACAAAGTATTAGAAAAAAATATAAGATTACAACTGGTCCTATGGAAATAACGGAGAACGCTGTTAAATATATGAGATATTCCATTGCTAAAAGAATAAATAGTGAGTATACAGAATGGCAAAAAATATTAAAAGATGCTAAAAACAATGGTACAGAAGGACTTAAAAAACTAATACAATTTCTAGAAACAAAAAATATTGGTGCTGAAATCAATTCTGAAAATTTCCGTATTCAAAATGATTATAATGAAGAATTACGTGAATCAAATTCTAAAATGTTAAATATCCTTTCTGAAAGAACAAAATTCTTTTTAGGAGGAAGTGCAGATGTTTCATCTTCATCACATACTAAGCTATTTAAAGAAATAGAAATGAGTAAAAGATATCCAGCAGGAAGAAATATATATTTTGGTGTTAGAGAGCATGCTATGGCAGCCATCTTAAATGGGATATCATTAAGTGGTTTAAAAGTGTTTGGATCATGTTTTTTAACTTTTTCCGATTATTTAATACCTGCTATGCGTATGACTTGTTTAATGAATTTACCAGTTACATATGTATTTACTCATGATTCTGCTTCTATTGGTTCTGACGGACCTTCTCATCAACCGGTAGAACAAATGGCAAATATTAGAAATATACCTAATATGATAGATTTTAGACCATGTGATATCAATGAAGTAATTGGTTCGTGGGAATTCATTACTCATAATAGTGTTCCAACATCTTTATTCTTATCTAAAGATGAAGCTCATATACTAGCAGGTACAAATGGAAAAAAAGTAGCTTTTGGCGCTTATATACTACGTAGTGAAAAGATAAAACTAGATGCTGTATTAGTATCCACGGGAATTGATATAACAACTACTTATCTAATAAGTGAAGAACTAAGAGCTAAAGGGATTGATACAAGAGTAGTATCTATGCCGTCAATGAATTTATTTAAATTACAATCTAAAGAATACCAAGATCAAATTTTACCACCAAACGCTTTAATAATATCTATTGAATCAGGATCAACTATGTGTTGGAATTATTTCACTAAAAATACTATCGGTATAAATTCCTTTGGTGTTAGTGCTCCGAAAGAAGATGTTTTAACTAGATTAAATTTCGACTATGAATCTATTTTAAGAAAAGTAGAAGAGTATATAAATAACAATCGTAATAATCAAGGAACAAATATAGTAAATAATGAAATAGTACAAAAAAGCGAAATATTAGAATAAGACTTGTTTTAAACAAGTTTATAATATAAAATATTAATGCGAGGTGAAAGAAATGTTAATAGATTTATTATATGTACTTATTGGTTTGATTGTTGGTTTAGTAATAGGCTTCTTTGTTACAAGACATATTTTCAAAAAGCAACTAACTGAGAATCCACCAATAAATGAAAAAATGATAGAAGCAATGATGTCACAAATGGGAAGGAAACCATCTCAAAAACAAGTTAAACAGGTAATGCAACAAATGAATAAATATAAATAAGACTTATTAGTCTTATTTTTTTGTAAATAAAAAAATAGAAGATATTGTATATATATTATAAAAGTATTATACTTGTTTCGGTGGAGGTGCAGTATGAAAAAGCGCACAATTAATTTTCTAAGCTTTCTATATACTGTATTTATTATTGTTGGTATTAGTTATTTAAAAGAAGGGACACTAAAATATATAATAAGAAAGCCTTTAAACATTACTATGTTTATCTTTTTATTTATCATACTAATTATATTATTTAAATATATACTAATAAAAATAAACTATTTTTTAGAAAAATATAAAGAAAAAAAAGATAAACCACATAATAGAATACTACTTTTATTTGATGAACATCCTATTGCTTTTAGTATTATATTTATGATTATTTGCTGGCTTCCTTATATAATTGCTTACTATCCTGGTATTCTAAATAAAGATAATGTATATCAAGTAAAACAATTCTTTGGAATTGATAATAAATACTCATACTATGTTAATCTTATAGATAAAAATCAAATAATTACTAATCATCACCCATATCTTCATACAATATTATTAGGAACATGCATAAAAATAGGTATGAGAATGAATAATGCTAATCTAGGTTTCTTTATATTTACTAGCTTACAAGTATTATTATTCTTATTAACTATGTCATATAGTATTTATTACTTAAAAAAGAATAATATAAATTATAAATATCGTTTTATCTTATTACTTATTTATTCTTTAGTACCATTATTTCCCTTTTATGCTATAACATTAGTAAAAGATAGTATATATAGTTGTTTC
>CAMODW010000008.1 GCA_946611635.1 uncultured Bacillota bacterium | reverse complement strand
TTTGTTATGCAATAATACTATTAAAAATAGTACTTGACTTTATTTAGATTGTCACGAAAAAAGAAGATTATTTAGATAATCCTCTTTAACGTATATCATATAATTATTTTATTCTATATGTTCTATTAACTGTAGTTGTTTTAACTACAGTAGCTGGAACTTGGCTGATTATTGTTTTTGTTTGGTACGATCCTGATAGTGTCCACCCTGATTCAGCACAATATTGTGTACTTGTTCTTAAACTAATTGTATCTTCTGGATTAGTTTTACTTACTCCTTTTTGATCAATAACATTATATTTTTCTAATTCCTCTTTTGTAAGGCCATAAATTGTTTCTGAATTTGATCCTATACTTGCTATTAAATCAATTGTATCTTCTGGATTAGTTTTACTTACTCCTTTATTATCAATAATATTATATTTTTCTAATCCCTCTTTTGTAAGACCATAAATTATTCTTCTAACAACTGGTTTAGTTACAGTTGTTCTCTTTTCTCCATAGTATTTACCATCTATTTTTATTGGTTCATATCCTTCTGGTAATGCAACTGTTACTATAACGTCTCCTTCATCAATTTCTTTTAATACAATATTTTCAGACAAATCATCATTATTAATATTATAATCAGATTCTGCTTCAGTATGAGTTCCGTTTGTATCTGGTTTATTATTAATTGATTTATTATTACCAAATTCTCTAGTGAATAGCATTGCTAATCCCATAAAACCAACTAGAGTTGTACCGGCGATTACAGTAGTTAGTTTTATTGATAAAACATTTTTAGCTTTTTTAGTTTCTATTGCTTCTCCTATTATATTTTCTTCTTGTATAACTTTTCCACAACTAGTACAATTATATGTTTGTGTAATATCATTAAATTCCATGTCATCTCCACAATCTGGACATTTCATGTTTATCTCCCCTTTATATGCCTAAATTGTATCATATTAACCTGTTTTAGACAAATTTTGCTATTTTTCACTTGGTAATTAATGTATTTATTTTTTTAAGCAGTTATAATAAAAGAAGGATTATTCCTTCTTATTTATGTGAATAATTATATATTATTTTTTAGTAAACCTTGGTCCACTATTATTCGGATCTAACCATAATCTTATAGCATCTTCAAGAGTTTTTTGAAATTTTTCTTCGTCCATTCCAAACATTGCAGCTATTCTTTTTCTCTTATCTTCTGCTTTATACTCTCCTTGTGAATAATCAATAGCAAACTTCTTTGTTTTTTCTCTTAAGTTTTCATAAGATAATAGTTTATTTAAATCACTTACATTATAAATAACACCTTCTGTATTATCTATGACATATCTGGCTAATGCTTTCATAATTTCTGGAATTCCACTAGCCAACATATTAAGATTATTGTTATTATATTTGGCATTTAATTCTAGTAATATTATACATTGTAAATCTACATAGAATGTTTTTTCCATCCAATAAGAAAATCTTACTTGAGGATTCTTTTGCTCCATATATAAAAGTTTTAAATATGGGTCAATCATATCATTTGAATCATGCCAAATATCAGCATCTATACAATCATATTTGGACGCATTCTCACGCAAGTATTTAATAGCATCTCCTTGAATTACTTTTATCTTTTGATTATTAGGAGTTATTCTACGAATATGATCCTCATAAAGCTTTATTACATTTGGATTTAGTTCAATAACATCAATGCTTTTAACTTTGGCTTCTTGAGCTAATCTATATGGTGTGTAACCAAGTCCTAATCCTGCACAACAAACCTTGTCTCTTATTTCTTCAGCTCGAGAATTGTGAGTATTAATTTCATATGCTTCAGCAGTCATCCAAGTATTACCTTTTCCTTTGATAAACATGGTATAAAAAGATGCTCAGTTGTGAACCAACATCTAGTTTTTCTTATAAGTGAATATGGGTCTCTAATATCCTCATCCCATAAACGAAGCGTAAGAGGCAAAACATGTTCTGTTCTTCCTATTGTATAACCTCCAGAACTTTGACAAGCAATATTGAAACTTTTATAATACGGATCTGCTAATACTCCCTCATTTGGTTTTATTTGTCTATCATAATCTATTGATCCTTCTAGATTATATTGACGTAATAATTGGATTATATTATCCCTATTAACTTCACCATAAATTATTCTTGTTCTTAACTCAGCTGAAGAAAGTTCCTTTCTTATTGCTCTTTCTATTGTTTTTTTTACCTTATCGGCGTTATTAGATATTGTTGCCATAATTTATTCCCCCTCTAAAATATGGTATATATTAACACTTTTTTATTTTTTTGCAAATATATATTTTTTATAATTTAAATGTTGAATTTGATTTTGAAACTAATATTTCATTTGCTTTAGCAATCAAATCATCTAATTCTTTTAATTTACTTTCGATATGATTTTTTATTCTTTCTACTCCTTCGCTATTATTTATAGCGAAATTTTTAACTATTCGTCTTAAGTTTGGATAAGAAATAAAATTTAATAATACTTGAGTACTAGAAATCATTACGCTTTCATTATTAACTATGTATTCTGCTAATATATCTAAACCTGGAATAGGTATATCTTCTTCGATTAAATCTTTTTGTGTTCTATAAAAGCTTTTATATAGGATTCTAAGTATTTCAGTTTGAAGATTATTATAGAAAGAATTCTCTATCCAATAAGTAAATTGTATATTAGGATATCGGTCTTCTAATGCAAGACATTTTAAATAAGGATAAGTCATATCTAAAGTATCACGCCATATGTCAACATCTATATGATTATATTTTTCTAAATTAGTTGTATATAAGTATTCAATGGCATCTGCTAAGATAATATCATTAATCTTATAATTATTAGGAGTTATACCGCGAACATTATCATCATATAGTTTTTTTACATCAGGACTTAATTCAACAATATCAATACTCTTAACTTGATCTTCTTGAGCAAGTCTAAACGCTGTATATCCTAAACCACAACCCAATAATAAAACATTTCCTTTTACGTATTTAGCACGAGTATCATGCGTTAGTATTTCGTGGGGTTCAACTGTCATCCATGGGTCTTTTTTTATTAATCCTTCGTATAAAACTGGTAGATATAATGTTTTTCTAGTATAGCAATAGCTAATTTTTGTAATTAAAGAACCTGGATCTCTTTGATCTTCTCTATATTTAGCTAAACACCTTTTTAGATAATCTTCTATTATTTGAATATGCCAAATTACCTGATACAGTTTTTGGTATTTCTTTAAAGGCTTGTATGTATGGATCACTTTCTATTTCCTCAGCATCTTTCTCTTCTATTTTTATGTAATCTTTAAGTTTGGTCATACCTTGTAGTTCTAAAAGTTCATTGAGTCTTTTGAAAGTTACTTCATCTTCTGTAATATAAGCATTAATTGTTCTTAACCCTGACTCTATTAATAAAGCTCTTCTTACCTCTTCCATTGTTTGGCTACCTTTTCTAGTAACTGTTACCATATATATATGCCCCCTTTAAACACGACATATGGTATCACCTATTTTATTTATTTGCAAATAATAGTATTTGATAGCATAAAAAAAAACAGTTTTATAACTGTTTTCTCTATTTTATAGGTATTTGTTTTACTTCTTTAGTGCCGCCAAGAGCTTCTTTCTTAGGTATTTCTACTTTTAGAATACCATTTTTAAATTCAGCATGAATTTCTTCTTCTTTAATATCTTCACCTACATAGAAGCTACGTGAACATTCACCAAAGAATCTTTCACGACGAACGAATTTTTCTTCGTCATCTTTCTTTTCTTCCTTATTTACTTTGGCATGAATATTTAAATATCCTTTTTCTAATGAAATATTAATTTTATCTTTCTCAAATCCAGGTAAATCTATTTCTAGAATAAATTTATCTTTTTTTTCTTTGATATCTGTCTTCATTAGATTTCTTTCTTTTTTAGAAAAGAATTCATGTCTTGGGAAGAACTCATCATCAAAGAAATCATCAAATAAATCAAAACTATTTTTTCTAGGTACTAACATCATATATATCTACTTCCTTTCATAAAGTGTTACGATTAGGTAGCACCGATATGGTTTTAATACCATTAGTAAGTGCTTTATTTCTTACTACAGTTAAATAATAGCACTAAAATTAGCACTTGTCAATAGCAAGTGCTAATTTTTATAATATTTTTTAAATTTTTAATGTTCTTGAACTATTTCCACTGGATGAATTATCTAAATTCATATTATCATCATTTGCTTCACACCATGATAAAGCTTCAAGAATTGCATCTTTAAAAAGAATAATTTCTCTTCTTTCTAAGAAGTTCTCATTAAATATTTCTTTCATAAAATTGTTGTCAAAAGGTAATAAAGGATTTAATAAATATATAAATTGCCTTAATGAGTCCATAATAAAGTCACTTTTAAGAATAAACTCTTCAACAGTTCCATCAACAACATTAGCATTTGGGAATAATATTTTTGGGTATATTTCTCCTTTTTTGAGTCTATTTTCCCATGTTTTTTCTCTTATTATTAACATTCTTTCTTCAGGAATATCTGGTTGTTCCCTTCTGGCACGTCTTATTAAAGAATCGTCGGAAGGGTTTTGTGGAAAATCACTTTTACCAGCACTAATTTCAAATGTTGTACAAGGATTATTCCCGTCGTAAGCGATTGCTATATTATCATCACAGATACTTTTTTGATACAGGCAACTTCCTTTTTTATAATTGTAGACAAGAAAATCTTCTGAGTTATAAAATCCTTGTGTACCATCTTCTTTTTGCCATGGAATTTTACTATAAAATCTTAATCGGAATTCACCATCTTCAGGAATATCAAAACTATAAATTCCATTCTTTTCACTTTCTAAATAAATAGTATTTTTATCTCCTAAAGTAAATGATAAGTTATCCCTTTTCTCTTCATTCCTTTTAATGGATAGTTTATAATAAAAATCTTTTTCTTTATTATTAATTATTCTTGCTGCTCTATTAACAAATATATAATCTGATGTACGATCATTTTCAAAACTTATATCTTTGCTATCAATAATAGTTTTATATCTATATGATATTAATGATTTCCCTTGGTATATAGTTTTTTCTAATAATTCGTATATTATAAATCCTACTATTTCGCCATCTTTATCAAAGATATTCCAATGATTAATTATTTTAGACTTTTCCATTTTATATCCTAATAGTGATATTAATTTTTCTTCATAATCTAAATTATGTTTTAATCTAGCCATAATTTTCCCTCTCTTTTGGGAATTTATTTTAACATATTATGTTATTATTGCAATTATTATCTTAATATTTATTTTTCCGTTGTGATATATTATCTTGTATTATACTTCTTTGTAGCATAAACCCTTTATCAAAATAACCAAAGATTAAATGTTTCTATTATTATGAAAGTAATTATTAATACTATTATAAGCTGCTTTTTATTCATTATAACCACTCATTTTCTATTACTATTATATTATAGGAATATCAAAGGGGAGGGAATACAGGTATCAATATTTGCATAAGTAAAAACCATATTATATAATTAGTTTAGTAAAGGGGAGAATGATATGTTTGATTATAGAAAAGGAAAAATAAGATATATACCTAATGAATTAGGTAGTTTGTACTTAGATAAAACTAAAGTTACTATTAATGAAAGACCAGTTATTTATATAGGTGGTCAAATGGAGCATAGATGGCATGTATTAGAACAAACAGGAAAAACTTTTGACCCCGGTCATAATATGTTTACTGGTAACTGGTTTTATGATTATTCGATTTTTTCAGATGATAAAGAAGCAATAAATGCTGAGAATTTTGCTAAGAATTTAAAAGAGTCATTATGTATGGCAAATTTAGGAGATGTTGATTTAGTTACTCATAGTTTTGGTGGCATGATAGGAGCATTAGCAACAGATAGTGATCGAATACATAAGGTATATGCAGTACACCCTCCAATAACAGGTACTCCTTTGGCTAATCCTAAAATACTAGATCAATATAAAGGCGTATTAGATAATAAACTATTGGTTAGAATTTTAAAATTACTTATAAATACAAATTATGGATTTGAAAAAGATAACTTTACGGGTGCCGATTTAAAGAAAGTAGATTTAAATAAATTAGTTGTAATCGGAAGTGGTTTAGATCCAAATGTTGAAAAGGGTTATGTACTTGATTTATATAAAATGATTAAAACTATAACTGGATTAGAAAATGATGGTGTTGTAACTTATAGTGAAGAATTATTTGATAGATTAGGAATTAACTATGTTGCTGAAAATGGGCATTATAACCATTTTAATTCTGGTACTGAAAAAGCTTTTGAAGAAGCTTATCAAATAAGTAGGAGATCAAGATAATATATAAATTAAAAATACTAGTTGAAACTAGTATTTTTTTATTCGTATATTTTTCCATTATTATACTTTTCTATACATTTTAAACTTGGTTTATAGATATTAGTAGGTAAATTGTTTATATCAAACCATTTCCATTCCATAATAGTTTCTGGTTCCATAGTTTTTACTTCGCCAGTATACTCTTTTACAATAAATCCTGCTGTTACATAGTGAGCAGTATCTGTCATATCATCAGATATACATAAAAACTCAATCTTAGTAGCTTTTAGACTTGTCTCTTCTTCTAATTCTCTTTTGGCGGCATCTACTAACTTTTCCATAAATTCAACTTTGCCACCAGGCATTGTCCATGTTCCTTGACCATTTAGTTCACTACTAGCTTTTTCTTTATTTGGATTACGTAACCCTAATAGTACTTTATTATCCTTTAAAATCATTACACCTACGCCTACACCAGGTTTCATTTTACTTCACCTCTTTTAGTGCCTTGATACTTTTACCAAAGAAATGCCTTCCATTTTATTAGCAGTACTAGATACTTCTATATACTCATCTCCAGGAAATATTAAGTCCCCTGTTGGTAATACTGGAAATAGCTCATAATAAGGCATTAATCCACTGTTATAAACTAATCCAACTTTTTGTAATCTATATAAGGAATAGCCTTTCATTAGTTCTTCGATAAAGATTTTATCACAATTATTTTGTGCAGTGATAATATAAGGTTTTCCTATAATTGAATATTGATAGTATCTAATTAAAAACTCTTCTATTATTTTATAAAAATTTAATATTGTATTGATTAATTCCATGTTTTCTACTACTTTTTTAAAATTACCTTCTTTTACAAATGGAGCTCTTATTTTTTCAATATTTGTATAACAATAATCAAAATACTCTTTTAAACTCTCTACATCTTTTATATTATTTTTCACATAATCAATATTAGAGTAATATTGTTTTATATAAATAAGTAAATAATAGGAAAAAGTATTTTTTTGTTCATTTATAGATTCATTATTAAATAAATATCTTACAAAATGAGATGTTTCAACAAAATGATTACAAAAAAGCAGCTTATATTTTATAGCTAATTTTTTTATTCTTTCTCCATCTATGTTTTGTTTTTTAAGTTCATCTTCAGCGTACTTGAATTGTCCTTCTATAGTATTACTATCATGTTTTAATATCCTTTTTCCCTGTTCTTGCACATCATATGAGAACTCCATAAAACCACCCTTGTTCTACTCTTTCATTATAGCACAAAAATGGTAGAGTAAATACTATTATGATCTTTTATCCATTAAAAAAGCATAGTATTAAACTATGCTGATTACGTCGAGATATTCAAAATTATACTAATCACTAATTAACATATTATCCTTCTTGCTTTTTATTTCCTCCTTCAAGTAAATGATAACATACTTGATATACTATTTTTCTCTACGTTTTGTAGATTTTTTTACTAAAAAAAGAATATTACGATTAAATATGAAAACTCTTCATATATTCGTAATATTCTTCTATTGGTATTTCTATTAGTTCATACGTATCTTTATATTCTTGTAGTATTTTATCATTTTCTTTGTAGTACATAGTCCACCAATTTGATAAATCATCCTTTTTATCATAAAGAGGCAAAGCAGTATTTAAGAATTCTTCAAGTGGTGTAATTGCTATAAAGTATGTTCTAATATCATCCATAGAATCTTTTAATTCTCCTGTAGTTTTATCTCTTAATATAACTACTCTTATTTTCTCTGGAGGAATTGTTTCTTCTATCCAACAATCTGGTGCACCACCATAGGATGAATCTTCTTTTATTTTATCGATACCCTCCACACACAAAAAGACTCCTTCTCCTATATAATCTTTAAATGTTTTATATTCTGCAAAGGCATCGCATAGATTTTTCCACATCAAAATCAAATTATATCCTTGCTCTTCTATAATCGAATCAAAATGTTCCCCATTATCTTTTAATTTTTTAGTAGCAATATCATACATATTATTTATTATTTGCACCGTTTGTTCATTGCTATAGGTGGTATAATTTATAAATATACAATATTGCATAAGAAGCGTCGGAATTATATCTTTTGAAAGAAATACAGCTACTCTTTGTTCGCCGATGCTTTTACTTCTATCACCGACTTGTGGAATAAGTCCTTTATTTAATATACTTTCCAAATTTTCATATTTGGTAAAATGATAATATTTTTCCATATAAATCCCCTCAATCAAACGGGGGTTATTATATCATGCATATTTTTTTTATACAAATTCATCTCTACTTATTGTCCTATTTTATAACATATACCATTTTCTTGAGTTTCTGATAAATCAGAGAAATCTACATAGCCTAAGTATTCTTCTGCATATGTTTTTGCACATTTTGTGATTGGTTCCTCATACTTTTCTAGTTCTTTTAACCTTTTTTTAACATAGTAATCACTAAAGCAGAATACAAGTTTATGAGTTGCTTCATCTAAATATGCTCCTTGTGAATTACGAAATGTGTTTTGAAATAAATAAGCTCGGTAGTAATCATAGTTTTCAGATACTGGGGTTAGAGAAAAAAGATTGCCTGTATCTATATCTTCGTATTCTGATAGTATTCTTTTAAAACACTCAGCTTGTTTATCTAAGTCAGCTTGTAAAAATGATATACAACCATTACCATAATTTCTATCAAGTTCATACAATTTAAGGTATATTCCTTCTAAAATAAAACCGCTTACATCTTGCATTATAATCTCTCCTTAATACTTAGTTGTGTTTACAAACTATGTTTTATTATATTATATTATTTTTTTATATCAAGAAAAAAATCCGAACATATAGTCCGAACTCTATTTTTTTAAAACAATAAAGTTAAATATTACGTACAAAATATAAGGATTATTTGATAAATTATTAATCACTATATATGTTTTACTAAATTATAGAAAAAGCAGCAATCTTTACTGTAACTTTTTAGGATTTAAGGTTTCTAAAATAAGTTTGTATTGAACGGATGAATTGTTAATATCCGAATCCATTCTATCACTAATTTGTTGATTAGAAATCTTATTTCTTAAATTAGCAATTAGTTGTTCAGATGATTCACCTACGTTATGATTAATTAATATTTTAGTAACTATTTCACGGTATTTAGGTGATTCAGTTAACGAACCTAAACGCGCTAGCATTGGAACTGGTGTACCTCGTTTATGCTTTTTATTAGAATATAAAATGCTGTTAAAATCCATCATATCAATTTGTTGACCTTTAAGATTTTGTGATACATAATAATCTAAAGCACTAGCAACTAAATATGAATATACATCTTCATTTGCCTCATCAATTGAAATAGTAACACCTTCATTAAGAGTTTTACTATATTGTTTTAAATTTAATCTAATTCTTCTTCCTTTATCATCTCTGTCAGTAATTTTGGGGAAAATTGGAAAAGATAATTCCATAGTTACTTGTTTTTCTCTATATTTATCCATTAGAACTAGTTTTTTAAATGCATCATGAACTTGTTTAAACATATCAAGCCATAAATCACACTTTTTGATAATTTCTTCTGATGATAATATTGCTGGAGATATACATACTTTTTCAAGCATTCCTTCTCCACGTATAGCATTGACAATAGAAGAATTTCCCAAAATATCTAACTTCTCACTTTCACCTTTTATTTCTATTTTGCTTTGGTTTACTTTATTTGGTGTAGTTATATATATTTTTTCACCTTCTTCAAGAACAACACATTGAACCCCGTCTATATTTACAATTTTCATAAAACCCTCCTTAATATAGTTAATTATTATAACATAATTTTCGCTACAAAAAATATTTTTAAGGACTATATATTATAATTTTGCTTGAGTAAATATTTCTTTTTATTGAATATAAAATGTTTTAATCAATGCCTAATATATCTGGTAAAGCATTTAAAAATTCGTAAAAATTCGAATAAACTTCGTTTTCTTCAATTTTTCTTTTTTCGTGATTAAATATTGAAATTCGTTCATTGTTTTTTTCACATAATATTGGATCGCCATTTGAAAGTGCTCCAATAGTCAAATAGTTTGAATTTGAATCGGATACTTCCCATATATTGCCAATTTCAATTAATGGTTTATGGGCAACACCATATAATTGAATTCCCGCAGGTAAGAATAATTCTCCACCATCAAAATATTCTAGCCAATCTTTAAATTGTTGTGGTAATTTAACTCCATTTGTTTTTTCAAAATTAGCAATTTGTTTTGAAGTCGCGCCCTCAATTAGATGCATTTTACCTTTATTGTCTAAATTATTGATTATGCTCTTTAATTCATTGTTACTCATATTATTTATACCTCCTAATAATAACTATCACAAGTTTTAGTCACGTTTATTATAGCACTTTATCATTTTTTTAAATAGTTTTTAAATGAATACTATTTTCATCTAGTTCTTATTTTAAATATATTATATCTACTGATAAGAGCATAGATAGTTATGTCTTTAAAATCATTATTCGGTTTATTTATAAAAAAACGAACTCTATAAGAGTTCGAATTTTATTATTAAATGGTAGCGCCGGTGTGATTCGAACACACGACCTACCGGGTATGAACCGGTTGCTCTAGCCAACTGAGCTACAGCGCCATGAATAACTTAGTCATTAAAAAATGACTAAGTAAATAATAGCATATAATAGTTTGTTTTGCAAATACTTTTTGCAATATTTTAGCTAAAAATTCGAATAACATCAAAAATTGATATATAAATCATTAAAGCTATTAATAAGAAGAAGAAAAATACTGTTATTTTGCTTTCTACTTCAGCATTAATCTTTCTACCACTTATTTTTTCAATTAGTAAGAATAAAACATGTCCGCCATCTAAAGCTGGTATTGGTAGAATATTCATTAAACCTAAATTCATACTTAGATAGGCAATTAGGAATAATACGCTTTGGATTCCAGATTTTCTAGATGCTCCTACTACTGTATATATTCCTACAGGACCAGATAATGATTTAACAGAAATACTACCATTAAATAAACTTACTATTGTTAGCCACATTTGATCTATTGTAGAGCAGAATTTTTCAAATCCATATTTAATAGCATTTAGAAAACCATGTCTTATTTCACCCGTAGTAGTAATACCAAATACTTGGCTTTTATTACCTTGTTCATCTTTTATTACTTTAGGTTTTATTTTTAAAGTTTCTACTTTTTTATTTTTATGTTCTACTTCTATTTCATAGATACCATCTTTATCTTTTACTAATAGTAATAATTGAGCTTTATCCCATGTAGTTGTTTTTTTACCATTAATTGATTTAATTATATCTCCGTTTTGCATTCCAGCTTTTGCAGCAGGATATCCTTCTTTTACTTCACCAACTTCAGGTGTTAGTGTTGGACTTCCCCATATTGCTCCAATAGTAATTAGAATTATAATAGCTAATAAGAAATTATTAAATACTCCCGCAACTAAGATAACTAATCTTTGGTACCAAGGACGATTACACATAAATTTTTCTTTAGGTATTATTTTAGTATCATCATCTTCATATATTTCTCCTGCCATTTGGACATAACCACCAAGTGGTAAAGCTCTAATTGAATATTTAACTCCATCTTTTCCTTTTATAGATTTTATTTCAGGTCCCATACCTATAGAAAATTCATAAATATATACTCCACTTCTTTTAGCAGTCATAAAATGTCCAAATTCATGAACAAATACGAGGATACCTAAAATAAAAATGAATAATAATATGTTTAATATTGTTCCCATTTTATCACCTTATACTATTAAATTAATTATATTAACAATTACTACATATCCAATAGTAATGAAAGCTAAACTATCTACACGATCAAGTATGCCTCCATGACCAGGCATAATATTAGAAAAGTCTTTAATTTTATTTTCTCTTTTTACTTTACTAAAAAATAAATCTCCTAATTGACCTAATATACTTAGTACTAAGGTCATAATGATTACTAATACTATATTTAAGTTACTACTTATTACCATTTGATAGTAAACAACTGGTATTATTGTTCCCATTAAAGTACCAGCTACACATCCTTCGATACTTTTTTTAGGCGATACACTAGGTATTAATTTATGTTTACCTATTAAACGACCTATTATATAAGCAAAGGTATCTGTTAATATAGCGATTAATAGTAAGTATAATAACAACCATTGACCTCCTGGTTGGTTACGAGTTACTACTAATAAATTTAAGAATAAACCTATAAAGATAATAAAACCTATTAAGTATAATGCATCTCTAGTAGTATATTTTCCCTTCTCATCAAATATGGAAGGTGTTAATAGTAATAGTATTGTTATTCCAATTGATAAATTAGTTAAACCATTAATAGAAAAGCCAATATCAAAACCACTTAGTACTATTAATTCTAAGCATAAGAAGCCAATTATTCTTATATTATTAGATAATTTATTATGGCTTTCTTTTAGTTTTATTATTTCAAAATATGCTAATGCTGCTAAAGCAACTACTCCAGCATTAAAGACCCATCCTCCTAGTAAGAATAGTGGTATTACGATAATTGCAGCAACTATTGCACTAATTACTCTTTGTTTCATATTTTCCTCCATAGTAAGTATTAACTTACATAGAAGATTATACTATTATTATTACTTTTATTCAAGAAAAGAAAAGTTGATAACTAGTTAGTTATCAACATTATATATGGTTTAGCTTTAGTAACATCTTTAACATATTCTTTATATATTGCTATAATATCATCTTTATATTTTAGTAAAGCTATTTTATTTTTAAAATCTTTATTTATTATTCCACCATTTTTTACTTTATTATAAGTATTATCATCTATATTTACTATTTCATAATTATTTAGAGCTTGTTCATAAGTAATAAGTTTGTAATTATTATTCTCTATATCTTCTATAGTATTAGAGTTTTCTATAGCAAAATTACCTTGTTTAGTTCTTATTAAATCAGTCATAGTTCCTACAGTATTTAGTTTATAAGCTATATCTCTTATTAAACTTCTTATATAAGTTCCTTTAGATACTGTACATTTAAAAGTTATTGTATCTTCTTTATAAGATATTAAATCAATTGATTTAATATCTATTTCTCTTTTAGGAACTTCTATATCAATATTATTTCTTGCATATTCATATAGTTTTTTTCCGTTTATTTTTATGGCTGAATATTTGGGTACTTCTTGAATACTTTTACCTAAAAATGATTTTAGTACTTCTTTTATTTTATCTACATTTACATTGTATTCTTTTTCTTTAATAGTGTTACCAGTAATATCTAAGGTATCTGTTTCTATACCTAATTTCATTGTAGCTATATATTCTTTATATTCACTTGTTAATAATTCACAAAGTTTTGTAGCTCTACCAACAGTTACTACTAATACTCCTTTAGCGATAGGATCTAAAGTTCCTGTATGTCCGATTTTTTTGGTATTAAGTATTTTAGTTAATTTGTTTACTACATCTCTTGATGTTAACCCTTGTTCTTTATTAATAATGATAATACCATTCATATGAACACCTCGTTATCTATTTAGTTTTCTAGAATATTGTACCCCTGTTTCAGTAATAGTTGCTCCTTTTCTACTTTTTGGATCTCTTCTAAATGTATTTACTCTAATTTTTAATTCGTTATTATCAAGGGAAGCTACTAGGAATCCTGGTACTGCTCCAGGCTTTCTTATATCATCACAAGATGGAGGAACATATGCTTTAGTTCTTTTTAAACTACTTTTTGAAGTAAAATTTTTTGCCATATAATAATGATGGCCTCCTTCAAATATAATTTCAGTTTCTACATTTGGAATTGCAATATCTAAATCATGTATTTGATGATAGAATTTGATTAAATGACCTTGCCATTCAAAATAAGCTATTCTAAAACCAGCAAATACTATATCTTTTCTTCTTTCAATTATTTCTCCCAATTCAGGATTTTTAATAATGGCGTCATAATCATGGTTTCCACCAACTAAATATGTAGTAAGATGTTTTTCTACTCTTGCCATTTTAGCAGCATTTGTCTGCCATCTTACATCATGATAAAATGGCTCTATATTTGATTGAAATTCATCCCCACAATTAATCAATGTTCTAATATTGTGTTCTTTAGCATATTGCTTTATTTTGTTTTTATATGTTGGCCTTTCATATCTACCGCCAGAGTGAAAATCAGAATATATTAAGATTTCTCGATCTTTTAATCTGCAAAAAGGTAGTTGATTTTTTCTTACTATAATACCATTATTAAAACATATTGAAAGTACTTCATTATGATTTAAACCTGTTAATCTAGCAACTTCTTTTATTGGTACTTTTTTATGTAATAATTCAAGTGCATAATCTTTCTCTGCTGAAGTTATATCTCCATATTTTGTTCTTATCGCCATTATAAATCCCCCTTCTCCTGTTACATTTTAACACAATTCATGAAATAGGCAAAATTTGACTATTATTAAGTATTATAATACAATTTTATTGACTTTATAAAAGAAGCTTTAAAAACTGAGGGGGGTATAAAAATGGATTATCGTGATTTTGATGAAGAAGAAAGAAAATTAGAAAGACGAGAAAATAGAAAAAATGTTATACTTTGTATTACAGCATTAACACTTCTAATTGGTGGAGCAGTTTGGGCTAATAAAGGAGCATTAAAGAAATATATGCCTGATTTACCTAATTTTAAACCTAAGACAAGTCAAGAATCTGATCAAGATATTACTTTTGAAGAAGAACAAAAAGATACAGAAGCCAATGATTATAAGGATATAGAAATCGTTGGTGAAAGAGAAAGCATACAAAAAGATGTTACCTATGATAGCAATGAACAAAGAGGATTAACTGAAGGTGAAAGAGCTGCTATAATAGCGAATTTCTATGAAAAAACAGGTGCTTATTATTTAAAGTACGTACCGGATCAGTATGAAGCATATACTGCCGAAGATATATCTAGATATATTGAAGTAATGAATGGTGAATATAAGTGTGATGATGATTCTGAAATCAAAACTCAAATGAAGGATTTAGATAGATTTTATTTAGCTGTACTAAATAGCGATAAATATAAAAGAAAATATAATGCATATTGTAGAGCTCAAAGCGGTGAAGATAATAGTTTTTTGCCAGTATGGAATTATAGTTTAGATTTAACTTATACCGTTTTACCTAGTCAAGATTATAATGCATTTGTAGTTGTTGATTACTTAGATGATTTACATAAGAGAATACTATCTAGTGTAAGTAAAGAAGAAGCTATGAATTTAACTTATTCTTATTATCAATGTTTAGCTAGTTTATTATATGGACAAGGCTTTGATATAAATGGAGTAAGATATACTATAGAAGATTTTGATGGTGTTGAAAATCTTGGTCTTAGAAGTGTTTTGGAATTAGCTACATTAGAAGTTGCTCCTTATTCAGCTTATATTAGACAAGTTCCATATATAGATAAAAATGGTAATGCTGCTTTTGTTGATAGTCAAACTATTACAGAGAGTTTTACAAGCTCCTCAGATGGAACATATAGATCCAGTTATGATGAGGGTATAGTCTTCTCTATGAAACATTAGTAATACAAAAAATAAAGATTCTAGTTTAAACTAGAATCTTTTTCATGTATTTCTTTTATTTTTTGTTCTATATTATTTCCATATTCAATAGATTTATCAAAGATAAATCTTATTTTAGGTGTATGTCTAATATCTATTCTATTAGCTATTTGAGTTCTTAAATATCCTGCTGTATCATCATTTAAGTTTTTTTCTAATTCTTTTTCATCCATTTCTAGTTGAGAAGTAAAATATACTCTAGCTAAAGATAAATCATTAGTAACTTCTACTCCTGTAATAGTAATGTTTTTTAATAAAGAATCATGAGCTTCTGTAGCACAGATTAAACTTAGTTCCTGACTAATAGAAGAAGCAATTCTTTTTAATTTTATTTGATTCATCTTTTAATCTCCACTTCTTCATAAACTTCGATTGTATCATCTACTTTTATATCAGAATATTTATCTAAAGTTAATCCACATTCATAACCATTTTTAACTTCTTTAACTTGGTCTTTTTCTCTTTGAAGAGTAGCTATTTTTGATTCTACTACAACAATACCATCACGAATTAGTCTAGCATTAGCACCATTTCTAACTAAGCCATCTGTTACATATACTCCAGCAATAGTTCCTACTTTAGAGAATTTGAATAATTGTCTTACTTGAGCTGTTCCTATTACTTTTTCTTCATATTCAGGATCTAGAACACCTTTCATAGCTTGTTCCATATCCTCAACTAATTTATAAATAATAGTATATAGTCTTATATCTACACCATATTCTTTAGCCATATCTTTAGTTGAGTTTGAAGGACGAACGCAGAATCCTAAGATGATAGCAGATGATGCTTGAGCAAGTACTACATCACTTTCAGTAATAGTTCCTATTCCACTACGTATTACTTTGATTTTTACTCCAGATACATCTATTTTATCTAAAGCATTTTTAACAGCTTCTTCAGATCCTCTTACATCTGTTTTTACTATTACATTTATTTCTTTTATGCCAGCATCAATAGATGCAAATAAGTTATCTAATGAAATTGCTTGTTTAGAGAATTTTTGATTTTTAGCTTTTATAGCTCTTTTTTCTGCTACATTTTTAGCTTCACTTTCAGTTTCAAAGGCCATAAATTTATCTCCAGCTGAAGGGTTGCCTTGTAAACCTGTTATTTCTACTGGTGTTGATGGCCCGGCTTCAACAATTGAAATTCCTTGATCATTTTTCATAGTTCTTACTTTACCATGAGTTGTTCCAACAACAAGAGGATCTCCAATACGTAATGTTCCATTTTGGATTAATAATGATGCTACTCCACCAACATTTTTATCCATCTTACTTTCTATTACTGTTCCTAAAGCATAACGGTTTGGATTAGCTTTTAATTCTTGTACTTCTGAAATTGCTAAAATTGTTTCAAGAAGTAAATCTATTCCTTGTCCTGATTTAGCTGAAATATTTACAAATGGTACATTTCCGCCCCATTCTTCTGGAGTTATATTATGTTCAGCCATTTCCGTTCTTATTTTTTCAGGATTAGCATCTGGTTTATCTATTTTATTAACTGCAACAATAATAGGTACATTAGCAGCTAAAGCATGATCTATAGCTTCTTCTGTTTGTGGCATAACACCATCATCAGCAGCTACTATTATTATTACGATATCCGTTACGGAAGCTCCACGAGCACGCATTTCAGTAAATGCAGCATGACCTGGTGTATCTATAAAAGTTATTCTATGTCCATCTTTTTCTACTTGATAAGCTCCAATTGCTTGAGTTATTCCACCATATTCAGAATCAACAATTGCACTTTTTCTAATAGTATCAAGTAAAGTTGTTTTACCATGGTCAACATGTCCCATTATTGTTACTACTGGAGGTCTTGGTGTTAAATTTTCTACAGAATCATTTATTTCATATTCTTCAAAATTTGATATATCTTGAGTTTCTTCTTTTTTTAGGGTTTTATTATAATCCATGGTTATTAAAGAAGCTGTATCAAAATCAATACTAGCGCTTAATGATAACATTAAACCTAATGATACTAGTTTTTTTACTAGTTCTGATCCACTTACATTTAAGTTTTCGGCAAGTTCTTGAACTGTCATTCCTTCTTTATATAAAACAACATTATCTTCAGAAGATTTATTACTCATTAATTTTTCTTTATGTTTATACATTTCTTTTCTTTTAGACATGTATTCATCTTTTGAACTTTGTAATTGGCTTTTCTTTTTTAACTTTTGTTTTTTACTGGAATTATTACCAAAGTTCTTATCTAAGTTATTAGCTTGTACTAATTCTTCAACATCTTCTTCAATGTCATCTAGTTCATCTAAAGTAGTATCGGTATCAGTACTAATTAAATTGATTGTATTATCAAGAATAATAATATCATCTTCTGATAATTCATCATTAGCATTTTTAGCATTTATACCTAATTCCCCACACTTCTTTAAGATTTCTGCTACGGAGTGATTAGTATCTAAAGCATATTCTTTAACACTCATCATAAACTCTTCACCACAACTTTCTATTTTATTAATTCTTTTAATTCTTCATAGATACTATCTGGTACTTCTATTTCTAAAATTCTATCTAAAGCTTTAGATTTGGAAGCTTTCTCTATTACTTCAATATCTTTTTTTAAGTAAGCTCCTCTTCCATTAGCTTTACCAGTTGTATCTATAAATACTTCTCCTTCTTTGTTTTTAACAACACGTATAAGTTCTTTTTTAGGATACTTTTCGTGTGTTATAACACAGGTCCTTTCTGGTATTTTTTTCATTTTTATACCTCTCTAGTTATTTCCTTCTTCATTTACTTGTTGTAGTGTCTTAATTTCTATTTTATATCCAGTAAGTCTTACAGCAAGTTTTACATTAGAATGTCTTTTACCAATAGCTAGTGATAGATTATCTTCATCAACAATAGCTAAAGCTTCTTTCTTCATAGGATCTATTATATTTACAATAATATTTTTAGCAGGACTTAAGGCATTTTGAATGAATTCAGCAGGATCAGAGCTATAAGCGATTAAATCTACTTTTTCGCCATTAAGTTCTTTTAAGATTGAACCAATTCTTGATCCTTTTTCTCCTATACATGATCCGATTGCATCAATACGAGGATCTAAGCTTTCAATTGCTACTTTGCTACGTATTCCTGCTTCACGAGCTACAGCATGTAATACTAAAGTTCCATCTTGTAATTCAGGTATTTCAGATTCAAATAATCTTTTTACAAATCCAAAGTGTTTTCTTGATAATAGAATTAATGGTCCTTTATTATTATTTTCAACTTTTGTAACATAAACTCTAATACTGTTACCCATTTTTAATTCTTCTCCAGGAATAATTTCTGATTTAGGTAGAATACCTCTAGTATGTCCAAGTTCTACATAATAATTTCTTGTATCTTCCATAGCTAAAGTTCCAACTAACATTTCATCTTGTTTATCTTGGAATTCTTCAATTATAAGATTTTTTTCTGCTTCACGCATCTTTTGAGTAAGTACTTGTTTAGCTGTACCAGTTGCAACACGACCAAAATCTTTTGGAGTAACTTCTCTTTCTATTCTCTCTCCTACTTCTATATCTGGAACCATTTCTCTAGCGTCTTCAAGTAGTATTTGAGCATCAATATTTATTTCAGGTGGTACATCTACTTCGTTTCCTTCTTCATCTATTGTAGTATCTCCTTCATCTATTTCAGGAACAACTACATAATAAGAATAAACTTTTATTTCTCCAGTAGTTCTATTAATATCTACTCTAACATTAGTCTTTGAATCAAAATTTTTCTTATAAGCTGTTGCTAGGGCAACTTCCATAGCTTCAAAAATAGTATCTTCTGGTATACCTTTTTCTTTATTAATAAGTTTTACAGCTTTAATAAATTCTTCTGGATTCATTTGGTTGTATTCTTCTACTGCTTGTTTTTTTCTTGGCATTTTAATTATCTCCTTTTTCTTTACTTATAATATCTAAGATGTATGAATCATCTATTAAATCTAGTTCATCTATTATAGGATTTATTATATTAGTAGCTTCTACTATCGTATCTAAATCTAAACCACTAGCTTTATCTAATTCTATACGAAGGAAGTTATAATTCCCTTCTTCTACATATTCAATATTAGTAATCATTATATTCATTTTTTGCATTGGTTCTTCAATAGATGCTCTAATTTTATTTAATATTTTATCCATAACTCACCTCACATTAGACTAATAATAAAAGTGGGATATTACGCCCACTTAAATCTGTAACTTGATTATAACACAAAATATTATAATTGCAAGGTTTTTCGGTATTTCTGTCACTTTTTACTCTTTTATTACCCAAGGGTCAGTTTCGGAACCGGTTCCAGATACAATTTGCAAAGATGATTTTAAAGATATAGCAGGTCGTACACCAGTATTACTTTGAACACCTATACGATTATCTAAACTCCAATTGCTATAGTCACTATTCAAGAAAGCAAATGAATCTATGGAAAAATATTTGGGAGACATACTCCAATAATAGTATTCTGAACTTGGTAACTCATTTGTTTCTTGTGGCATCCGCAAATTATAGTATTCTCCACTAGTTAAAAGTCCAATAGGATAAGTTAATTGAGCTTTATTATTTGTTAAAGAAAACTGATCTGTTTCCCGTAAACACGATATATTATTAGAACCATAATAATCGGTAAAAAGCAAATTTGATGTATAGTCTCCACCATTTGGATTCCAAGAACCTAAATCAGCAATGGTTCGATTATTACAGTACACAGTATCTTCTAACATATCTGTTTTAGTACTTAAATTTTGAGCATACCATGAATCTATTATACCCTTCATAGTCGAATTATATTTATTCACATCATTATTTGATAACATATCATCTAAAGCATCGGTTATACTCTTTCCATTTGTAATATTAATATAATCAACACTATTGTTATCGGTTTGATAAATATAGGATATGGTATCACATTCTCCAGTTTCATTCCAACAAGTATAGTGTGTATCTGATATTTGATTATATTTTCGATACAAATCCACGTTTTTAGTAATTCCTGAAAGCGTGTATTTTCCTGTTTCGCTATCATATGTAAATGCCGAAGAAAGCTTGTGTGTTGGTGAACGATATGTGTTATACTTTTGAACTTCATATACATTATTAAACATATATCCGACCATTGCTGGAGATAATCCATAATGATTATATGCGTTGTTCCCAATTACATCGTAAGAAACATTTCCATAATGAATCTTTAATGCATAAGCGTTTTGGTTTGAATATTTGGCGCTTATACTATATACAGCTTTACATTTGCCTGTTGAGTTTTTGCAAGTAAACTTGCCTATTAACCTATCAAATGTTGATTCCGACCATTCCTCAGAAAAGGTATCATTTAAGACAAATGATTTTGTTTCTTTATCAATTGTAATTGATGAACCATATAGATATTCACCACTCATATTTGTTTGTAGGTCGGAGTCACCTTCGTAACCAATATGCCTTTCTCTAGTACTTTCACACTTACCATCAACTGCTTCACCATTATATATAACTTTTGTTCCGCCAGTTTCAGTTGTTCTGATTACTTGCCAACAAAATCCTCCAAATATTACATTTCTTTTATCTACACATTTATCATAATAGACATTTGTTGCAGCTACCGTTTTACCTACTTCGTCGGTTACTTCTCCTTCATATTTAGTAACACAGGCATTATCCACCTTTGATAATCCCACTACAGTATCAAATAGTTTTTGATTTTTTTCTATTTCTATAGTTGACTCTACTTCTATGTCACATGTACATATGGCATATACTGTAGGTATTAGTATCATAGATAACACAATTAATAGATATTTTGTATATTTGTTTTTTCTCTTTATTAGTATATATATTATTAGTATTGTTGTTAATAAGATTGTACTTATTAACAACATACTAGACACACTAGTGATTGGATTTTTTACTTCTTGTGGATCTAATGATTCTTTTATATTATCAGTAGTAATAATATCTAGTGGTTGTTCTTTTTCACTTGTATTTAATGATAGTTTTAATGTATTAGAAGCATTGAATTTATTATTAGTTAATTTATCATCTTCTACTTCTTTTTTATATGTTACTATTAGTGATACTTCTTTAGTACTATTTCCTTTTACTACATTAGTATTATCTTTTGTTTTTAAAGTATATTCTATATAGTTAGAATTAGTTTTAAAGGTATCTTCATCTATCATATAGTCTTCTTCTGAATCATTTTTAATTGTCATATCATAACTAATAGAATCTCCAACATCATACATTTTTAAATTTAGTTTTATAGTTCTATCTTCGAATGTTGGTTCACTTATTACTTCAGTATTACCTTCTATCTTATTTGGTTTCATAGAAGTTATTGTTATATTAGAAACATCACATTCTTCTGCTAGGACTAGGAATGGTATAAATAGTAGTATTAATAGGTATTTTAGATATTTCATATGAACACCTCTATTATGTACTATTATAACAAAATATAAACCAGTATTCTACTTTAAAAAGTGCATTTGAGAGTTGTCTTGCTTTTGGGTTTTATTCGTTATCATTAAATCATTATTATTTAAATGAAAAGACATCTGTATAAGTAAGTGATAACTTATAGCAGATATCCAATAAGCGGTTGGGCATTTATACAACTCAAATACACTATTTAAATTGCCAATCCCAACCTAATTAATATATATTTTAAATTTTTTTATTTTGGAAAAATTTAAAATATTTTTCTAACAAGAGTAATTCTACTGGTGTTAGGGATTCAATATTTTTTTAAATTCTTCCAGCATAGGTATAGTTGGAAATATACAAGGTATTTTTGGCATTTAATTATTCCTCTTCTCTTGTAGTTTTCTTAATTAGTTTTTTATTATAAAACTACTATAACAGGTTGTCTACGATTATTTATATAACTCAAAGTAAATAATTAAAAATACCAAGTTTAAACAAACTTGGTTTTAATAATTTTTATAATCTTCTTTAATCTTGTTATAGTATTTTTCCATAGTATCTAAAATGTCTATATAAGTACCACTATGTAGCGATGCAGAATGGACTATTTTAAGTATGTCTTTTAAAGGTGGATAATAGATAGTAGCTAGTTCTTCGTAATTATCTCCTTCATTATATTCAATATTATGATAATCTAGTATTTCTTTATATAGTTCTTCATACTTAAGATCTTCTAAATCTAGTAAATCTTCAAAAGTTTGATTGTCTTCTAATTCAAAGTCTTTATAATCATAAGCATGTTCTTGGTAGTTATCTAACTTATTAAGAGTATCTTCTAATAATATTATTCTTTCAATATCTGTTATATTGGTTTTATAATCATTTCTTCTATTATATAGAGTATTACTTATAGCTGCTTGATAGGATATTTCAATATTATAAGCATAATAATTATAATAGTTAGATACTGTAGTAGATAATTCTTTAAAAGATAATGTTGGATCATATTTTTTATTTTTATATTTTAACATTTCTTTATACTTCTTTTTTAAGTTAGATATTTTATTATCTAGTACTTCTTCAAAAGAATTATTATTTATCTCTTTGGCTACCATATTATAGTATTCTACTTGTTTATTTAGTTTATCTACTAAGTAAGCATCTTCTTGTTCTAATAAATCTCTTAGATTTAAAAAATATATAGTATACTGATCTAAGAATAGAAAAGCATCTTCTATATTTTCTTCTTTATAAGGGAGATTTATTAGAGTAAATATTTTTTTTACTAATTCTATATTGTCTTTATACATATTTCACCTATATTCTAAATATCTTTATTAATTCTTCTCTAAGTTCATCATGACGGAAGAAATATAAAGCAATAAAGATTATTATAAAGATTAATATTGCTAAGTAACTTAGAATGTTATTAGTAGTATAATGTCTTAATACTAATAATATTGGAATTAGTATTACTAATATATTAATTGATAAATAGGATAAAGGTTTTATTTTAGTAAAGAATGACATACAACATGTATATAACATAATAAAGATACATATAATAGGAATTATTAAATTAGAGATAATATTAAATTTTGTTTTAAAATACCAAATAAGAGCTATTAGTATTAATACTAAGCTATATCCTATTATTGAATTGTGGATATCTTTTTCGCTATGAAAGATACTAAAATTAATAATAATATTAGATAGTAATCCTAAGAAACAATAAATACTCCAAGTGAATGTAGAATTAATATTATAGTCTATGAATCCTATTATAATGCCAGCTATAAGTGATATAAATACAATTATTTTAAAAATGCTAGGCATTTTTTTTCTTTTATATTTAGGATAGTAAGAGAATGATTCACCAACTAGTTTATCTTGACAAAATGGGCAATAATCATAATTTGTATTAATGTTTATACCACAACTATTACATTTTTTCATATTTATACCTCATTTGTATTTACTAATAATTCTAAATCTAAAGATTTTAAGTATCTAATAAGATTCTTGATTATATTATTATGATAGTAACGAGAAGATATTCCAATACATAGATTATCTTTATATGTTATTGCTGTGAATTGGAAATTTTCTGTTGTAGATAAACAACTAATATTATCTATATACTTTTCACATTCTTTGGGAAAAGTTACAATTCCGACGTTAGATATTATAGTTGTGTTTAGTTTTTTAGTAAAGAAATCTATTACATTTATTCCTATTTCCTTTATAATTAAAGGCAATAATCTAGCAGCAATTAGCTTTTCAAAGCCTTCCATTTTATTAACACGTGGAGATAATTGCTCTTCAGTTAAATTCTCTTTTAAATATTTTTTAACATATTTTATTATATCTTCTATTTTTGTATCTTTACTTGGAACTTTATAAGTAATTGTTGATAAAGCAAAGAAGTTTTTTAATGTAGAAGACTTATATATTGTTCTTAAATCAACTGGTATATCAATTTTTATATTTTTAGATAGCTCTCTTTCTTTCATTTCTTCTTTTATACAATAAATAATAACACTAATTAGAAACGAAGTGATAGTAGCATTATATTTATGAGCTATTTCTAATAGCTTTTTAGAATTTAGATGAACTTCATAGAAGTTAATACGATTGTTAGTTAGTTTAATCTTATTATATCTATAGATATTTTTATTATTGTTTTTAGCTTTCTTACCTTTTTTATAATATTTATCAAAAGAGTCTTCAACTTTCTCAAGTAGTGAAGATGATGTTTCATTAACATTTATCTCTATATTATATTTTAAAGCTATATAACTATTTATTAATACTTTGAAAATTTCTAGAGTTCCCCTTCCATCAGAAAGTACATGGGATAATTCTAAGTTTATTCTTTTTTTATAATATGTAACTCTAAATAAACGAGGATATTTAGAAGTATAAATACGAGAACAAACGTTACCATTGTCTTCTAAAACTGCTACCTCTTCATTTGATTGTTCTAAATAATACCAAAAAAAACCAGCTTTTAAAGATACGTTTATATTAGGTAATAGAGAGATGGTTTTTTTTAAGGCTTCTAAAAGGATTGCTTTATCAACATCTTCTATCATAGTAGCTGTAAATCTGAATACCCCTGGAATTTTTTTGTTTGTTAAACTTGCATAAAATGTACCAACGTTGTCTAATTTATACCAAGTGTTTTTCATGATGTTCACCTCTTGTTAATTATAGCATAGATTAAGTGAACTTAGTTAAGTTCACTTAATCTTAGATAAAATATATAGTGATCTAGAAGCATCTAGATATTTACTAAATAAACCTTTATAGGTTGTTAAAAATGATGGATAGTTGTTAGATATATCTTCTATCAAAGCAAATTTATATCCTTCAGAAAATATCTTCTTAATATTACTGATATTTGTTATATCTTTTTTTAGCTTTTTATAATTTTTTACTTCTTCTTCATAATATGATAATAATTCTTTTAAGAATTCTTTTGACGAATACTTACGAAAGCGATCCATTTTATATGATTTAGCAGCATATTCTAAGCCATAGATTTCTTTTAGTGTAAAATCATTTAATAGTTTTATAAACTCTTCTTTAGGAAAATAATAATAATTTCCCACTAATTTATTAAAAGCTTTTAAGGTATCTAAGTATCCTAATGTTATACTTTTCATAATATTATCATGTTCAAAGTCAAATAATCCGACTACATCTTCATCAGGTTTGATTACTTTGAAGAATATGTCATTAGCTTTGTTTCTTTTTATTAATCCTAAACCCATTACGTCGATTAGAATAATATTGCTGTAGCCTTTTTTGATAAGTAACGATATTGGCATATTATTAGATAAACCACCATCTAAATATTTATTATCTCCTATTTTTTGAGGTTTAAAAATTGGGAAGCAAGAAGATGCTAATAAATACTCTATCATTTTATCTCGAGGTATTTCTTCTTTGTATAATTCAACACCTTTTTTCTTTTTTGTATCATAAGTAATAAGACCAAAATCTATTTTAGAAGAGTATAATTTATCTAAATCGATATTATCTTCTAATATTCTTTTTAATGGCTCATTAGAAATACCTTTATTAGAGATATATTCTTCAATAAGTTTAAAAACGTTTTTAGGTTCAAGAATATTGGCATTAGAAGATATTTTTCTTTTTTCACTTATTTTTAAGACATCTTGCATTCTTATATTACTATAAATGTTTTCTAGTTTATCTTCATCACCTTGGACAACTAAAGCACCATTTATAGCACCAATAGATGTACCAGAAACAGCAGTAATATTTATTTTTAACTCTTTTAGCGCTTTAATTACTCCTACTTGATAGGAACCTTTAGTTCCACCACCAGCAAATACTACAGCATAATCTTTATTCATCCTTTTCATCCTTTCTAATCACTCACATTTGGTAATACTTCTTAGTTTATAATCAGGAGCATCAATAGTAACTGGTGCTCCACAATAAGGACAATTACCATTTTTTTCTAAGAATACTTTTTTTCCGCAATTTAGACAAGAAATATTATCTTTGTTTTTTGTAATAATATAATCTATTTTTAAACATTCTTCTATTGGTTCAAGTTTTTTGCCAGCAATAACATTTTTATTACTATCTTCTACATAATTATAATAGTTTAATTGTAAATAGATGGAAGTAACTATTAGATTTCCTTCCTCGTGTATATCTCCTATTTTAGATGCTTTTAATAAAAATGAATGAGAATAAGTATTATATCCATTTTGTCTAAAAGTATTTAATTCATTAACTATATAATTATAAAGACTTGTATCACATAATACTTGTAATCTATTATAGTCATATTTCATATAAGATGTTTTATAATCAACAAATTTTAAGAATAGTTTTTCTTTTAATTGACTAATATTTTCATTAGAAAAATAAGTGTAAATCTTTTCTATTGCAACGTCTTCTATACTAGTAATAAATTGTAAATCCGATTTTGTTGGTTTAGTATCTCCCATACTTTTTTTTAAGGAGTTCATTGCTAGAAAGGAGATTGTTCCAACTATAATAAAAGAGATACCATAATATACTATTTGAGTGATTGTATCTTTTTCTTCGTAATCATCATCCCATATTGTATATTTAATGCCTAATAAATTACTATTATCAGAAAAACTCTTTATAGGCTTTGTACCTAATTGTAATAGTATTATAAAAATTAAAAATATACTTATTATTTTTTTCATATCCATCTATCCTAAATAATATTATACTAAGTTTATTAAAAAAAATGAAGATTATAAATCTTCATAATTCCAAATACCTAGTTTACCTTTAACACTTATAGGTTTTATTCTTTTTATATCAGTTAATACCCAAGCATAACGGCCTTCTTCATAATGTCCACAAAGATATTCAAGGTGATCCTCTTTTATTTTATCTAAGAATTCTTTATCCATATATATACAATCTTTTAAATTAGCTTTACATAATATATATGATGGTTTTAATTCAAGATCTTTTACTATTTCTTTTAGTTCATCTCTTCCTTTTAAAGGATTAATAGTTAAAGAAGCATGAATATATATTTCCCCACGATAATTAGTTTTCCAACTTCTAGTTTCGATATGTTTAATATTACTAGCAATTAGAGAAGCAAAGGGTTCTTTAACACTTAATACTTTTATCATATTATAACCAAATAATCTCCTTATTTGATAAAACAAAGTTTTGATTATTATTTATTATTGTACTATTACAATATGGACATTTACTATCTTTTAATTCTGTTAACTTAGAACCACATGATGGGCAAGTATCAATTGGATCAATTTTTTTGGTATATTGTAAGTGATACATATTATTTAATTTTTTATTTTTAGTACCTCTTGTAACTTGATTAGTTATAGTATCAATTACATAATCATAGAATATAACATCAAGGAAAAGATTTACTAAGATCATATTATTATTAACAGCAACAGAATTAATAATAATTTTAACTGGAGTAAAATCACTCATAATATTTTTACCATGTTTAGATTTTAATACTTCTAATTGACTTTTATATCTACTAAATAATTCATTTGAACATAGTTTTGATAAAGCATCATAATCAAAATTCATCCAAGCCATTTGAATGTCAACAAAGATATTATATAATTCATTTTTAAATTCTTCTCTATTAGAAATACCCGTTTTTTGCAGTTCTTCATCAGAGCATTCAATAAGAAGTTTTTGAACTAATTCAGTCTTAGCTTTAGAAGTTTTATAGTAAAGAATTATTAAAATAATCATAGCCAATGGAATATAACTAAAAAGACTGAGCATTAACCATCTACCATCATTATATAATTCTAATGGTAAAAAAGGGATTATTCTTATAATGCTTGCAATAATAGCCAATTTCCAATTATGAGACAATTTACCAATCATAATTAAAACAGCTGTTGAAACTACTACTTCAATAATTATAATTTGAATGTTATTCATATTAATAAAGAGAGTATCCGGTGTATTTGATGAACCACCTCCATCATTATCACTAAAAGAATCACTTGAACTACTAGAACTACTACTAGAACTATAACTAGAGTCCCAACCAGAATCGGTTGTTATTGTTCGTAAGTTAGGTTTATATACTACTACTATACTTACAAGAGTAACAGCAAATATAAACAGAAATATGTACTTTTTCATATTATTACTCCTCTATTCTTTTATTTCTAATATTTGGTAATCATAATCTTCTTGGTTAAATATAGAGTCACAATAAGGACACTTACCACTATAATTAACATCCATAGAATGTCCACAACTAGGGCATCTTAGAACAATACCTTCTTTAGTATGTTTGTTTTTAATTAATTTAAGATAGTATGTTTTATCTGTTCGATAACTATTATTACCTTCTACTATATTATTGTTATTATCTACTTTATAATTTAAACTTTTAGTGTTAACAATAGCACTATAGATTAGAGCATTATCTTTTTCTTCTACAAAACCAAGAGAAATACTACTAATATTTAATTCATCAAATACTTGATGGACTTTTTTAGTTTGTAATTTATTAATAATGCTTTTTGCATACTCTCTTGGTTGTTCTTTTAGAAAATGTAAAACATCATCTAAGTTTTCTTTAGTAATTGCTATTAACAATTGAACCATCATATTAGATACTTTAGCTTTTAAACTGCTTTCATCAAATTCTTGCATATTATTATCTCCTTAATTTAATTATACTAGAAAAAAATATCTATATAAATAGATATTTTTTTAAATAATAGTTTAATCTTATTAAATATTTTACGCGTTTCTTTCTAATACTTCTTGTAGTTTTTCCCATATTTTTACCATAGCATAAGTGTCTAATTCACAGTATACTAGTAAACCTTTTCTTATTTCTTCTTGCTCTTTTTTTGGTTTTAAATGTAAAGTAGAATAAGCATTAGATGCTTCATCTCCTTTATGTATTAATGGTAAATTGTGATAATCTAATTCTGGGTCACCTGGGAATAAAGCTGGTAGTACATATTTAATAGAATATGATCCTTGCATATCTTTGTTATAATATTCTCGATTTTTAAATGGTATCATTAAATCTTTCATATTATCTCTTATGTCAAGTAAGTGTTCACTCAAATCAGGATATAATTCTGATAGATGTTTTATTACTGTTCTTTCAAAGCTCATATTATAAGCAATTGTACAAACATCTTTGGGTATATCATTTACTAGTGATTCAGCAAGGCTTCTTCTTGGATCAATACCTGCTTCTGCTAGGAATTCATAGTGTTCTAGTGGACTTTTTTCACTCTTCTTAACATGTAAAGAATATTGAAATGGGATTTGCATATAAGGACTTACTCCATCATATTGAGGAATAGCTTCTTGATATGTTTCAAAATCTAGAAAATACAAAGGATATTCTAAAGTACTCATAAACTTTTTTATACTTGATTTATTAATTTTATCTTTTTTATTATTTAATTCATACTCGATTTGTTCTATATACTTGGTATTTAAGTTTTCTTTTTCTAAGTCTTTAAAGGTTATTAAACCTCTTTTATAATAATCTATTTTCTTTTTAAATGACATACCTGATATATCAAAGATATTAGGATACTTTAGATTTTTAGTACAATATTTGAAAAATGGACAATCATAAGGATCTTTACAACAAGTACCTAAAGAAGTTTTTGGTTCATCTTTCGTCATATTACTATTAATATCAATTATGTTTTGTTTTATGTCTTTTTGTCTTTTTAGTACTTCTTCCGTAATATCATTGATGGAAAATAACTTATCTAGTTCTAAATCTCCCTTTCTTATATAATCACTATTTAGGATTACAATATTACATTTATCTACTTTATAGCCAAGATTCTTTAAGATGTAGTATTGATAACTAATATCATCAAGATAGATGGAATTAATATGAGTAGAACTTTTTACTTCGTTTATTTCATAAGAATCTCCTACTCTTCTTAAAATATCAACACTACAGAAGTTATTATTATAATTAAAGGAAGCTTCAGTAATATTTATATCTCCTTTTGTATCTAAAGCTTTTTTAGTATCTTCTAACATTTGATTTAGATTAGTATTAAAATCTATATCAATATAATTACCATATAGTTTTTTAGCTAATTCTCCAACTTCTGTACCAGTTTCAAAAACACTTTCTTTAACATCTTCTTTTTCTTCTGGTTTATAAGTACTTAACCATAGTTTTTTTAAACAAGTAATACCTTCACAATATTTAGATTTAGATAAGTTCATAATATCATTCCTTTATTTGATTATAGCATTAAAAAAGATAGTATGAACTATCTTTATGTACATTGAGCCATTTTTCCTGTTACTACTGTATTCGTTTTAACTTCCTTAATAGTATCATTCTCTATTTCTAGCTTTGTTAGTTCTAATTTGCTAGAATTACCATCGCTAGTTTCGATTGGTTTATAATAATATATATCATCATTTTCAATTATAGTCATTGTCTTTTCAATATCTTCGAGTGTAGCAAAGCCACATCCATTTTCATTAAAATACTTCCCTATTATTTTTGTAGAATCATTAATCACTAAAAGAGCATGTTCAAATATAAAGTCATAATATACTATTAGATATTCTTTATTGTCTTTACCAATTACTACTTTGTATTTTATTATAGGCATTGGAAATATTCCGGCTTCATATGCTGGCCCCGTTCCATACCTTTTTAATATCATTAAATTGGTATTCCCAAATGTCAAATAGCTCCTTTCATTAGTTGTTGTTCCATCCAATAATGTCAGTGTATTATTCTTACCATTTAAAGATATTTCAACACTTTCCTTTGTTCCCTTAGATTCGAGTGAGTTAACTTCGGAATTTTGTTTTCCTGTGCTATTTTGTTCTTCAGTTTCCTCAGATTGATTTTCATTTTGTTTTTCTGTGCTATTTTGTTCTTCAGTTTCCTCAGATTGATTTTCATTTTCTTTTTGATAGTTATCATTTATCTTTTTATCAACCTGATTGTTATTGCTTTTTTCCATAGATTTTATTCCTACTATGTATCCAATGCATACACCTGCTAGCACTAATAAAACTGCTATTATTATTTGAAAAACTTTGCTATTATCTTTGCTGTCCATGTAATATTCCCTCTTTCTTAATTATTTTTTTCTTTTGATATGCTTGAAATTATATTATAGAATTCTTGCCAACTTTTTACTCTAGGTATTTTATCTTCTAAAGAAGTAAAATTAGAATTAAATTGATACGTTCTTATATTATATTTCATTGCTGATTTACAGTTTTTAGTATTATCATCTAGAAAAACATCTATTCCTTCGTTAGCACATTGTAAACCTTTGTTAGCTACATTGGTAATAAGTTTATCAAAGGGTACACCTTTACTTATTAAAAAATCATAGGTTATTTTATAAGGGTTACCATATTCTTCTGTATTACGTGCTGTAATAATAAATATTTTATGGCCTTCACTACGTAGTTTTTTTAATACTTCGATAGCATCTTCTTTTACAGAGACTATATTAGCAAGAACATGGTAATTGTTTTTTATAAAATCATCATAGTTAGGTAATGTTTTACTTAACTCTTTGTATGATGGTTTATTAGACCATAACTTTTTTAAATCTAAATTATAGTTTATAGCTATTAATGGTAACATATATTCATATGTATTAGTTATAGTATCGTCAATATCAACTGCTATATTCATACTAATTACTCCCTTCTAATTATTTTCTTCGATAATATCTTAATAAGAAATTATTTAAAACACTTTGTACTAAGATTGCTAAACCAAATAGTAAAGCCCCTATTACTTCATCAAAAATTAAACATATTACTAACATAAAGATTAGAACATAGGTCATAACAATTATAGTAATAACATCTGCTCTTCCTTCAATTATTAATTCTTTGATGTTCTCTTTTATTTTATCTTCTTTGTATAATAAAATAACAGATATCATAAATATAACAAACCCTATTAGAAATAATATTGCTCCAAAAACTTTTATACTTAATAGTGTACTTCTAGTTAGTATTACGTCAGGTAATAGTTTTTTTACTCCTTCTAATCTTGTTAAGCTTGCTCCAAAGAGTAAAAATAATCCTATTAGATAAATTATTAAGCCACAAATAAAACCTACTATTAAATATATTTTATTTTGTTTTTTTGTTTTTTTCATATTTACCACTCTTTATATTCTATTTCTTCTAGAATATCTTTATTTATTTCTTTAAGTTTATTATGAAGGTCTTCAGCAAATTTGTTTACTTTGATATCGTTCATATTAGTAAATATATATATATTATTATTTTCTTTTATTGTAACTTTGATTAATTCTTTATTAGTATTTATAGTTTTTATTACTTTGGATATATTATCTAATAATAGTTCTTGGTTTTCTTTTCCTATTTCTTTATATATTATTTTATCATTATTAATTTTGTATTCACTTGGTATTATTTTATTCTTAATCTCTGGTGTTTCTTTACTACTTATTGACTTCTTTTTTTCTTTGATATTTCTTACAGGTACCTCTGCTTTTTCTTCTTCGGTTTTTGTATAATTACTTTTTTCTTGATTATTAATTATTTTAAAGGTTTTGGTTTTATCGTCTTCATCTAGGAATTTAATTTTTTCATCATTTTCATCAACTACTTTTTCAAAGTCTTTTTGTTTAGAGAATAATTCAAATAAACCAAATACACATAATACTATACCTATTATAGGGAATATAAAGATTAATTTTGGGGTCTTTTTTACTTGAACTGATGTTACATCTTTTTCATGATAATAGATTTTTATTTCATCATCTATTTTTACATCATCTTTATAATAAAAATTGTATTGATAGGTTGTGTTGCCAACGTCGTATACAGCGGTAATATCATTTTTACCGGTTCCATCCTTATCTTCTTTTATTTTAATAACTGTAGCATTTGTAGCTACAAGGTCTTTTTCTCCATTTACTATATTTATACAAATAACTAAAGATAAAACTAATAAAATACCAATAATTAAGAATATTATACTTCTTATACTTATTTCCTTATTAGTCATATAAACACTCCTTTATTATTCTTCTAGATTATATCACAATATAAATAAGATTTAAATGAAAAAGATAACTACTGTTATCTTTATTTTTTTTCTTTTTTAAATTGTATTTTTAATTCTTCTAGTTGTTGTTTTGTTAGTTCTGATGGAGATCCCATCATTAAATCTTGTCCTGATGCACTTGGTGGGAAAGCTTGAACTTCTCTTAAGTTTGGTTCATCTTGGATTAACATTATAATTCTATCTAGTCCCGGAGCCATTCCACCATGAGGAGGGCAACCATATTTAAAGGCTGTAAAAATCGATTTAAATCTTTGTTCTACTTCTTCTCTACTATAACCAACTATTTCGAAGCCTTTAGCAAGACTATCTAAGTCATGGTTACGAATCGCTCCTGAAGCCATTTCATTTCCGTTACATACAAAATCAAATTGATAAGCTAAGATATTTTCTAAGTTAGTAGTATTATCATAAGCTTGAATACCTCCATGAGGCAAACTGAATGGATTATGACAAAAATCCCATTTTTCATTTTGTTCATCCCATTCAAACATTGGGAAATCATTAATAATACATAATTCTAGTCTATTAGGATCCATCAAACCTAGGTCATCGCCTATTCTCAATCTTAATGCTCCTAAAGCTGGTTTAACTATTTTTCTTGGGCCAGAAACAATTAACACTAAGTCATTTTTTTCTAACTTTAATTGTTTTGTTAGTTCTTTTACTTCATCTTCTGTTACTACTTTGGCTATAGAACCGGTTACTTCATCAGATATTTTTAAATATGCTAAGCCAGAAGCTTTTTTACTTTTTACAAATTCTGTTAATTCATCTAATTGTTTACGTGAGTACTTATCAGCAGCATCTTTTGCTACAATGGCATTTATCATACCTCCCTCACTAATAATATTTTTAAATACTGTAAATTCAGTATTAGAGAATATCTTAGTAATATCTTGTATTTCCATTCCAAATCTTAAGTCTGGTTTATCTGATCCATATAAATCTATAGCATCATTATATTGAATTCGTCTAAAAGGCCTTGGAGATACTTTTTTATTACTAAATTTAGTAAACGTATCATAGAATATTTCTTCACCAACATTTAAGACATCATCTTCTTCAACAAATGACATTTCTAAATCTAATTGATAGAATTCTAATGTTCTATCTGCTCGAGGGTCTTCATCTCTAAAACATGGGGCAATTTGGAAGTATTTTTCAAATCCTGATACCATTAATAATTCTTTATATATTTGAGGGGCTTGAGGAAGTGCATAGAACTTACCTGGATATACTCTTGATGGCACTACAAAGTCACGAGCACCTTCTGGAGAAGAAGCTGTAAGTATTGGGGTTTGTACTTCTGTAAATCCTAAATCATACATTTTATTTCTTAAGAAATGAAGTATTTCGTTTCTTAAGAATATATTGTTTTTTAGTTTATTTCTTCTTAAATCTAAATATCTATATTTTAATCTATTATCTTCTGATGTATTTACTTCATCAACAATAGGAAATGGTAATTCTTCACAAGTATTAAGTATTTCTAATTTTTCTACCTCTATCTCAATATCTCCTGTTTTTAAATTAGGATTTTTATTACTTCTTTCTACTACTTTACCAGTTACTTCAATAACATATTCATTTTTTAAAGTATTAGCAAGTTCATAGTTTTTATTCTCAGGATTTATTACTAATTGTATAATACCAGTTTTATCTCTTAAATCAATAAATAATAATCCTCCTAAGTCACGTTTTTTAGCTACCCATCCAGCTAAAGTAACTGTTTTACCAATAGATTTTTTATCTACTGTTTCATTATAGATTTTTTTCATATTTATCACCTTTCTAAAAAATTAAAAAACTAGTTTATATCCACAAGGGACGAAAACTAGTTTATTCCGCGGTACCACCCATTTTATTACATATGTAATCTCTTTTATTATAACGGTTTTCTACCGGATTAAGTATTTATTCCTTAATCAACTCTAGAGTGTCATTCGATATAATACTATATTCAATTTCACCATACTTGAACTCTCTTTGATAATTATTATATTTACTATTCTCTTTCTTCGTTTCTAAGTGTATTTTATATCTTTAAATAATAAATGTCAATTATTCTATTACAACTAAATCATTCATTATTTCGTTAGCTTTTTTAGAATCTTCTACTTTTTCTAATTCGATACTATCTTGGTTGTTTATAATTTTGGCAATAAAGAAATCTATAGGATTGTGAATATTTATCATTAAACCATATCTTTCATTATTATAATCAGATAGAGCACCAATTATGTATTCGTTGTTTTTTTCGTCTATATATTTTATTTCACTTAATTCAGCGTTCATTAGGCAGCTCTTCCTTTCTTTTGAACTTCTTCACTCATGTCATCCATTAATTCATTATAATTGTTATTTCCATCTAGTAAATGATCAATATACTCTTGTTCGCTTAATCTACTTTTGTCATTTTTATCTTCAGTAGCATAAGCAATAATATTGTCTAATAGTCCTTCTCTTTCTAACTCTTCTTTTAATGATTTCTTTTCTAGTAACCATTTAGCTAAAGTTAATGTATTAATTCCCATTTTTAGAGCTATTATGGGTAACAGAATAATACATCCTGGTATTATAACTATTTTTTCAAGTATATTAGATTCTTCTACTGTCTTTTTGAAATCTTTTTGGCCATCAAAAGTTGGAATTCTGGGATATCCACTATTAATAAAACTTAAAGCAGCTTTAAGGTTTGCTCTGATACCTTTAGCTTTTTCTTTTTCTAGTTCTGTTAATACTAACACTTTAGTTATTCTTTTACGCATTTTGTTTGCTGCTGGCGATTGATATTTGGCATTTTCATAATCAGTAATTAAACCTGTCATAGTTTTATCTTTCATATTTTTTCCTCCTATATTATCTTAATTATAGAATACAAATATTTTGTTTGTAAATAAACCATGTGATTTTTTTACAGTCAAAAAGAAGTTTATTATTAAACTTCTTTGTATGACATTTTTTGTAAACGTAAGTTGTTATTTGATATATCAAAAGAAAATTCATATTTATTAAATTGATCAAATGATAATTCTTTTCCTTTATATAGTGGTTTATTTTCTCCATTTATTTCATCAACAGTAACTTTATCAAATATTACTTTTCCATCCTTTTCTTTATAATATGTAGTGTATTGATTTTCGTAATTATATGTTTCATAGTAATAAGCATATACTAAAGTTAGAATATCTCCTTCTAGTTTGTAATCAATGTATTCTATAGTATCTCCTTCATATGCTCCTTCGCAACCAGTAGCATATGTTTCAACAATATATTCACCATTGGAATAAGATAATATACTTGGATCCAATTCAAATTGATTTTCTTTATTCTTTTTTAAATAATCTAAGAATGATAAATCAACAAAATATTTAGTAAGTTCTTCTTCTTTTATATGAACTGGATGATCTATATCCATATTTGTATATTTACTAATAATCATTTGACCTTTTATTTCATCAGCTAATTGTTCAATTGTAATGTCTTTTTTATTCAGTGGCATGGCAGGATATCCACACATATGCGTTGGAATAAGTCCTCTAGCTTCCAATACAAGATCTTCTTCATTAACTTTTTTTTCAGTTTTATTTTTTTTATTATTTTTATCGGTTTGATTTTCATTATCTTCAGTGTCTATTCTATCGTCTTTATCAGATTTAGCTTTTTCATTCTTATCCACTATTTCTTCTTTATTCTTTAATGATTTTTGATTCATTCTTTCCCCTAATAGAACTCCTACTATAAATACTAATATAACGATAATAGCTATTAATACTATTACTAGCCTAGTCTCTTTAAACTTTTTTTCCTCGTTCATTTTTATTCACTTTCTCTTCTATTTTTTTAAATACTTTATAATATCATTATAATCATTTTTTAATTTTCCTTCAATAATTAAAGATAGTACTTTCTCTTTTATATTTCTTATTTCTTTATCATGATAACCAAGCTGTATTAAATCATTACCTGTTATAGCTAGTTCTTTTATACTTAAAACAGGTTTTTCATCTTGGAGTTTTTCTAATCTTTTTTTACCTTCAGCTAATTTTTTTAATAATTCTTTATGATATAGAGGGTTTTGAGCTAGTATATCAGCTTTTTGTAATTTAAATAATAGGTTTAAATTAGTATGATTAAACTCCTGAAGGTATTTAATCATACTACTTCTTTTAGAAGGTATATCTCGGTCATGATTTAAAATTAATAAAGATACTATTTTTTCTGTCTTCTTATCTACTTTATAATTTTTACAAAATCTTTTAAAAATATTATTGCTTTCTTCCCAATGTCCGTAGAAGTGTCCTTCACCATATTTATCAATTGTATACGTTTTGGGTTTACCTAAATCGTGAAATAAAGCTGCTAATTTCAAATATTTATTATTCTCTACTCCATCTATTACTTTAAGAGTATGATAAAAGACATCATATATATGATATTTATTATGTTGGTTAAACTTATATGTCTTTTTTAATTCAGGTATTAAGATGAAAAATATTTCTTTATATTCATCTATATATTTTGTAGATTCTTTATATTTTAGTATTTTAATTATTTCATTATATATTCTTTCTTTAGCAATAGTATTTAGTAGATTTCTTTTGGAAATAATTGTTTCTTTAGTATTTTGATCAATAGATAGATTGTGAGATAAGGATAATCTTATTGCTCTTAGAATTCTAAGGGGATCAAAATCTATACCACTACCATCTGCTTTTACTAATTTTAATTTTTTATTATTTAGATCTTCTCTATAGTTATTAATGTCTATAATATTATTGTTAATATCTAAAGCTAAAGCATTAATGGTAAAGTCTCTATTACGTAAATCTTCTTGAATATTTATTCCTTTAAACAAAGATATTTCTATTTTTAGATTATTTATGTGTAATATTGATGTTATGCGATGATTATTTTCTTTCATTATATGAAGATTAGGATAATATTTTTTTAAATCTTCTAGAGGCATATTAGTGGTTAGATCATAATCATCATTTGGTATATTTAAGAGATAGTCTCTAACATATCCTCCTACTATATATACTTCATATCCTTTACTTATTATAGTTGACATCAAGGATTTTATTTCTTTTTCCAACAAAAAACCTCCTTTTTAAAAAAAAGCCAATATTATTGACTTTCTAAATGATATCTAATATCAAGTGTTTTATTGTAAGCTATAGC
>CAMODW010000007.1 GCA_946611635.1 uncultured Bacillota bacterium | reverse complement strand
ATCCATATTTGATAATGGTTGATAAATTTTTAACATCTCTCTTGTTATTTGTTTCATATCCACCCACCAAAAAAAGCAGTATCTCTACTGCTCTACAATTATCTACAATATCATATTAGCATATTATATTGGGATAAAGTGGGATATATTTATTTTTTTCTATATTGATAATATTTCTTTTTTGCATAGTCTTTTCCACAAATCATTAGCTTGTCTATTTCATTCCATTTTTTTAAATCTAGAAATCTATATCTCATTATCTGCCTTATTTCACTATCTTCTACTGATTCAATATAACTTTCTATCTTTAAATATTCTTCTAATGCTGATACCCTTGCACTTATCCATTTTTCTATTATAACTACTCTTTTTTCTTGGATAGATTCAGTTGATGTTATTCCTGATATTTCTTTATCTAGTTTAGTTGCAGATACACCATATCCAAATTCAGCAAGTCTTTCTTCTAAATCTTTTATTTCTTTTCTTAACCAATAATATTTACTTAATTCTTTTTCAGTCATTTTTCTATCCCCTTTTTTATTTGCTTTCTTTTACTATTATTACTAATGTTACACATATTATAAAAGTAATTGCTATTGCTACCATCAGATCATCTCCTTTTCAATATCATTATTACTAACTCTGCTGTTGTTCCTATCAATAATATTATGCCTGTGATTACTAACATTAAACTAATTAAGTCCATATTTTTCTCCTAATATTGCTTGTAATTCATTTTTTTCTTTTGTGTCTATCCATACTGCTTTATCTAAATACTTTAATGCACTTTTAATTTGTTTCTCCATTAATCCTATTTTAGTTTTGCTTCTTATTTCATTTGCTTTTCTTAATTGTTCTTTTAAGTCCTTTATTTGTCCTGACATTTCTACATTTGATTTATACATACTATCAAACATTGATTTCATTTCATTATACCTATGTAATTTATTTATCTGGTCTAATATTCCTAATAGCAGATTATATGAAATTATTGTTTTACCTTTTTTCTTTGCTGATGCTGATTTATGATATAGCATTTTTTCTATAGTTTCTAAATCCATTTATTTCTCCTTTATCATTCTTTTTACATAAGGTTTTTCAAATTCTACATACATTACACAACTGTTATCTTTTGTTATCATTGCTTCTTGATATATATTCCTGTCTAATGTATCTAAAGCAGTATAACAATAATTTATATCATTAAATGTAAATATTTTTTCATAAGGAAATCCTACACCATTTACTACTCTTTTCCTTGCTGACAACTCAAACATTCTTCATCCTCCCAAAATTGTTTATCACACTCTTGCATATTGTCTATAACTCTTAAATCAGTTAATATTCTTCCTATTAATATTGTTTCAACTATTACCCCTAATATAACTAATATTGTTATTATTATTCCCATTTTATTCTCCTTTATCTATTTTTTCAATTATTGCCAATAGCAAAATGATTATGAATAACTGATTAGCCAAAACACATATAGTTAAATCATTGTTTGTAATAGCACCAATATAGAGTATTATTATCGCTATTGTGAGCATTGTATTTATTACTTTGTCTTTTAACATAATCTATTTATTCTCCTTTATTTAATTTATCTATTATTTCATTGATTTTATCGCACATTACTTTACTATGTTTTGTTAAACCACATTTTGTTCCATATTCGTTTAATAAAGCATAAGCATTTGCACTTCCATTATGAACTATCTCTAACTTTTCTATCTTCTTATCTTCTTCATTTATTGTTATATCTTGTTTTGCAATTTCAATACATTTATCAAACATACTACTTTCTAACATACATTCACTTAACCAATATCTAATATCTTCATTTTCTAAATTTCTATTTTTTATGTGATACCCTTCTAAATCTCCACTAACACTATCAAATGTAGGAATATATAAAACTTTATCTCTATAATTGTTATGCCAATAAACTTTAGGATATTCCCATATTTGTTCACAATCTTTGATTATTGTTAATAATTCATAATAACTTATTAAGTCTTTCATTATTTATTCTCCTTATCTAAATATTTGTCTGTATTTTGTTCTAATAAATCAAGATTATATCTTAAACTTTCAATTAGTTTGTCTATTCGATAACAAAGTAAATCATCATTTTCTTTTTCAAATGTTTTTAATACTTCTCTTTGATTTTTTAAAAATCTTATAATTTCTCTATATAGTTTTGCACTCATTATTTATTCTCCTTATCTAATATTTCTAAATGTTCATTTAACTTGTTTATATCTTCATCATTCCAAATATCAATGTGCCAACCATTTTTTGTTCCACTTGGATTTAATAAATGAAATTGTAATATTTCTCTTACTTCTTTTATTATATTTTCTTTTTGTTGTAACTTTTGCTCTAATAAATATTTATCAGTATTAAGTCGTGATATTTCAAATGTTAATTCATCATAAGTTTTTAATTTTAAATTAATTTCACTCACTCTTTATCACTTTCTCGCATTAATAAATAAACTAAATCATCAAGCACATATCCAAACCTATATTGTAAGCCTTTTAATTTTTCAAGTGCTTCTTTTATGATAGAATGTAGTCTTTTATTTTCCTCTAAAGTATTATTTATAGCATTTATACAATCTATGGTCTTTTCATCATGCATATCATCATTGTAAAAAATTTTGTGATAACCTGTGTCTATTTTATCTTGTAAATATTCAACTAAATGTTCTAATATTTCTCTTTTTTCTTCACTCACTCTTTTTCACTTCCTTTTAGTTCTTGTAATTTTTCAAAAACTTCTTTCAATGCAAAATATTTATCTATATATTCTTGCTCATCTTGTTCTTCATATAAGTTGTCGTAATATGCTATATTACTTTGTAAATCTTTTTCTAATTCATTTATGATATTATTTAATCTTTCTATTTCTTTTGTTGCTTCACATAATTCTTCAGTTGTTGTCATAAATCCTTCATATATTTCTTTATTTCTTTTCTTTAATCTTTCTATTTCTTTGTCTTTTTCATCATAAATAGTTATTAATTCTTCTAAACAATTTTTTTCTCCAACATATAAAGCATTTAATTTTCCTATATACTCAGTTTTATTCACTCTTTTTCACTTCCTTTTAGTTCTTGTAGTTTGTGTAATGCAAGTTCTATACCATTAAAAACATCATCATCGTATCCATTAATATCAAGTTTATCTAATCTTTCTTCTAACCATTTTTCTAATTCACTTATGATATTAGTTAGTCTTTCTATTTCTTGTCTTTGATTTATTATTGTTTGTTGACTTCTTTCATCATCTTTTACAAGTAATTCTATTTGTTTTTGTAAATCTTCTTTATTCACTCTTTATCACTTTCTTTTAGTTCTTTAATTTTATCTGTAAATTCTTTTAATTCCCATTCACTTATTGAATAATAACCATTTTGACTAATTCTAAAAGTTTCATAAAACATATTATCTAATTCCTTAATTCCATAACTTAACTCATTTATTATATTATTTAGTCTATCTATTTCTTTTTGTTGTTCAAAATAATATTCATAACTATCTTGTATGCTTGTAAACTTTTCTAAATATTCTTGAAATGTATAATGTTTATTCACTCTTTATCACTTCCTTTTGTTGTGGTAGTAATAATAACTTTATAAATACAACCTGTTATTTGACATACTCCACCTTTGTTATGTTCACAACTATAACTACATATTTTACTCATTATCTTCTCCTTTTAAAAATATATACCTGCATTAGACATTATTATTTCTAACTTTTTTATTGCTTCTTCTATCTTGTTTTTTAATCTTTCGTTTTCTTCTTGTAAATTAGTTGCTTTTTCTTTTACTTCATCAAATATTGTGTCTTCATCTAAACCTAAACATTTAGTTATATCTAACATTTCTAATCTATATGTTTCTTCATTAGTTTCTGATACTTCTAATTTTTCTTGTAAATTAGTTATGAAATCATATAATTCTAATAAATGTTCTTTTGTATCTACATAATCTAATATTTGACCAGGAAAACTTATATTTATTTTTTTTATTTCATCTTTCATTATTTACTCCTATATTCTTCAGGATTAAACCAATTTCCTTGACTATCTTGTAAACATCTTACTCCACAATATTTACAATGTCCTATATAACTTACACCATCAAATTCTTCCTTATTACACTTATGCCAACCTAAATATTTATCAAAAAACTTTCCTATTTTAAATAATATTTTTTTCATCTTATTCTCCTATAACACATTTTTCCATTATGCCAAAATTAGTTTCTATAACTTTTCCACCATTTTTTAAACATTTATCTTTTCTCCAATTACTAAATAAAATCATTCCTATACAACATAATATTATAAATATTATTGTTAAATAAAATTCATTATTAAATAATCTCGTTTTTTTCATCTTATTACCTCTTATCTAATTCATTTACTTTATCTATTAGTTCATTGATTTTATGTGCTAACTTTTTTTGGTTTCTAGTAAATCTACCTATATTTGTTATCTTTTCTATTTCTTTATTTTCTTCTATTATTTCTACTTCATCATTTAGATATTGACCTATCCAACCCTCAAATAAAGCATTATTTCCATCTTTGTCATAATAATTAAATGTTGGTGGATATTCATCTGCTTCATCTTCTAAATATAAAATTCTATTTTCATATTTAATTACTTTTGGTAATTCTTCTCCATTTGCTATTTTATTTAATAAATCTATTACTTTCATAATTATTCTCCTTAATCGTGGTAACTATCTACCCAAATGTAGTTATCTCCTATTAAACACATATGTTCTTGATCATCTGTTGTATAACATTCTTTACTTATACCTTTTTTATCTTCTTTGTAGTATGTATATGTTATTCTATTTGCCTTTACTACATTGATTAATACCCATACCATTATAGTGATAAATATGATCAATAAACCTACAATTACATATCCCCATTTTTCATCTAATTCGTATGTTTTTAATTGTTTTTTTCTTTTCTTTTTCATTTTTACTCCTTATCTAATATTTTCAAAATCACTAGTATCAAATTCTTCTTTGTCAATTTCAGTTGATATTTCAGTTTCTATTGTTTCTTTTAATTTATAATCCTTTATACAAAAATCTATTAACTTAAATGTATTTTTGAATATATAGAAAAATATAAAACACCAACATAATTTAATTAAAAATTCTCCAACACCCATTCTTATTCATCATCCTTCCTTTTCTTTATAGAATTAAATCTATATTTGAATTCATCTTTTTCATTTCTGAATATGTATCTACCACACCAGTAACAAACTCCTTTATCACTGTTAGTAGGAATAGTTGATTTATGTCCACATTTTTTGCATTGATACCTTAGTTTATTAAATGCATTCATTAATTTGTCTTCATAGTATCTATACCTTCTTTTTGATTTCTTTTTCCAACTCACTAATTATCCTCTTCTTTTCAATTACCATTCTTGTTGCATGAATCCAATTTGCTCTTACTTCTTTTAAATCAGACTTCAACTTTCTTACTTCTCTACATTTTTGTACATATTCTTCTTTTAATTTGTCATAATCTGCTAATTTCTTTGCAGTTTCTAAACTTAAAATTTCATCTATCATACTAACCTCATTCTTGTTATTTCATCAGGAGTAAGAGTTTCTATTCCTAATTGTTGTGCTTCCTGTACTATCCCATCTATGAATATAGACATTTCTTTAGAGTCATATTCACTACTCCCTTTGAATATGTGATAATGTGTAAATTCTTTATCATTAACCATTCCTGTTCCTATTTCTTCATAGTATTTAAAATATCCTGTAGGATTTATAGAAGAAAGCATACTTACTACTTCTCTTTGACCATAATCTTTTAACATCTGTAAATACACTTCTTCTTTTGATTTTCTTAATTCATTTCCTATATTAGTTATTAATTCCCATGCATAACTATTTTGTGATAGAGACCTTTTTTTCTTTTGTTCTTTTATTTCAAATGTTTTATCTCTATCTTGCATAAATAACCATTGAATTATTGATTCAGGTTTTCCTGTCATAACTACCACCTAAAAAGGTAAATCTTCAGATGATATTTCTACTGTATCTGCAAAATCTTGAAATGCATCTGTTGTTTCTTCTTTAACTTCAGTTGATGCAAATTCAGGTTCAGGTAATGGAGTTCCTTCTTTTTTGCTATCTAAAAATTGAATATTATTTGCTCTAACATATGTTTCATAACCTTTTGTTCCATCATCTTTATCCCAACTTCTAGTTTTTAATCTTCCAGATACTGCTATTAAACTTCCTTTATGACAATATTTATCTACATTCTCTGCTTGTTTATCATAAACATATACTCTTGGAAAGTCTGCAGGTCTTTCATTACCATCTTGATCCTTACCATTATTTATTGCTATGGTTAATGATACACATGCAATTCCACTTTCTGTATATCTTAATTCAATATCTTTAGTTATTCTTCCTACTAAACTTACACTATTCATTTCTATCCTCCAATTCTAATAACTAATACACATATTGTTACTAATAACAATGCTATATTTGTAGCAACTAACATTGTATGCATCCTGTTTAAATCATGTTCTAACTTTCCAATTTGCATTATTATTAAACCATCAACTATTTTATTAACTTCTTCTTGTAAATTTTCTTCTTTAATTTCTTCTTTCATACTTCCTCCATATATTTTTCTACTAGTTCCATGACTAGTTCTTCATTGATAGGTATATTTACAAATTTTCTTACACCATCTCTTAAATGTATTCCCTTTAAGAACTTTGCTTCTTGATCATAACTTTGTTTATATCCTATCCTGTATAAGTTAAGTTGATAACCTAAGTATTCTTTGTCTAGAGTTGAAGTTCTTTTAATATCTCCTAATCCCATTTCCTTATCCATTTCTAGAACTAAATCTAATCTTCCTGCAGATATAGGTTCATTGTCTTTGAATAATATTATCGGAACTTCATTATCTAAGCATTCAAACTTGTATTGTTTCTTTAAGAACTTATAGTCTTTCAATTCTCTACAAGTTACATCTTCCAACTTTAACTTTTCATAGTTTTCAATTGCTTCATGTACTCTAGTTCCTTTTTCTGATGCCTTTTTTAATATTGCTTCATCTATACCTTCATACTTCTTACCAAATTTAACTTTTAATATTTGAGTAATACTAGGTACACATATACCATCTACTAAATATTGATGTGTTTCATCTATGTATTCTAGTATGTGTCCTTTTATTTCCCATGTTTCCATTAATCTAATATTTCCTTTATTTGATTTAATTTTTCTTCTGCTTCAGTAAAATCTTTAACTTTTATTCTTACACTTGATTTAACTGGAGACATTTTTACATATTTGTCATATGTGTCTTGATCATCTTCCTTTAATGCTTTACTATCAAATGTTTCTCTATCTGTAGGTTCAATGTAAGAAAGTAATAAGTAGTCATTTTCTATTTTTTTAATACCTCTTTCTTCCATTTCAATAAGCAATTGTTCTTTAAACTTTTTATTTTGTTCTTGCATTATTTTTAATTTAAGTTCATTTTCTGCAATTTTCTTGCAAATATCTAAACTTAATTCATTATTTTTATTAATTAAATTATTCATTAGTATTCTCCTTTTCTTTTTGTTTACTAGTAACAAATTTTATAATTTCACTTGCTTTACCTATTGGTAAATCTTCTAATTTATCAATTTCATTTTTATCCAGTAACTCTTGTAACTTATCTCCCTTATACCATTGTTCTAATAATTTTAATTGTGCAGGAGTTGCTTTCCCATTACTTTGTGTTGTCTTTGTTGTTGTTCTTTTATTTAAACTTTGTGCATCATCATCTTCAGTTGCTAACCCAAATGCCATTAATAAACTATATCTTCTTGCATAAGTTAATGCACTTCCCTGTTTTTGTGCAGGATTATCACTTCCATACAATGTTGCATCTACAACTCTACATCCTCTTCTTACTGGTTGTTCTGTTCCTTCTATGATCGGAACTGTCATTATATAGTCATCTCCATCAATTCTTTCTATGTATTGATAGTAACTACATTTAACACTTTCTAAGTACTCATGTATTTGTGCTATATCCACATATTGATATGAATATTCTTTACCACTCTTTGTTGGTATCTTAGCAGTTTGATTTTTCTTAATTGTTTTTTCCATTATTTAATTCCCTCCAATATATATTTTTTCCATCTTATTTCTTTACCATATCTATTTGTTCCATATTCCCATTCGTCTGTTATTACATATATTTTTCTTAATGTGTAAATTCTATCTGATAATCTTGTGATTCCATATTCTTTGTATGCTTCCCATGTTGTTATACTTCCAAAATCTTCTAAATGTTTTAAAATCATTTCTTTTTGACTCATTTAAACTCCTCCAATATTTTATTTAATTCTTTTTCTTCTTCTATGGTTAAAACTCCATCATCAATTTTTTTGTTAGTCCATTCAGGTAAGTCAATTTTCTTTTTATCTGTTCTTTGTTCCCAAGTTCTTATACACGCTTTCCAGTCTTTCATTTTATTTTTTCCTACCATCCAGTCTTTACTCTCGTAAAAATCATAAAATGTGTTAGCATTAATACCATTATTTCTCTCTTTGCAATATTGTTCTATTTCTTCTATGGTTGGTTTAGAGAAAGTTTTTCTTATTACTTCTTTATATTTAACTTTAACTTTATCTTTATCTTTATCTTTGTAGGACATTTGTCCACCCATTTGTCCACTTAGTAATCTTTGTTGCTTCTTTTTTAATGCACCTCTACTAATTGATCCAATTAAATTTTCTAGTTGTGTTATATATATTTCTCCATTTTCTAAAACTTCAACTAGTCCTATTTTTTTTAATAACTCCATAGCAATAGTAACTGTATCAAAATCCATTTTAGTAAGTTCTGCTAGTTTTCTATTATCATAAGGTATTAATATGTTTCCTACTTCTCTAATAAGAATTCCATTACTTTTTAAAGATTTTAAACATAATTTTAAGTAGAAGTATGCATAATCTCTACCATTAGGTTCTTGTTCTTCTAACCATTGAATAGCATCATCTTCAAAAAAATCTTCTTTTAGTTGTAACCAATAAAACTTTGTTTCTTTATCATATTTTGACATTTCTCCTCCTGTTATTTTTTTTAAAACCCCACTACTAGCATTTCTCTCTGAATTATGTTATAATTTACTCAGAGAGAGTTTTGTATAACCTAACTTTCTCTTTTTATTTTGTCTTCTAAATAATCTAGACTTAATTGTGCAACTATTACTGCTACTACAAATGTTATTGATCCTAGTAATGTAAATCCTACTGTCTTATCAATATTTAAGAATAAGTAGAAAATATCATTTACTACAATACTCATACTAAGTACAAACAATAGCATTACAATTAAGTTCTTTTTATTTACTCTTCTTTTCACATTTACTCCTTTCTATATTCCAAATTTCTTTCTTACTAATTTAGTAAGTGCAAGATATTCTCTAGTCTCTGGTATAAAATAATTTTTATTTTTCATTTCTTCCTGGATCATCTTTATATATTCAACACTTTTATTTATACCTAGACCTTTGATTAATATCCTTAAATCTTTTGCAGATATATAATCTTGTTGTAATATTTCATCTCTTGTTTTTATAAAGTATTCCTCCTATTCGTATTACCTATTGCAGTAGTATTATTTTTCTATATAAGACTTTAAGTCTTGTCTTAAAGCATGAAAAAAAGTATCAGTTTCTGATTCACTAAATTTTAAGATTTTTAATAATTTGAATACAAAAGTAAAATCAGTTTGTAATAAATTATTTTCTAAACTATTATATCTTTGTCTGCTTAAACCAAGCATCTTTCCAACATCTTCTTGACTTAAATTTTTACTAACTCTAATACCTTTTATAATGCTAGATGATAACATATCTTTTCCTCCTATCTAACACCATTATACAAGACCAATAGTCTTATGTCAATACTTTTTTTCCTATTTGTCTTATTTTTTTTGACAAGTAGTCTTTTTTATATTATAATTAAGGGGAAAGGAGTTGTAAATGTGGATAATTATTTTAATACTAATTTAAAACATTTAAGAATACAAAATGGTTTAACACAACAAGAACTTGCTAAAAAATTAAATAAGGATTATTCTACAATTGGAAAATGGGAACTAGGTCAAAGAAATCCTACTACATTAGACTTATTAAAATTATCTGATATTTTTAATGTATCAGAAAGAGATTTGGTTCAAAAGAATTTATTGTATTCTACTATAGAAACTGTTGATGAATTAGAAATGTTATTTATTAAAAACAAAAATATATTAACAGATAATGATAGAATTTTAATCAAAACTATAATAGAACAAAGAAAAAAAGAAGTTGATAAGGAGTTGTTGGAAAAATGAGTTTATTAGAAATAATAGGTTGTATTATTTTTGGAAGTGCTTTTATACTTGGTACTATAGCAATAATTATACAAAAAATTAAAACAGGAAAAAGTTGGAAAGGTCAGGGTTATGGGAATTAATAAAGAGGTAGTAAAAAATGAAAAATAAACTAACACCACAAAAAGAAGGTACAATATTTTTATTTATAGTATCTTCAGTTATATGGTTTATTATTTTCATAAATAATTACGATTCTGAATTATTATTTGGAATAATAGGATCATTAATTTTAGGACTTATTACTACAATAATTTTAGGATTATTATTTGCTTTTATGAAAGCAACTTTTAAATGGTAATAAAAAATCCCCTACTCTCTGCAAAGAGTAAGGGTTGGGTTATACCCATATAGAAAACACTACACGAATAGGATTTTCTATGTCTTAATTATAGCATAGATAAATTCCTATTACAAGAAAGGAGTTTAAAATGGCAATATATAAAACTAAAAATATAACAAAAGATGGAAGACAATTTTATTTTAGAATTAAATATAAAGATATATTTGGACAGATACATGATTATTCTTCTCCTAAATTTAAAAACAAAAAAGATGCAGAAATAGCAGAAGCAAAATATAGAATCAATATTAACCAATTAAGTTCATACAGTAAAATAACATTTAATCAAGTCTTTATGGAATATATTGAAAATAAAAAGTATAAAGTTAAACCACAAAGTCTTTTAAAAGATACAACTCTTTTTAAGTATCTTGATCCAATTAAAAATATTGAATTAAATAAAATGGACTTAAATTTATATAAGAAATGGAAGTATTACATAGATACACTAGAATATACTCCACAATATAAAAATAAAATATTAGGATTATTCAGAACTTTAATTAATTATTCTAGTAAATTATATAATACTTCTACTAATGTTTTAAAATATGTAGAAAATTATGCTAATCTGGAATTAAAAAAAGAAATGGACTTTTACACTTATGATGAATACATGCAGTTTTCTTCAGTTATAGATGATAATAAATGGAAATTATTTTTTGATATATTATACTTTATGGGACTTCGTAAAGGAGAATGTATGGCATTAACCTGGAATGATGTTGATCTAGAAAATAATACTATATCAATAAACAAAAATATAGTATGCAAATTAAAAGGTCATAAATGGGTTATATCAACACCAAAAACAAAAAATAGTACTAGAGTACTACCCCTTCCTAAAACATTATCAGAACAATTAAATAGGTATAAATTAGAACAAATGAAATATAAAGATTTTAATGATACTTGGTTTGTCTTCGGAAATACTTGTCCACTAGCAGAAACAACAATTACTGTAAAAAAGAATAAATATTGTGATATTGCTAATATTAAAAGAATAAGAATACATGATTTTAGACACTCATGTGCTAGTTTATTAATTAATAAAGGATCAAGTATAACTCTAGTTACTAAATGGTTAGGTCATGCTAAAGTAACTACTACATTAAATACATATGCTCATATGTATAAAAATGAACTTGAAAATATTGCAAATCTATTAGATAATATATAAAAAAGTGTGTTTAGAAGTGTGTTTAAAAGTATTATAAATTATAAAACCCCTTATAAATAAAGGGTTTATAAACATAATGGCGGAGTGAGAGAGATTTATTAATTAACTATGAACATAAATAATACCCCATAATATAGTAGTTTATAATACATTTAAACATACTAAAAAATACATAAAAATAAAAATAATGTGTTTGGAGTGTGTTTGGAAATGAAAAAGAAAAGTAATAAATTAAGAAGATTAGAAAATAACAGATTCAGTTTATTTGATTCCGGAGATAAATGTCATTATTGTCCTAGTAAATATAATCTTACATGGCATGAAATATTTTCAGGAAAGAATAGACAAAACTCTATGAAGTATGGTTTATGTTTAAGATTATGTTTAAATTGTCATAGAAAATTACAAGAAGATTATAACTTTAATTCATACTGGCATATTAAAGGTCAACAAGAATTCATAGAACATTATCCTGATCTTGATTTCTTATCTATATTTAGAAGAAACTATTTACCATAAAAAAAGAACTAAGGAAAATCCTTAGTCCATAAATAAAATGCACTATTATATTAAAATATTGTGCATTTTTTATTTACCATTATACAACCAACCTAGTTTATGTGCAGTATTCTTTCCTACAATACCATCTGCAGATAATTTATTTGCTTTTTGAAATGATTTGACTGCTAAATATGTGTTGTTCTTTTTATCTTTTCCATTTCCAAAAATACCATCTGCTTTAATTCCTAGTTTTTTTTGTAGTTCTTTTACATCATTACCTTTACATCCTTTTTTTAATGTTCTGGTTAAGTTAAATTTATCTACCGGAGGTTGAGGAGTTTCATTCTCTCTTTTTATGTTAAAGTATTTATAAAAATCTCCATTAGGAACATTATTACCATAACCATATCTCTCATCTCCACGATATTTACCACTTGTTCTACTATCTAAATGAACATAGTTTTTATCTATATATGCTATACCATTAAATCCATAATCTTGTGCTTTACAACATACAATTTTTGAACTTACTATAGTCTTTCCTATATAGAAACATAAATCCATTGCATCTGATATACAATGTTGACTTCCTTTTGATCCTTTTATTTGTGTATTTCTTTTAGAACAACGATAACAACTAGATATAATACATTTAGTATAACCATTAATATTCATAAAATCTTGAACTTGATTCACTATTGTTATATCTAATTTAAGAACTTTACAACATGGACATACTAATTCACTTGAATTAATATTCTTTGTTAGTTGTATTCCTTTTTTATATGTTTTTACACTCATTTTAATTTTCTCTCCAATTTCATATTTAGATCATCTAAAGTAGATAATGTATTTACAAAACTACATAAAACATAATCACAGTCATTACTTCTATATTTAATAATAACTTCACATCTTTCATCTAGTTCATATACTTCTCTAATAAAGTCTTTAACTTCTTCATGTTTTTTAGTTTTATGAAATAGTTTCCAACCATTACCTAAATTTGCATATATCTTGTATCTCATTATCTACCTCTTTAAATGAAAATCTTTTATTCAACTCCTGTTCTAGTTGTTTTCTTAATATTTTTAATTCCTGGATCAACAATGCTTTTGCATGTTCTTCATTATCACATTCCCAAAATGTTTCATGTATATGTACTTGATAACCTGTTTCTTGTTTTCCTAAAACTACATTATGGGTTATACCATCTTCTGATACAGTTTTATGATAATGAATAGGTCTCATATCTACATTCATTATTTACCTCTTTGAATTTTAGTAACTGTTTTAGTTCCTAAAAGATATGTACCTATAACTCCATTAACAACTGCTATTCCCTGTATTATTTGACTTGCATATGGAATTGTAATTCCATCAATAGCATTAAATCCTGCTATTAAAGCACTTATAATACATAGAATATTAACTACATACTTAGATATTTTTTTCATAGTTTCCCCTCCTTCCTTAATCTATCAAAATAATCATCAACATAACTATCTCCACCTGCTTTATTATATTTATCTTTTAAATCAAACAAGTGCATCCTCTCATGTTCTGCTAATGCTCCATTTCTATCTACGATAGATAACATTCTCATTATTTCTGCTCTCATATCTCTTAAATCCCCTTTATCAAGTCTTAATTCTAAATTAACTACCTTTGTATCAAAATCCACTTTTAATTTAGATACTTCTTTTTCTACAAGTTCCATTTCATGTATTAAGGGTTTAGTTTCTTCTTTAACTAATTTAGAGAATGTCTTTTTTAATCTTATAATCATTACTTCCATAGCACCTATAAAACTTGCTACATAAAGCAATATCTCTCCTATTTGACCTATAGTTATACTTTGCATATATTACCTCCTATTCTTTAATTATTATTTTTTGTATATATTAATACAACAACTTTTCTCCAACCTTGTCCCCAACCCCCATTTGCTGATATATATATATTAGTTCTATCACAACAAACATATTCTTTATCTTCAAATGTGCCACCATAACCAACTACATTCATTCCATAACTTACTCCATTTGAATCATTTTCAAACCAACCTTCTTTTACTCTAACCATAGAAGCATTTTGTATATTATGTGCTTTAATAAACCATTTATTTGTTTCAACTGTATCATTAAAAACTAAAGTTTTACTATATAATGGTTTTCCATCATACCAAGTTCCAATTCTTATTTCATTAGTAGAATAAACATCTGTTATAACACAACCATTAACAAACACACCATCTTTAAATTCAATTTCTAATTTTTCTTCATTTGCACCTGCTTCAGATATTTTTCCCAATGCCATTGATTTACCACTAGCATTAAAGTTCATTAAGTCTCTTCCGGTATTAATTACTCTAGTTATCTGAGAAGTACCTAATGAATCTGTTGCAACAAAAATAATGTCATATGAATTAGTTGCATCAAAAACTACATCACTTATAATTACATTCTCGTGATCAATAGTATAAGCATCATCTACTAATGTTCTCATAGTATATGTACTATCTGTTTTTAATTTATAACCAATTTGAAATAATTTAGAGTTTTTATTATCTACTGGAGTTATGTTTCCTTTAAATGTATATTTGATACAAGTACCATCATCTTTTTCTGTACCATCACTTAAACATCTAACTACCTCAGTTTGACTTATTTGTGGGTTGCTATATTCCACCACTGTATAACTTTTAGTTGCAGAATTTGAAGTATAGTTTCTAGAGTCTGTTACTGTTGCACTTACTGTACCACTATTAGTTAATGGATTAGTAACAAATGAACTAGTACCATAATTCGTTCCATTTGCAGATGTATTATAACTTTTTATCCAACTGCCATGTATTCCAGTACCGGTTACATTGACTCGTAATGTAGATTTTCCCTGAACCAATACTCCCCAACCTAAAGCAATTATAGTAGGATTATTCTCTGCAATAGTAACTGAAGCACTAGGTTTTACACTACTAGGTACAACTAATGATATAGTACATGTTTTAGTACCTATATGAACTCCATTATTATATGTATAACAAGTAATAGTACATGTTGCACTATTTGAACCTGTTATTTTATTTGCATAATTAGCAATTGTAGGAACCCACCAATGACTAGCACCTACATTATAAAATGTTTCTACATTAACACCATTTACTGTAGTTACTATAGTATGTGTAAATGATCCACTTGCACGATTAGTATATATTGTAACTCCACTATCTAAATTACAACTCCCACTTGCAACACTAGGTTGACTAGCACGAGGAATGGTCGTGAGTGTTAAACTAAGATTACCTGTCATTGTTCCTGCACTAATACCTGTAGGACATCTAAATGAAGCACTTGTACTTCCTGTTCCATCTGCATTATGATAAACTGTTACAGTTTGATCTACTATTGTTGTAGTTTTTGTTTTTGGTAATTTATGAACATTTGAATAATTAACACCATTTATTGTATAAGTAGTTGTTATATTATTACTATTATATGATGCACCACTAGTTGTTAATTGAACTAAATATCTAACTGTTGAATAGTTACCTGCAACATTATATGATGTTTCTGTTAATGTATGGGTTGTTAAACTAACTGCCATATATTACACCACCTTCCTAAATCCTAAACTTCCATTACCTCTAGGAATAAAAGCAAAATTACCTATTTGTACACTATTTAAGAACTCAGAATCAGTGATATATAATTTATTATTTGATATATAAGCAACTCTACTACCATTTTGTTCAAAATAAACTATATCATTAATAAGTTTTAACTTAACATCACTAGTACTAGCACCTAATGTTAAAACACCGACTTCTTGTCCATCTATTTGTTCTAATTGATAAGTTAAATAGTTATGTATTTCATTAATTCTTTGATTTACTGAATCATTATTTGATACAATAGTTTCTTCTACTTTATCTAAACTTAAATTAAAACTTTTATCTAACTCTTCCAATGCAGATTTATATGTAGTTTTTACTTCCTCTACTGAACTATTAGTAGCATCTAATCTTTCAGTTAAAGTATTTGTATTAGTTTCCACCTTAGAATTAATACTTTCTGCAGTAGTTTCCAATAATGCTCTAGTAGCATATTCAGTTGTAACTAAAGTTTCAAATTGATCCAATACTGCTTTTACATCTAAAACTACACCTGAATCAGAATAATAATCTTGTTCTACCCAGTCTGTATCACTAAATTCTCCTTCATCTCTAGAACAACGACATCTCATAATAATATTTCCATCAACCCATACATCTCCAATTTCATATGGTGGAGCAGGTCGTTGATAATATATATTTCTTCTATTGTCTTGTGCATCTGCTTCAGAGTTTGCTATTGCTAAACTTTGTACTAAAGCACCATCTTTTACTTCTTCCCAACTATAATCAGTTCCATCAAAAGAAAAAATATACACTTTTCCATTATCACGATCATAATATAAATCGTTTATATGTTCATCTTTATCATCATCAAATAATATATATGGTTCGTTATCTAATGTAGGAGTACCATTATAAAACCAGGTTGTTGAATTAACCTGGTTATTATAATTAGATACATTCTGTATATATTGTCTTATCAATATATGTTGATTTTGTAGTGTTCTTTCTAGAACTTTAATATTTTTCTTAACTGTTTTTAGATTTTCTAAGTCATATCTTCTTATCAAATCTTCTGCAGTTAAAGGTCTATTTCTTTCTTGATTCATTACCAATACACTCTCCCATTTCTAATTTTAAATTTCATTTTTTCTAATGTAGTTATTTTTTCTTCCATAGTTAAATATTGTTCATTTATATAATTAACTATTTCTTTATTATAACTATTAAATGATGGATAATATAATTTAATAAACATTGCCTTTTGTGGAATTGAAAGATTTAAACCATTAATGTATTTTATTGTTTCAACTTTATCATTTTTAGTATTATCTCTTATATCCTTAATTTCATTTTTCCATTTAGTATATTTATCAAATGATCCTATTTGAGACACTACTGAATATTTTTCCGGATATTGAGTTGCATATTTATACTCATCATATGATTTATATTTATTATATTCCTTTATATCAATATCTTTCTTCAATACATTTTGTGCCATAATAGTTTTTTGTTTATTAGTGTATTTAGAATTAGTAATATATTCCATTTTTGCTTCATTAGAATTTCCTGCTTTCTTTAATCCTTCATTGTATTTTCTATATTCTGAAGCAGTCATACCTAAATCTTTTAACTCTTGAACTCTACTTTTACTAATTGCTTTAAATCCACTTGAAATATACTTTTGACTTTCATCACTAGAATATTGACCGAATAATACTGCTTTTACTTTACCACTTGTTGAATCATCTGCAGTAAATCTTAAATTACCACTTGGAGTGTAACTTCCAGGTAATATTAAGTCTTTATCATACATTTCTAAACCTTTTTTTGCTTTTCTTAATTGACCATAACCTGTAGGTAATAACCAATAGAATGTACTTTCCATTAAATCTTTTTTGACATCTTCTAATTTGTATTTTTGTCCATAACTATTAGTTTGCCCTGTAGCATATTTAATAAGTGTTTCTCCACCTTTTAATGCTTCTCCTACTGGTACTCTACCACCACTTGCAAAACTAACAAAAGGTATATCATTCCATAAATCTCCAATTACTTCTGTTGCTCTTTCTTCTAATGTTTTTTCTTCTTCATCATCTCCAGAACCTAACATTTTCATTAGCATGTCTATAGGATCAACCATAACATCTGAACCTGTCAATGATTTCATTAAACCATTAAACATATAAGAAAATGCAAATAGTTGTCCTAATTGGAATACTACTGTAGCACCAGATTTATTTTTACTTTGTACATCCATTTTATTATCATGTATCAACGAAGACCATTGGTTATTTACTTCTAATTGGAATTGAGTAAGAAGACCTAATGTTTTTGAATTAAATATTTCTGCAGTTGCACCTTTACTTCTATCTCCCATTATTCTTGAAGCAAAATCATCTGCTTTCTTTATTGCTTGTTGTTCTGTCATTCCTTTTTGCAGATTTTCATAATATTTACCTCTCCATATTTGATTAGCAGTAAAGTAGTCTGTACCTTCCATAAATACTTGACCTGCTTTAGATGCTTTTTGCCATAGTTTAGAAGATAATTGATCACTTCCGAATCTGCTAGTTAAGAAGTCAGATTTATTGATTAAACCATCATCATGTATCATATTCTTAATTGTTGAAGCAGTTCCTTTTAACCATGCCATTTTATTTGTTTTAGATACACCCTGTACTGCAGATGCGAAGTTTGTTAAAGCACTTCGTACATTATATCCAGTCATATTAGAACCTACTTGTTTTTTAGCAGTTTCTAACACTCCATAAATTTTTCTTCCTAATGCTCTTTCTGCACCTCTATCAATAGCACCTTTTTTACCTGCTAAAGCATTTGCTTGTTCATCTAACCATGCAACATATTTACTTAATTTATTATCAAATATATTATTTAACCTTTGTTGTCCTTCTTCAGTGCTTAAATCAATATTATCCATACCATGTGTTTGACCATAAGTATCTCTTATTAATTTACTTAATGCTCTATATCTTTGAATGTCTTCTGTATGGAATATTAAATTACTTGCACCTTCTAGATAACTATCTATACCTGTAATAGCATCATATGTAGTTTTAACACCTTTTCTTTTCATAGCACTAGCAAACCAATTTTTTCCTGGATTAAATTGATCTGTAATACCATTTATATCTGTAGGTAAAGCATCTTCACTTAATGAGTTTCTATTTAATGGAATACCCCATTGACTTAACTTATCAGATAATTCAGTAAAGTGTTTCATATAATCCTGTCTTTTAGGTATAGGATCATAACCCATATCAGTTATTATATTATTTATTGCATTAATATATTGATCATATTTATTTCTTAACACTTTTGAAGCATTTTTTATTCTGTTTTGAGTTGCTACATCTGGAAATTCAGAAGCAAGTTGATGATCTCCATATGGTACAACTTCTCCTTTATCATTAACATATTGTTTTTCTGCATATTTTTGTACTGCAGAACTTTCTTTTGTTCTTGCTTTAATTCCTAAGTTTTTAATCTCATTTCTTTCTTTATTTAAGAAACGAGTTCTTTCTGCTTCATTATGTTTAGTTTTATTAATAGTTACTGCATTTATTTTTTGTCCTACATCCCATCCGAATACTTTTTCATTTACTCTTATAGGATCAGTTCTTTGATATGCTATTGAAGATATATCTTTACCAACTTCTAATTCATCAATATCTATTCCCATTTCTTCTAACAATTCATCTTGAACCATTTTTCTTGTTTTTTTCATGTTTTGAAGTTTAGATTTTTCTAGATATTCATCATATGACATTTTTTGATTTTTAACATCTTGTTGTAAGTTATAATCTTCAATACTATCATATATCCATTCTGTTGCTCTATTAATAGCATCTTCACTTAAAAATGCAGTCTCAGTTACATATCTATCTAGATTAGCAACATATGCTATTTCTTGTAATTGATCTGAATCACTTAATATGTCTTTTGAGAAATAACTTGGGAACATATCAGATAATTCTTGATATATAACATCTACACTTTGACCTTCTTTTGAAAAATTAATCTTACCATAGTTTCTTTGTCTAAAATCACTATAATCGGTTATATCTGCTTTTATTCTATCTGAAACATTAATTTTTTGTTTTTTCAAGTATCTTTGAATATCTATAATATCATCCATTCTATGTTTTAAAGTTTTTTCTGCAAATCTTTCTTCTATGATATTTTTAATTTCATTTTTACTTATATTATCTTTATTAGATATTTCAAATAGAACTCTTTTAAATTCAGATATTTCATTTCCATTTAAACCTAATTCAGATTTTAAGTTCTTAGTGATTCTATTAACTGTAGTTTGATCTATATTATTAGTTATACTATCAGAACTATCTTCCATATCAAATGGTAAATCATCTGTTTCAAATGGTAATTCAATATCACTTACTTTATCTTGTTTATTAACTCCAGGTAACTTAATATCCTTTTTAGGTAATCTAATTTCATTTAATTTAGTTGTAGTACCAGTTGATTTAAAGTTTCTATCTAACCAATTATTCCATTCATCATTTTCATTAGAATATCTTATATCTTGATCACTTGTTGGTTGATTATTATCTAATGCTTTAAATTGATTTGAATTAAATGTTATGTATAAATTATTAGCACTTTTAGTATCCCCAGATTTACCACCATAATCATATACATTTTTAATAATTACACCATCATAATTAGTTATTCCATCTTTATTTGAAGCAATTATTTCTTTTACTACATCATTAGTTGTCTTAGAAGTACCCCATAATCTAATTAATTCAGGTTTACTCCAACCTACACTTGATGCTTGTGCAAGTTCTTCTCCAACTGCATCTGCACCCTTAATTTCTGCTCTAGTTTCAAATATATCATTTAATTCATAACCTAAATCAACATGTCCTTCATCACTAGAATCATTAGAAATTTTTTCAATAAAATAATTATATGGCATTCTGTATTTATCAAATTCATTATATGCTTTTTGATATTTATCAAATAATTCCCCTATAGATATTTTATCTACACCATATTCTCTTCTAATTAAATTTGTTTCAACACCTAAATCTTTTATTTTAAGTTGCTTATTATAATTTTTTGTTAACCATTTTTGCACTTGTTCAGGTATTACAAAATCATCTATTATCATTTTAGAAGTTTCTTTTCCAATTACATTTTCTAATTCTAATTGTTCTGCTAAAGCATAATATGTGTTTACTCCTAAGTTTTCAGTTATACCGGAAGTTATTTTATCAATAACATCATAACCTATTCTATCTGCAACTTTCTTTATTTTATCAGTGTTTTTATCCACCTCTAAAAATCTATCAATTTGATCTAAAAACATTTTTGTTTTGTCATGTTCAAGTCTTAAATCGGAACTTTTATTAGCACTTTCTTGATATAATCTTGTTAATTCGTCTTTTTTAGTTTGTGGTACTCGTTCTTCTAATTCATCTATAAAATCATTTGACTGTGATATAACTTGATTCCAATTTCTTTTTTCTGCATCTACAACATAAGGATTAGTTATATTAACATATCCTTCATATTGTCTTTTTGCTAATGTTGAACCTTTGCTTTTTATATTCCTAAATAAATCTTGTTTATCATTAAATTCCCCTATTGTATGATATTTTGCATTTCTAAATAATGCATCAAAATATATTCCTCTTTCATATACATTTTTATTATCAATATTAAGGAATTTTTGTGCAATAGCATCTTCTTCTGAACCAAATTTATAATTATTATTCATTAAATAACTATCAATATTATATTTACCATCAGAATTATAATCACTAATTTTATCAAACATATCATTAAACTGTGATAATTCTTTTTCAGTTAATGTGTTTTTATATTCATTTGCTTCATCATAAACTTGTTTCCATGTTTTATTAGTGTTAGGTACTTTAGAATTATCTATTAATTTATATTTACCATTATCTTGTATTAATTCATAAGTTTTATCACTACCCCAACCTAATTCATTTTTATCTTTAATATATTCCTGCACTTCTTCCATAGAAGTTATTCTCTTAGTATCTGCCATTATATAATCTTGGTCTGCATAACTTCCAGACATATCTGCAGAATCAGTATAATAATTAACTACTTGATCTCCAAATCTGTAACCTGGAGTACCAACCGGATTAAATTCATTAAATTGATAACCATCTTCTGTTGTAGTATGATATACAACTTCTAATTTTCCACTTTCATCTCTTGCCTTACTATCTTTAAAATATTCTTGTTGTTCTTTGCTTATTTTTCTACCATTACTATCTGTTATGTTAGTGTTTTTAGAATATCTTATATCAGAATCAGATGTAGGATTTTGATTACTTACATTTTTTATTTGATTAGAATTAAAAGGTACATATGACTTGCCTCTCCATATATATTCTGCCATTCCATATCCACCATCTCCACCTTCATCAAGAATTAAACCATCATATTCTGGGTGGTTTTCTTTTAACCATTCTCTTAAATCTTCTCCTTCAGTCCAGTCTATTTCTTCCATATTATTAATAGTATCTGTATAATCTGTATATGGATCATAGTATAAAGAATTACCACCTTTTATATATTCATTTAAGTAAATGTTTTTTGCAGTTTCATCTTGTAAAGTAAATGGATTAGTTATATTAAGATATACTTCATATGTTTTTGGAGTTGTAGTTTTTTTACCACTACTTATACTACTTGCACTTTCGTTTTCGTAACCACTAGCATATTCTTGTCTTTCACTAAAATAACTTCCTGGATTAAATACAGTAAAGTCTCCATTAGGAGTTCCATGATACATAACCATAAGATTTCCATTTTCATCTTTAACTTTACTATTTTTAAAGAACTCCTGTTGATCTTTAGATAATTGTCTTCCTTTATTATCCATTAAAAAAGAACTATTATCTAGTTCTTCCCTGCTATTTGTAAAGTCATTTTCAATATTCTGTCTATTCTCATTACTTCTTTGTTGTCTTTGTTTGATTCCAGGTAATGTAACATTTCCTTTGCTTGTTCCTCTGTTTTCAGTGGATTCAATATTGATACTACTATCCCTTCCTTCATATTCGGAACTTTCCAAAGTATTTCTGCTATTTTTGTTAGGATTTGTTTCATTTGCTACCTCCTTACTAATACTATTTATTGTTTCAATGTGAGTTACACCAAAAGCATTATTGTTTTTATCTAGAATATCAATATAATAATTATATTTATTATCATTAAATGAATAATTATCTAATCCTAATTGTTGTGCTTCTAAAGCATATTTAGAACCTATTTTTATTGCTTTTTTCATATCTTCATAAGATAAATTAAAAAAGTCAACACTAGTATTATACTTAGTAAAAGTTAATTTTCTAGGATCATCTTCTACTGCTTCTTCTATAGTATTAAATGTTCGTTCAATACCATTATTATTATAACCTAAATTAGCATTATTTTCAACATTTCTATGATAATAAGTATCTCCTTTAAGATTACTAATTGCTTGTTCTGTAGTTGAAATTCTATATGCTTCTCTCCACTTATTTTCTAAGTCTTGAACGAAGTTTCTATATCTACCTTTTTCAGTCAATTGATTTAATAATCTTTTAATTTTTTCATATGCTATTCTAATAATTTTTTTAGACTCAGTTGTATTTTGCATTACTAGACTATTAATAAACTCTTGATTACCGAATAGTTGACCTGAAATGTCTGCAAGTACTTCATCAGTTATTTCACTAGTTTTATAGTTTTGTTTTAATGTTTCTAAAGCATTATTGAATTCACTATTTTTTGTAGCATATTCCATTACCATAGATTTCATTTCTTCTGTACCTATAGCATGAGTTATTTCATGTGCTAGTAAGAATTCTCCTGCTCTATCTGTGTTAGGGTTTAATTTTATTTCAATTTCCCCATTTAATGATCTAATTTGTGCATTTACATTATCTCCTATTGTATCATCAAATAAGATATTATAACCTTTATCACTAACTACTTTTTCAATAGTATTTACTAGATCATGTGTTTGTTGACTATCATCTAAATATTGATTAGCAGATTTATATAAAGTATTTACTTTTTCATTATTAGTCAATTCATACTTAAATCCATTAGTATTATTACTTTGTAATTGATTTATACCTGGTAAATTAACTTTATCTTGAACTTCAGATAATTGTTGTTGTATTTCACTTATACGAGCATCTATTTGAGATATTTGTTGAGGAGTTACTGCAGTCTTTCTTTGTTCTGTTAATTGTTGCAACTCTGTTTGAAGATAACTATTATTATTATCATTATTATTATTTTGAATAAAATTATTAGTTGCTTCTTCAATAATTTCTCCAATATTTCTAGAATTATTTTCTAACATTCTTTCATTAATTTTAGAAACATCTTCAATAACTCGTTTTAATTCAGGTTCAGTTAATTTTCTGCCTATTTCTGCTTCAATATTATCAAATGTTGCATTATCAATTGCACTAAGATTTCTTGTTTCTCTAACACTAGTTTGACCACCTAATATTGCAGATGATACCATAGCAGAGAAAAAACTTTCAACTAAATTTTCATCTTCTAATACTTTTTGAAAATATGGTTTACCATTATCTTCATTTAATGTAATTTTCTTTAAAGCAGGTCTTAATAATGCACCTACTGCTTCTTCAGTTCCTTCTTCTATACCACTTAATCCTAATTTAACTAAATTTTGTGCAACTCTATTATGTATTTTATTAGTTAATTTACTTGTATTAAATATAGGTTTATTAGACAATAATTTAAACGAATCAAACATCATTTCTGTTCCAACTTCAATTAATGCATCTCCTGTTGCATATAATGATGCTTGTTCTTTAGAATGTCCTTCTAATATTTTTTCACTTCTAGAACCTCTGTATGAATCTGCACCTATTTTAGACATTGATACTACAGTAGGTGCAACAGTTGAACCAGGTGCTAAAACATTTGCCATAGAATGTATTACTAATGTCGGTATCATTTGAGTAGTTGATCTTATACCCTGTGCAAATATTCTTTCTGCAGTAGAATCAGACTCACTAATTGCTTTATCACTTTTCATTTCCCAATAACCAGGTAATTCTACTGTAACATCTTTTCCATTAATATCTTTTGTTTTATATTGTGGTTTTGTTACTAGACCAAATGCACTTTCTAAACCTGCTATTGAATGTGTTCCAAATGTATAATCTTCATTTTGAACTTTTTCATAGTTAGATAAATAATCATATAAAGGTTGTTTTTTATTTATTTTTTCTAACTTTTTAACATTCTCTACTCTTTCAGGATCGTGATATAAATCATTATATTTTTTAACAATTTCTTTATCACTCATTTTATTTATTTTTTGCATTTCTTCAAAAAAGTTTGTTGCTTTCTGATTTTTTTTGTTTTTCGGATTTAATAAACCTGTATTTATTTGAGACTGTGCATACATTCTTGCTTGGTAAGGAGTTATAGAGTAGTTTTCGTTATATTGAGAATTACCACTTACACCAAAAGGATTAGAACCAAATGTAAAATTATTTTTTGAATTAAAATTAGCAAGTTTTTTTGATACATCTTCTTTTTCTTTAATTAACATATTTCTTTTTTGTTCATATGTATAATCCGAATCAAATAATGCTTTATCATTAAAAACATCTCTTTTAATTATTGGAGACATTGATTCATAATATTTTGGTAATGTTTTACCATTAACACTTGCAACATATTCATCAAAAGAAGTTATTTTTTTATCTTGTTTTTTATTATTTATAGTTTGAGTAATAGGAACAGTTGCTTGTTTCCCTTTTTTACCTTTTTTTCTACTTTCAATATAATCATCAAAAGCACTCATTTATAACACCTCCTTTTATTTGTTATAATAATTAAATAATTCATCTGCTACTTTTTTACTTATATTATTACCCCTATATTGTTTATATATTTCATTATTTACATCTTTAATATTATATTTCCCACTGGATACTTGTCTAACAAATGCTTGTGCTTGATTAGATAACTTTGTTGAATTATTTGTTGTACCTCCTAATAATGCCCCTGCTACAGAAAATAATGCCGGTAAATCATTACTAGATGATTTTTTAGAATTATCTGTTAATGTTGTACCACCACCAGTTTTTTTAGAACTAGATGATCTTGAACCACCTCCAGAACTTGCCTTTGCTTGTTGTGCAAGTGCATATTGTCTTTCCCAATTTGCTTGTTCTTGATCTGCTTGTGCTTTTTGGAAAGCAAGTGTTTCATTATATTGTCTTTGTTTTTCTGCCATTTCTGCTTCCCATTGTCTAATTTGTTCTGCTCTTTGTCTTTCTGCTTGAATATTACCATATTCAGTTTGATACCTATTATAGTAATCACTATTAAGAGACTGACTATTAGATAATTGATTTTGCATAGTGTTAGACTTATTAGTGTAAAATGTTTCTGCAAATTCTAAATTCATTTTTAAAGCATTTAAAGCATTTTGTGCTTTCTGTACATCATTATTTAATCTTGCTTGATTCATATCATTATCATATTGAGTAAAAGCATCTTGCATTGCTTTATTAGCACTAGCAAGTCTATTTTGATATGAATTAAAACCTCCTAACATTGATGTCTCAGACACACCAGATTTTAATAATCCTCTTTCTGCAAGATTTTCGTTTCTATAACCATAAGGGTTAATAAAACTTTCATAATCGTTTCTTGCTTTCTTTTGTTCTGTTTCCATATTTTTTCTAGCAACTTCTTTTTGTTGTTCTATTTTTTGTTCATTAAATGCTAGTTGCTTATCTAAAACATCATTTTGAGTATTCAGATAATCTGTTGTATATTGTTGTTGTTGATTATACAAGTTTTGATTATCTTGTAATATTTGGTTATAAGTATTATTACTTTGTTGAAGTGCTAAATCTCGTTCTTGGTTAATTTTACTTAATCTTTCATCTTCCATTTTTTATTCCTCCTATCTCTTTATATACCCTGCTACAAATCCCTGTAGAGTACATGAAAAAAGTCCAAATGGTTTATTTGAACTGAATTTCAATTGTATATTTTTAAATTTTTTATCTTTTATTCTATATGCTATATAACCTTTACTATCATCAAATACTTTTTTTTCTTTTAATGTTCCATCTACTATTGTATCTACATGTATATAATCATTATTCATTGGTTTTAATTCTGCTACATTACCTCTCTTATTAGTTGTTTTAGTATAACTAGGATAACCGAAGTTATCTTTAGGAGTTGTCCAAATACTCTCTATATCTTCTCCATTATCATTTATACCTTCCAATTTGAATAATTGACCTATATCATTACCTAAGTATAAACTTTGTCTATATTCCTTAATAAATGTGATATTAAAAGGTAATTCCCAATAAAACCACTCATATTCTATATCATTTGAATCATCTTGATATTTTTGTCTGCTATCTGCTAAATATACATGTGAACCTATTAAACATAGCAAATAACCATTATATTCTGCTAATTTAACATTAGTATAATCATTTTCATATACCATTTTACCATCTACTAGACTTGACCTATGTTGTAGTACTTGTTCACTATATAATGCACTAGATGATATTCCTTCAAGTCCTTTATTAGAAAAGAACACTATATCATCATTAAAATTAATTCCTGTTGATACACAACCTAATGCTATTGAACCATTTTCACTAGGATATATCTTATTATATGTACTATCTAATGTAGGATTTAAATAATATACACTACTAGTATTTTGATTTATTTCTTTAATAATCCATAATATTCTATTACCTGGTATTATTGCTCTTACTAGTGCTTTATCTAACCCACATTCATAATATGCAGTATCTCTTACATATCTAGGATCATTTAATTCACTATGGAATACTCCATTCGGATAATCTGGATTACCACTAAAGAATATTCTATTATCAAATTCACATGTTAAATTGCATCTTAATATTCTGTCTTTATAACCTCTACCAGTTTTTGAATATGTTATAACTACTTCTGTATCTTTTTCTGGAGTACCATAAGTAAATGTTACTACACCAGTTGTTCTATTAACTGTAAAATCAGTATTTTCTCTTTTTAACTGACCATCTACTAGTGCTTCCATAAGATATATTGAAGCAGAATCTAAGTTTTCTGCATCTAATTGATAATTTACAGATACACCATCTGCTATAAAAGCATTCTTTCTTAGTGAAGTTAAACAATTAACTGGTTGATATACTAAATCAGTATCAGTTTCTAAATCAATACTTGTTGATCCATCAGGATTTTTATAATAAGAAGTCATAGGTATTGTTCCTACTACTTCTTTTATTGTATTTCCATCATATTCTAAATAATTTGTACCATCCATAATAAATAATACATCTTCATATATAAAACTTCTACTTTCCACTACATTCATATTAGTCCATAATTCTGTTGTTTCTGCAGGACTATTAGGAAAATTATTCCATTTTAATAACTTAGTACCACTATGCACTAAAACATGTTGTACACCACTTAAATTCAAGAAAAAAAGACCTAGTATTTTATTACTAAATGTATTAAGTAACTTCATACCAGGTCTAGTCTCTATACAACCATTATCTTCATAGTTTTTCCACATATTAAGTGCTAATGGACTTCTTGATAACATTACTTCATGATTAGAAAAATCTACACCTCTAAAATTACCATATTTTCTTGTCATTAAATCTTTTAAACTTGACATTATACATCAACCCCACCTTCAAAGATTACTTGTCCACCTGTATATCTTGGATCAATTTGATTTTTTCTCATCATATATTCTTCTTGAAAATATTTACCATAATTACTTATCATGTCCATTTTTAATAAGTCAGATGCTATACCATAAGGCATTATCTCTAGTAATAAATCATCTAAATCAAAAGTAAATGTTTTATCATAATTAATACTTTCTTCTTCTGAATCAAAAGTTAAAACCATTAACTTAGGTAATTGATAATAATATATCTTAATTTTTCCTTCATAATTATCAGGTATTGTTAATGTAACTTCATCAGACATATTATATCCTAAACTATCTTCTAATGTTATATTCTTTATTTGATATAAATTAGGTATTAAATTTTTTAAGTTTATATCTCTATCATCTGTTTTATTTACATATAACTCTTTATAACCATTTATTTTACGAAGTTGCATTAAATCCATCTGAATTGCATTAATTACACTATTTATTTTATATAAAACATCTTCATCTTCTGCTAATTTATTTAATTCAGGAAAATATTCCTCTATTAATGAAAATGTTTTAATCTTCATCTCTTTTGCAGTCATATCTTACCTCCTTATCTATTCTGCATACATACACCATTCAAAATTATCTAAACCAGTTATTACAGTACCATCATATTTATATAAATTATATTTCAGATTCATTAATCCTGGTATCATAACATCATTTTCATATACTGGAGTTAAACATTGTTTTAAATTTGCTAGTGCATTATTTCCACTAGGATCAATACATGCTTTTGTTAAACATAACATGTTTCTATTTATTTTTTGTTCATATTTTAATATTTCTTTATCAGTTAATTCAAATTTAATACCCTGTCTAATGTTTCCTTTTCTTAAATATACTAAAATAGTAAATCTTGTATATCCTGCTTTTAATTCAGGTCTAATATCTAATAATGCATCTTCATCTTGTGTAATTTTAGTCCAACCATGAATTTGCTTTTCAATAATCTTATTTTGTTTTGTTTCCATAACTTCTTTAAATGTTTCTGGATCAACCTTACTTTCTGTCTTACCATTTAAAGTATTAAGTGTTGCAGTTACATCTAATATAAATGGACTACTAGCACTGTTTTGATTTATATATGTTTTGTTCTCATAACTATATGCTAACATTAAATTATTCAATTGGTTAATTAATAATGTATCAGTTATTTCAGTATCTGTTGGAGTTTTTAAAGCATAATAAAGTAATATATTGTGTGTTGATACATATGTTTTAAATTCCTCTAATGTTTTTGTTTTATATTCATCATTATATAATGCTACCCAACCACTTTCTTGAACACATATACCCTGAATTAGTCTTTGATGTGTATCATTTACACTTACAGGTATATAATTATCACTGTACAGTTTTGCTATATCATCTGCAGATAATGATTTAACTATTTTATCTACTAAACAGTCACTAGCATACCTAAATATATTATTTGTAGTAGTTGACCACCTTTGCCATGTTTCACTACCATTTAATATAACTTTATCTGTTTCTTTATGTAAATACCATTTACCATTATCTCTATAAATATAATCTTGATAATCTCCTATTTTACATAATTCTATTGTCCCTAAATTAATAGGATAACTTTGTGATTCATATTCTTTATAAGTTGTTCTTTTATTTCCTTTTTCTAATTGAATTAAATTTATATCATAATTTTCAATTATCCAAGTAAATCTTACATAATAACAATTATTTGGAGCAACAAAAACATTACCTAATCTTGCACCACTTATATACTGCTTATTTTTATCATAAAATACTATTCCATAATTTGTTGAAGAATATTCTATACCTAAATAATATTGTATATTAGGTTGTACTCTACAATAATCACTTGTTGCATATCCATTTAAGTTAATTAAAGTATTATCATTTCTATTCAATGCCTTTCCTGATACAATTGCATTTTTATCAAATAAATTCTTACCTTCTATTTTAATTGTATTATTTCCACTAACTACATTAATATCTTGTGGATAATCAGGATTAGGAGATGCAGTTCCACCTACATATTGTTCATATGTATAATCTGTTTCATTTGCATCTAATAACATCATTTTTATTCTAAAACCATTACTTTGTACTCTTTCTGCACTATTTCCATTTAAACCTAAGAATATAGAAGTGTCTTCTGAAAGAGAAAAATTAATTACACCACTTAAATTTTTATCATTCCATGATTTTAAAGTATCTGCACCAATATAAGTGTGATCTAATGTATATTTCCATAACATTATAACAATAGGAGATGCTTCTGTTGCTTCCCATACAACCTTATAATCTCCTGCAGGAAAAACTGTAGAATGTCCTGCCCATGCACCACCATCTATTGATCCTAAAGTCAACATTGCCATATCTCCAGTACATGTTCCTTTTACTGTTATAGACTGGTCTGCTTCTCTTGTGAATGTTATTCCACTTTTAGTTAATGTAGAACCAGGATTCATTCCTAAATTACTATTATTAGCACTTGTAGGATATTGTCCTAATAAACTTTTACCTTTATATTTTATTTGTTCTGTATTACCTTTTAATTTAAGTTTTATATTACCTTTAGAAGTGTTTTCTATTTCTACATTAGTTCCTGTCTCTTGTACAATACTATCACTATTTAAAATACTTTTAATTTCAGAATCATCATAGTTTTCTAAATCTTCTAATTTATTTTTTTCTGCATTAGTAAAATCATTAGTAGAAAGTCCTTTTCCTACAACTTTATCTACTTTATCATCTGATAATCCTTCTATTAATTCTCTAACTTCTGTATCATCATATATAGTATCTTTTGCACTTATTACATTGTTTTCATCTATATGAATATTGTCTCCTGCAGTGTACTCAGTTCCACCACCTCCACCACCAGAACCATCTTTGATTTGAACTGTCTTTGAAGTTCCATCTCTTCTAGTTACTGTTACATAAGTAGTGTTTCCTCTTTTCTCTGCATCTATATCTACATTTTGTGCTTCTTTTAGTCCTTCATCTAACTCTTGTTGATATTGTTCTAATTCACTTGGAGTTATTGGTTGACTATTCTCTGTATTCTCTTTCAATGATCCAGTTAAAGTACTAAAATAATCTGGTGCAGGATTAAATCTTTTAACATATTCTTCATTCTCTAGTTTATATGCTACTACTCCTAATTCTATTTGTCCTTTTACTTCTAATACTTCATTAGGTATATCACACTCATCATTTGATATTATTTGTTTATAAGTTTTATGATTATATGTAAATAATGCTTCCTTTACATAATCACTTGGTATTTCTTCATTAAATTCAAAATAACACTTTGTAATATTTATTTCCTTTTCATTTACTAAATCATTTACTATTGATACTTTATGTGGTTTTACTAATACTCTCATAATTACCTCCTATTCTTTTATATTTTCCAACTCTTTAATTGCATCTTCTACAGACATAAACTCTTCTACCGGTTTTATATAACCTCTTCCTTCATCTTCAAAAATTAATATGTCTCCTTCTTGCAATATTATAGTTGTGTGATATTCACTTTTAAAGTTATCTCCTGTAATTTTAGTTACTGAATTTAAAACTAGATTTTCAACTATTTGTTCTACATCCTCAGTTTTATATTTCAACTTAGTATCTTTATCTACTTTCACACCCATATACATATCTACACTAGGTTTAACAATATATTTTTCCATATAATACCTCCTATAAAATGGTCGGATAGGTGGAGTTGCACCACCATAAACTCTTTTCTCCGATAGAAAAAAGTCCGGTTAAGGACTTTTTATACTATGCTAAAGGAACTTTAACAACTTGAATTCTTGCTTCATCAATTACTTTTGATCCAAAAGTATCTAATCCTCTTATAATATCTTTGAATCTCTTTTCAGAACGAAGTGCTTCTACTTCATTAATTTGTCCTGCAAAAGCAATTGCTTTTTTACCTCTAACATCACAGTAAGCAAATTTATTTTGTCCTGTAGTGTCTTTTGCTAAGTTATTAGACATTACTACATCAAAACCATCATATACACCTACTATACCCTTTTTGATATATTCTGGGTTGTTAGTTGATAAAGTGATTAACTCATTTTTAAATAAGTTATATACTGCAGGAGTTATTTCTATAACACCTTCTTCATCAAAATTTCTTTCTCTTAAAGCAACAATTGCACTATCAATAGCAGTTTTAATTGCATCTTTAGTTAATGCAGTTGCAGTTGTTACATTTGATGCAGTTGTTACACCTTTAATTAGGTTAGCAACATATGTATCTCTTGCTACTGCTAAACCATGCACTGCTTTTTCTTGGTATCTTTCTTTTAAACCAGGAACACTTTGTGCTTTGTTTACATCATCAACATAGAATGCAAAATAATTTGCTTGATCAATTGCTAATACTTGACCTTTGTCATTCATTTCTTCAATAGAAATATCAGTCCCACTATTATAAGCAGATATTGTAGGATCACCTACACCTAATATTTTTACTGAACTAGCATATTTACAGTCCCCTTCATATGTTTTAAGACAATTTTCAACTAATTTTGTTTTTAATTCTAAATCATCTTGTATTTTTTTACTCCAAATTTGTTGGATAAAATGTGTTACTGCCATAATTATCACTCTCCTTCTATCTTTCTACTTATGCAGTAATAAAAGGAAGTTCTAAATCATTACCACTTTTGTGCAGACCTCTCCACAATTTTATATAAATTCGGATCATTCTTATAATCATCATCAGTAAGTCTTGATGCTTCTTCAAATGTATAAAAATCTTTGTCTGAACTAGTAGTAGATGATTTCATACTTCCAGGATTTTCAACCTTTTTCTTTGGTTGAGTGTTTTTATAAAGACCATATATAGTCTCTATTGAAACATTAGAATTAAATTGTTTTCTGAAGTTATTAAAATCTTCATCATGTAACAATTCATCTTTTGCTCCTAATTTTCTAAGTTCAGTCTTATCTTTCTCTTCAGTAATTTTATCTCCTAAAGTAGCAAAAATAATCTTGTCCCTTTCATTCAGGTTGTTATAACCTATACTTGCAAGTCTTTCTGCTTCTTCCATCATTGAATCAAAACCTTCTTTAATGATTTCTTCTGCATCAGATTTTGCAAGAACTTCTGTATCTCTAGAACTATATCCAGAGTGAATTGCTTCTGGTAAATCAACACCTTCTGCTTCATAATACTCTCTAAGTTTTACATTAGTATCATCTCCATCTTTAAGATTAAGAGTTGATCGTAAAACATTATCAGTATCTTTGTATTTAGATAGTTCTCTTTGGTACTCTCTTTCTTTTCTAGCAAGTCTCCTTTTGACTATCTCATCTACTTCATCTTGAGTAAATGTTTTAACTTCTTCTTTTTCTTCTACTGGTTCTTTTTCTTCAGTAGTAGAGGTATCAGTTAATTCTATACCTTCCACATTTTCTTCTGTAGTTTGTGTTTCTACATTTTCAGTGTCTGTAGTTTGTTCTACAATTTCTTTTTCTTCCATTTTTTCTCCTCCATTTAAAGACTGTCGTCTATATATTCCATTTGCTTTTAATGTCATCAATGTTCGGACAATTAAAAAAGCACTATGCAAGTGCTTGATTAATCATTTGATTTCCCTGTTCTGCAATTTGTTCAATTTCATTTGAATTTTGCATATTCATTTGAGCATTTTGTTTCATCATTAGTGCTTGTTGTTCCATATCAGTTATTTGTTGTTGTGCTTCTTGTCTCTTTCTTAATATGTTTTGTAACTTAACCTTCGGCATAACTGAATCTGCATCTAATGATTCAACATATTCTTCAAAAGTGATTTTACCACTAACAAACATGTTTTCTAGTGATAATTCTTGTGCATATTTATCATAAGCACCTTTAGGAGTTATATCTACTTTTACACTAGTACTTAGTGCATCTAGTATATAACTAGGTATTTCTACTACTTGTACTGTAGTTTCTCCTGTTATATTATTTACTTCATCAACTTCTATATTTAGTCCTTCTGAATATGTTTTCCACATATCAAACCATATACGAGCAATATCTTCTATAAATATCTTTAGACCAGTTGTTTGATCATTTAATGGTTGATTTTGTGCATTTTGTACTGCAAGTATTGCTCTACCACTTGCACTTTCAGGATTAATATTACCAGTTGTTGCATCTCCAACATTTGTTAAGTCCTTTGATAATGTTATTAATTCATTTTGTAATGAAGCACTATCAGAACTCATTTGACCTGGAGTTGTTATTTGGAATACATCTCCTGCTCTAGTATTTCCCATATCTTTAAATTTAATTAATCCACCTACTCTATTAGCATCTTGTGGATTTACTACTTTATCAACATTCATAACTCTTTGAGGATATGCTAAGTTTTTAGTAGTAATTGCTCTTCTCATAGCAGTTTTATTAGTTTCTAATTGATTAGGAATAAGTTGTCTTACTTCTCCTACTCCTCTAGCATTTCCTTCTTGTTCTTCCCAATTGAAATGTGCTATAGGATATAATGATAATCCAGTATCTACAGGTTTTGATATTTCACAAAATTTAGTTGCTTGTTGGTAGTATATTGTTCCATGTTCTTTATAAAACTTAGTAATTAACCAACATTTATCTTCTATTTCATCTTTACCACTATCTCCTGCCACTGTTGAAGTATCTGTATCCTTAGATATAGTTTTAATCAATTCTTCATCTATTTGATTATTTCTTGCCATAGTTTCTAATTCTACTATGGTTTTTCTTTGTCTTATAAGTATATATGGTTGTAATTGAATTTCTTCTTCGTTTTCATTACCATACATAATATCATTCTTACTTATAACTTCATTAATAGGACTATCATCATCAACATTATATGTTACATAACATATTGCTTCATCATTAATTGCAGACTGTTTTGCCCACTTTTTAATCTTCTTATCCATGAAGTCTTTATCCCACACTTTAGATGCTTTTTTATTTAATAAATCACATGCTTTTTGTGCAGTTTCCATAAACTCTGTTGTTTCTATATTTTCTGGACTATAATTAACTGCAAATGAGTTTGAAGTTATTACTGAGACTTTTTGTTTTACTATTTGTTTTATGAAATTATATTGAACTTTTTCTACACCTTCTATTTTTAATCCATGCCATTGATCTCCATTATACATTCTATGGTTTAAATCAGTGTCGTTATATATGTTTCTTCTACTCATAAAATCTTTACATTTTTCATACAAGTCCCACACTTCTGTTGTTTTTAATTCTTCTAAATTCATTTCCTACACCTCCTACTTTGGAATATCTTTTTGACCATAACCTGTTCCATCATATGCATCTATGTTTGCAAGTATGGTATCTTCTATTTCTTGTTCTTTTAATGTCTTAGCATCATTTTTACTTTCATTTATTGTATCTTTTACTATTTTAATTGGACTTAATGTAGGTTTCTTTATTGTTTCATCTTTTCTAATCATACTTCCATAATGAAGTCCTGCTAAAAATGCAAAAAATATCAATATAATAGATATTATTGACACTATTCCTAAAATGACTAATTCTATCATATAACTACTATCTCCTCTCCATAATCTTTATTTAATGGTTTTTCTATATCAAAATTAAATCTTAATTCATTATTAACTACTTCTTTACTTGGACTTATTCTACTTACACAAAAATATCTTAATGCATCACATATATGTGTTATCTCATGTGGTTCTGTTGCACAGTCATTTGGATTTTTACTATCAAATTGCATTTGTGGTAGGTATTCTATAAGAGTATTACATGATTTTAATATAACAAGATCACTTTCTTTTATTTCTTCTCCTGTTTGTTCATGTCTTTTCTTTCTTACTTTTAACCATTCTTTGACTGCTAACCAACCCTGTACTCTATTATTTCCTGCCTGTTGTAAATGTAGTCCATTTTCATAAAATACTTCTGCAGTACTCTTACCAGTATCTCTATTTCTATTCCATAAATCTGGTGGAGCAAATATTGCTTTGTATTCCTGACCTCTCATATAACTTTTTAACATTTGACATGCTTCACTTACTATTAAATCTTCTTTATGTATCTGATTATATACATATGCACGACCTTTAGTATCTACTGCAAAAAATAGTACTGCAAATTTATCTAACCCATAGTCAAATGCTATATATCTGTCCCAATTTCTAGGTATTTCAAATAATTCACATACATGTATATCTCTATCAAATTCACTGAAGTATTGTCCATCAAATATATCCCAATTACCATATAACATTGCTTTTCTTCTATCTTCTGGTAGGTTTTCTAATGTTTTTATATACTGTGGATCATTCTCCATAATGTATTTATTATCAAATACTAAACTAGGAATAAATAAATAATCATCTGGATTTTCTGTTTCCTTATAGTGCTTATCAACGAATAGTCTTTTTACCCATTGATGTCCTACACCTCCTGGATTACATGTAAAATACATTCTAGGATTAAATTTTTCTTTCATATTTCCACTCATACGATTAGATTCAGTTAATGTCTGAAATTGAAACTCAGTAAAGTGTGTTGCTTCTTCTAATGTAATAACTTCATATGCTTGTCCCTGATATTGCAATACATCACTTTCATTATCACAATAACCTAAAACTATTCTTGATCCATTTGGAAATATAAATTCTTTTGTTGATTCCTTGTACCCTGCTATACCTTTTAATAACTTTTGCAATTGTAGAACATGATTTTCTCTTAATTCTTTCAATGTTCTTCTTAACAATAATATTTGAATACCTGAATAGTTTAATGCTAGTAAACACATTTTTATTCTTGATACATGTGATTTACCACCACCTCTAGCACCACCATAGCATATGTACTTATTAGTTGCTCTACAGAATTCTTTTTGCTTAGGATATAATTCCCCTATGTCCAATGTCATTTGCTTAATTCCTTAATATCATCTGACATTGTTATTGTTATGCTTTCATTACTTGTTGATTCTCCTCTTGCTAATGCTCTTTTATCATACAGTGTTCCTAATGCAGTTGATAAATTATTGATAGGTATATTGTCTCTATCTAATCCTTCATCTAATCTATCTAATGCCTTATCAATTAGTTTAGAAGTTCTTTCAATAAACTTTTCCTTTTCTTGTTCGTACAATTCCGAATTGTTTTGAACTATCTTCTTAACTGTATGATCGTTTACACCAGTATTTCTACTAGTAGCATTATAAGAGTTAGTCTTAACATAATCTTTGACTACTTCTATTTCTTTTTTTCTAGTTGTCTTTACTCCCATTGCCATAATATCATCTCCCTATTTTTTATAATTGTGTTTTGTTTCACATAAGAAAAAAAGAGTATTTATACTCTTCTTTAGAAAGGAGTCATTCTAATGAATGAACTAGTGTTACTTTTATTAACACCATTGAATAGATATTATTGTTAGTACTATTCATATCACAATATATCTACTCAATGCTATCAATAAAGATAGCACCATCTTGAAAAGTCAAATTTTATACTCTTATGTTGAGTAGTACTATTTTATAAGTACAGTACTAATGATATAAAGGTTTATCTTATATGCCTATAAGATTTTGTTGTGGTTTCCGAGAGAATTGTAAGTTCTTACTACAACACGATTTACTTACCCTATTACCTTTTTCCCCTAAACTTTTATATATCATCAGTACACTACCTACAAGAGATAGTGCTAATATACTTATCAGTTGTATATTATCAATAAACATGACAACAGAACTTTTATAAGTTCCTACTAACCAGATAGACAGTAGTACAAGTATTTTATAGTTTTTATATTAAGGTTTTTACCTTCATGGATAGATATGTCTAAAAGCATTAATTAATTATTTAAACTCTATCTGGTTCGTAGCAACCCATAAGAGTTGCTTTTTCAGGGGGTTTTGACTTGATCAAAACAACTAATGGAATTCTCATTGTAAGAATTTCCATGTTACCATTATACACCAAATTTATCGGTCATTGTCGGTCATCTTTTCCTTTTTGATATATTCTTCTTGCCTGTCTGTCTGAATAATGTGTTATCTTACATATTTCTTTCCAGGACATCTTCTCTTCTTCTCTTAAATAAGTTATTAATACTCTTTCATTACTCGTATTTATGTTCTTTAACTTATCTAATAACCTTTGTTGATATGCCAATAAACTTTGATGTTTTGTGAATATTACATTGTCATATTCTTCATCTCTTATTACATACTGAGAAAATCTATCGGATATAACCATACTTTGATTTGTCATTATATCTTTGTATTTTATTGCACCTGGTTGTGTCTTATAGAAGTTTATCTTTTTTAATGTTAAGTATAAGTCTAGATCATCCTCTAGTTCTTTAATAATATGTTTTAACTCTCTTATAGTTAATTCCTTCACATATTATCACTCATCCTTACCAACTTTAATAAATGAAATAAGTACTACACCCATAGTTCCACCCAACATTATTCCAAATATAAATTCTACCATCTTCCTGTCCTTTCTATATATTTTTCAATGTTTTCGTTAAAATGTTTTCTCATTTTTTTAAAATTAATTAAATGATTTATACTATCTTGTTTTCTTACAACCATTATTAATGCATATTGTTCATCATTAAATTCTCTCATTTTAATAAATACATCTAAATCACTATTATCTTTTACAAATTTCAGATTCACTCTATACATTAATGATTCTAGTCTAAGTTGTTCTATTAATTTATCTGTATAATAATTATCTAATATTTTATTCAACACTTTCATTATTTCCCTCTTTTAGTTTTTTTAATTTATCAGTAAAATCTTTTAATTCCCATTCACTTATTGAATAATAACCATTTTGACTAATTCTAAAAG
>CAMODW010000006.1 GCA_946611635.1 uncultured Bacillota bacterium | reverse complement strand
CATTATTATCAATATATTAAAGAATTAACAAATATGATAATAGATAATAATGTAACACTTTATAAAATAATAGATAAAGTAACTAAAGAACATCTAGAATTTGAAGAATATAAGTCATATAAAGAAATACTTAAATATAATTATGATAATTTTGAAAGAATCTTTAAATCATCTAATCTAGAAACACTTGATAAGGAAATAAAAGATACTAACAATAATAAATATCTATTCCGCATAGCACCATATCTAGATAATTATGATTTTGATGCTTTCGACGAAACAATAGAGAATAAAGGAAGCATTTTATTAGTAGGTGCTTTAGGAGTAGTATTGGTAATTACAATAGTTATTATAGGTTTTGCAATATATATTGTTTCTAAAGTAGGAATTTAATAATATAATACTATTAATAATAAAGGAGTAGTAATATGAGCTCAAATAACGATATAAATAAACCTAATTTTGATAGATATATAGAAGAATTATATAAAATAAACACTTATGATAAGAATAGAGCAGATTTAATAGCTCAAAGAGGATTAGAAGAATTAGGAATAACTGATATAGATAATAAATCAACTATTTTTTTAGGGATAGAAAAAGGAAAAGCCATCCTTGTTGGTATTTGCATATTATTTATTCTTTGTGGTTTTCTTTCTTCTAGAATAGAATTAATACTTATTTATTTCTTTGGTTTAATATTCTTCTTAGCAGGTTTATTTATTGGTCTTAATGTACCGGTATTTGGTTTGATATTTTTATGTACTCATGGAGGAGCAGGTTTATTTATCATTCTATCATCCTTTTTTGGTGGTTTTGAAGACTATGATAAAATATTTAATAATCCTGTTTTTACAGATGGAGGAATACCCAAAGATTTAAAGACATATTTAATAGCAATAATAACAATCTTTGTAATAGCTTTAATATATACATTACTTCATAATTTGAGCCCAAAACTAAAAGAAAACAAAATACATATGATATTAATATTACTTTTATTTCTAGTAGGTATAATACTAGTTGGCCTAATACCAAGAATATTTCCTTATATAATGAATTTTTAAAATATATTATAGATTAATATATTTTTTTTTATTATAATAAAAAAGAAAAGGAGATTAATATGAAAGCAAAAGTATACTTTACAAAAGAAATAACACCTGATAGTTTAATTAAAATATATGAAGCATTAGGTGTAGAACTAACAGGGAATGTAGGAATAAAAGTCTCTACTGGAGAAAAAGGTTCTAAAGGCTATTTAAAATCAGATTTAATTAAACCATTAGTAGATAAACTAAATGGAACTATAATAGAATGTAATACAGCTTATCCAGGAGCTAGAAATACTGTAGAAGATCATATGGAAGTAGCTAAGGAACATGGATTTACCGATATGGGTCAAGGTGTTGAAATAATGGATGGTATTGGTGAAATAAAAATACCTGTTCCTGAAAAATCAAAACACTTAAAATATGATTTAATAGGAAAAGGTTTTGAAAAATATGATTCTATACTTAATCTAGCTCATGGTAAAGGACATGCTATGGGAGGCTTTGGAGCTAATTTAAAAAACCAATCTATAGGTATCGCTTCACGTAATGGCAAAGCTTATATTCATTCTTGTGGTATAACAGAAGATCCAAATACTTGTTGGTCTGTTAATTATTTACAACATGAATTTATTGAATCAATGGCTGAAGCAGCAGCTGCAGTAGCAGATTATTGCAAAGAAAATAATAAAAAAATAATTTATATTACAGTTGCAAATGCTATATCAGTTGATTGTGATTGTGATGCTCATCAAGGAGATCCAGTAATTGGAGACATTGGTATATTTGCATCACTTGATCCTGTCGCTAACGATCAAGCGTTCATTGATGCAATTTGGGCAACTCATGAAGAGGGCACTAAAGCTATCCAAGAAAGAATTGATACTAGAAAAGGTAGACATATTACAGAATATGCTGAATCTCTAGGCCTAGGTACAACAGATTACGAACTAATAAATATAGATTAGAATTATAAGTTTTATTTATAATTCTTTTTTTTAAAAAAAGATATGTTATAATTACTCATAGAAAGAACGAGAGAAGATGGATAAAATGCGAGAAGAAAGATATATAGAAAAACTAGATGTAAACGATTTTTGCCTTGCAATCTCTAATGAAGGAAATGAAAAGCTTACTTTAAAAGCCCTTCATATTATGGATGATGAAAATAATGTAAATAAAATTGCTATTTTAAGAGCTATTAAAAGTTCTAATGAAGGTATTGTTTATGAAGAATCATCCCAGAGCAGTGAAACAGACCCAATTTTTTATTCACTTGTTCCAAAAGAAAGATTAGTATTACCTCCTGGAATATCTTTAAAATCAACTATAGAAATAGAAATATCATCACATACTAAAAAGTAATATTAACTAAATAAAAAACTTCTATAAATTATTTATAGAAGTTTTTAAATACTATCAATTATAATTTAATGCTTCTTGAACAATCCAAATGAGTTCCTTGTAGATCAGTTTCTTGTATAACTGTAAATTCAGTTTCTTCTTTTATCATCTTAAAAAAGTCAAATAGTGCATTTTCATCAGCATGACTTTTAACCAAATCCTGATATATAGAATAATATGCAGGAAATAATGATAAAGAAATATACTTACTAACTTCACCGTTATCTATTAAAAGAGCTTTACCATCTTCGCTATAAAATAAACCATTGAAACAAGAAATTCTTTCAACGCTTGTCCTTTTAAGTATAAAAGCTGTATCTTTCCACGAACCATCTGCTTTCTTTGAACCTGTAAATCCATTCATAGAAATTGTAGTAACAGGAATTTCATACCATGTTTCATTATTCTTTACTTTTATCCCTCCATGTGCGTTTATACTACTATAGTTTTTCTAAAAGTAAACGAAAATACTATTTCTTTTTAGAAAGAACTTGAATATTTTTCTCTCTAAGATATCTATTATTAAACTTTTCAACTCTACCTTTTGTAGCTTCTGATAGTTTTTCTATCTCATATTCTATTGTTTCAGTTTCATGTTCATAAAACATATGATCTAAATCAATAATAACAAGATCACCAACTTTTAATTCGTCCCAAAATGAGGAGTTATCATTTGGTGTAACACCTTTTATATTTCCTTTCTTTCTTCTTTCTTTAATATTATTTAATACATTTTCAGTAACACGCGCTAAATTATGTTCATAAGGATCTATCCATACTATACCCATATCTCTTAATTCTTTATATACTTGATAAGCTTCTTCTTCGCTTATATCTTTTGATGTTTCTAAATAATCAGTTACTTCAACATATTCTTTTTCTATATAACCTTTAAAATCAGGAATTAATAATCTTCTATTATCAGGAATACTAGGGCATCTTCTTGTATAACCAATTTTAATTGCTTTTTCACCTAAACGATATACTTTAGCAAAACCACCAGCACCAACATATTTTATATCTAATATAGATAACCCTTGTTCGTTAGCTGCTTTCAATAATAAATTCCTAAGTGGTTCAATATTATAATTACTATATATAGAAGCACTTTCTGTCAAACTCTTAATTATAACTAGTGTTATTTCTTCTAATAATGTATTAGGAATAGAATCGATATTTTGCTTAATATAAGCTAAAACAATATCATTCAATTTATGATATCTTACTATATCTTTAATATTTTTTATTAGATAATCTAATTCGTTATGACTAATTAATAATTTTAAAAAATCATCTTCGTATTTAAGCAAAGCTAATACTTCTTTATATTCAACATTATCTAAGATACATCTTATTTTATAATAATAATTAAGCCTTATTTTATAAGGAAGTATCTTTCCTTTATTAAATAAAGTCTCATAATCATACATTTTACATGATTTTTCTGCATTATCCATTAAAAATTTATATTCCATTATTAAGTTCCCCCAAATAGAAAGTGTCTATATTATAAAACTTTATAATAATATTTCAAATAATACTTTAATAATTTATATCTTTTTAAGGTGAAGAATCGATACTAAGATTAAAAGAATAGAAAAGTATAATAACTCTTTTGCTATTGTAAATGAACCTTAATTAAGATATAATTTTTATATAATAAGGGAAGTGGCCTAGATGAAAGTAGTATTAATGGATGAATCTAAATTGGTTGAATTAATCTTGCCAAGTGAAATATATGGAAACTACTGGGTAGTAAATTCTGAAAAAGAAAACCTAGTTAATATAGAAGCAATTGATGGTGCTTGGGTTCTAAAAAGTAATAGTGATATGAAAATATTTAGAAACGGCAACCCTCTAACAGATGTCCATATTGAAGAAGAAAAATTTTATACTATAAAAAATACAACAACAGGTAAATCATATGTAATATATGTTTGTCCTATCTATGATGAAAATGCCATTCAATTAAATATAACATTAGAAAATAATAGTAGTTGGTATATTGGAAATAATGTTGCTAAAGATTACACAGCGGCTTTCAATAATATTATTTCTTATGAACAAAATGGTTTTGCTAGAAATCAATTGAAACTTATTTATCAAGATGGAGTTTATACTATTTTTAATCTAAATCCCCAAATTCCAATGTATGTAAATGGAGTATTAACCGAAGCAGAAGAACTAGAATACGGAGATACTATCTTTATCCTTGGTTTTAAACTATCTTTAATTAGAGATATTTTTTATATGAATAATCCTAATAAATTAGTTAAATATGATGCGAAATTCTTTACTACTAGAATAGCTCCTAGTTTAGATTATTCTAAAATACCTAAAGAACCAGATCCTCAAATAGAAATGTATTCTAAAGAAGATTACTTCCTAAAACCTCCTCGTTTTGATGAAAGAATAGAAGAAAAAACATTAGTAATAGATCCACCTCCAAATGCCCCAAATAAAGAAGAAATGCCAGCTATTTTACAAATGGGTACTATGTTAATGACAGGTATGACATCTGTAACTACTGGTGTAACAACACTAGTAACAGTATTTAATGGGAGTGTTCCATTAAAACAAGCATGGCCAAGTTTATTAACTGCTCTTGTAATGTTATTAACTATGCTTATATTACCTCAAGCAACTAAAATATATACTAAACACCAAAAGAAAGTATATGAAAGAAAAAGACAAGCTACATATAGTGCTTATGTTGATAGAAAAAGAGAAGAATTCTTAATTGAAATGCGAAGAGAGCAACAAATACTAATTGAAAAATATATACCGTTAAAAGAAGTAGGAGATATAATTCTTTACAAAAAACGTAACCTATGGGAAAAGAATTTAGATGATTATGATTTTTTATCTTTAAGATTAGGTATAGGTTCAATACCACCATTCTTTAAAGTAAATTATCCAGCTGAACACTTCTCAATGGAAGATGAAGATAATTTAATGGGATATTTAAGAGATTTAGAAAAAGAAACAAAAATGTTAGTTAATGTCCCAGTTACTTATTCTTTTCAAGAAAAATACGTTACTGGCTTAATAGGTTCTAAAAATGTCCTAAATCCTTTCTTAAAAGGTTTATTACTACAAATGATGGCATTTCATGGGTATGATACTTTAAAAATAGCTGTCTTTACTAACGATAGAAACACTAAATTTTGGAAAGACTTAATTGATTCTCCATATTTTTGGGATGAGAATAAAACAATAAGATTCTTTGGTACTAATAGTGATGATATAGCTCAAATAAGTTCATATCTTGAAGAATTAATAGCTATGTTAAAAGAAGAAGGTAATGAAAACAAAAGTGGAGTTAGTTCCAATAAAGAAACTCCAAAATTATCATGCCGTTATGTAATTATAACAGATGATATAGATTCTGTACGTAATGTTAGTATAATAAGAAATATAATTGAATCAGAAAACTACTTTGGAATTAGTTTGATTATATGTACTGATAGACTAAATTCTTTACCAAATGAAGTAGAACATTTTATATCTGTAGATGAAAAAAGTGGTGGAGTATTTGAAAAAGTATTAATTGATGATAAGAAAATTAATTTTATACCTGACTTTATGTTTGGATCATTAGAAAAATATGCTTATGTTTTGTCCAATATACCTATTCCTCTTAATGGAGGTAAATACGTTTTACCAAATACATATACTTTTCTTGAAATGTACAATGTATCAAATGTTACCCAATTAAATGCTTTAAATAGGTGGAAAGAAAACAATCCAATAAATTCATTAGCAGCTCCAATTGGTGTTAATGAATATGGAGACTTATTTAAATTAGATTTGCATGAAAAATATCATGGACCACATGGCTTAATTGCTGGTATGACTGGTTCAGGTAAATCAGAATTTATAATAACATTTATTCTAAGTATGGCTGTTAATTATCATCCTGATGAAGTACAATTTGTTTTGATCGACTACAAAGGTGGTGGATTAGCTGGTGCTTTTGAAAATAGAGAAACTGGTTTAAAACTACCACACTTAGCCGGTACTATTACAAACTTAGATGTTAACGAAATAAATCGTTCTTTAGCATCATTACAAAGTGAATTAAAACGTCGTCAAGCAGAATTTAATAAAGCTCGTGATGCAGTAGGAGAATCTACTATAGATATTTATAAATATCAAAGATACTATCGAAATGGTCAAGTAGACAAGCCTATTTCTCATTTGTTTATTATCTCTGATGAGTTTGCCGAATTAAAAGCTCAACAACCAGATTTTATGGATGAACTTATATCAACTGCTCGTATTGGTCGTTCGCTTGGTGTTCATTTAATTCTAGCTACTCAAAAACCATCAGGAGTTGTTAATGATCAAATTTGGTCAAACTCTAAGTTTAAAATATGTTTAAAAGTTCAAGATAGATCAGATAGTCAAGAAATGATCAAAAGACCCGATGCTGCCTCAATAAAAGAAACTGGTCGTTTCTTCTTGCAAGTAGGTTATGATGAATACTTTGCATTAGGACAATCTGCTTGGACAGGAGCCCCATATTATGAATCAGATGTTCGTAAGAAGAAAGTTGATAATTCAATAGCATTTGTTAACTATATAGGTGTTCCATTTAAAACAGTAGATGATGGTAAAAATAGTTCTACAGGTGTATTAAAAGGAGAAGAACTTCCTAATATAATGAAATATCTTGTAGAAGTTGCTAAAAAAGAAGATATTCATGTTAAACAATTGTGGCTTAATGCCTTACCTCCAATCATTTATGTTGATGGTTTAAAAGAAAAATATGAGTATAAAAAGGTTGATTGTGATATTAATCCAGTAATAGGTGAATATGACGCTCCAGATAAACAGTTACAAGGTCTATTAACATTACCTGTTACAAAAGCTGGTAACTGGATAATATATGGTGTTGCTGATAGTGGTAAAGAAGAACTTATTAATAGTTTTGTCTATTCATGTATTACTACATATCGTCCCGAAGAATTAAATATGTATTTACTAGACTTTGGTTCTGAGACATTAAGAATGTATCGTAAAGCACCACAAGTAGGTGATGTAGTACTTCAAAATGATACAGATAAAGTTATGAATTTATTTAAACTAATTTCTACTACTATAGAAAATAGAAAAAAAGAATTTGCTGATTATGGTGGAGATTACATTTCTTATTGTAAGAGTAGTGGAAAAATACTTCCTAATGTAATAGTTATAATAAATGGTTTTGAACTATTTAATGAAAACTATGGTGATACCTTATTTGATATATTAGTTACTTTAACTCGTGATTGTCAAAAATATGGAGTGTATTTCATGTTTACTTGCTCATCATCTAATGGTATTAGAAGTAAATTAGCTCAATACTTACCTAACCATTTAACATTACAAATGGCTGATAGATATGATTACTCAGCATTATTAGGTAGAACTAAACTAGTTCCAGCTAATATATCAGGTCGAGGCTTATGTCATTTAGATGATATTTACGAATTCCAAAGTGCTGTACCTACTGAAAAAGAAAACTTAAATGCTTTTGTTGCTGAAAAAATTAAAGAAATAGCAAGTAAGTATAAAGTAATGGCACCAAAGATTCCAGTATTACCAGAAGTTGTTACAATATCAGAATGCTCAGTAGCATCAAATGGTTTACAATCATTCCCTCTTGGTATCGAAAAAGAATCACTTAATGTTAGAACAATTGATATTACTAAGAATATGGGACACTTTATTACATCTCTAGAACTATCTAGTTTAAAAGCCTTTTCTAACATGATGATAAAACAATTTGCCAATGTTCTAAGTAAAAATGTTTATGTCTTTGATACTGAGAAAGAATTTAGTACATATTCATCAGAAGTATCATATTATGATAGTAATATCCCAGTTAATTTCAAAACATTCTCAGAATTGATTTCTAAAATGTATGAAGATTTTGAAAAAGGCGGATTTGATGAAAATGCTATTTCTTCATATGGTCAATATGTATGTGTTATTATTGGTATTGAAAAATTTAAATCATTATTAGGTACTGAATTTAATAGTGCATTTGTTGATGTGATTAATAAGATTAAAGCTATGCCAAAAGTTTATTTCGTATTTATAGATGCAGTTGATAATCTTAAGAAGCAAGAATTTGAAAGCTGGTATAAAACACTATTCAATGGTACTAGAGGTGTATGGATAGGAAATGGACTTGGTACTCAATTTACTCTTAAATCTACTCTAAGTACCAGAGCTCTATCTGCTAAAATTACCGATGATTTTGGTTACTACGTAGATGGATCAACAACAGTATTGATTAAAACTATTACTGATGTTGGTGATGAAGAAGAATATGAAACATTATAAAACTGTTAAAACTATTTAACAGTTTTTTTATGAATAAATATATCAATTCATATATAAAAAGTGTTATTATACATATAGTGATTATTATGAAAGACATAAAAATGTGTGTGTATGCAATATGTAAAAACGAATCTAAGTTTGTAAATAGATTTATGGATTCCTTAGAAAATGAAATAGATAAAGTATATATATTAGATACAGGATCAACCGATAATACTATAGAACTATTTAAAAAAAGAGGAGCAATAGTTCATAAAAGAACATATAAAAAATTTCATTTTGATAAAGCTCGTAACGATTCTTTAAAATTTGTCCCAGAAGATATAGATGTATGCATATGTTTAGATTTAGATGATATTATTCAACCTGGTTTTTCAGAAATAATAAGAAAGAATTGGCAAAAAGATACTTGCCAAATGAAATATGAATATCTATATACTGTTGATGAAAATAATAATCCAATTATAACTTTCTATAATGATCATATTCATTCTCGTCATAATTTTAAATGGAAATATCCTATACATGAAGTATTAGAATATACAGGAGATAATTATCATAAAATAGAAAATGATGAATTAAAAATAATTCATAAACCAGATCACAATAAATCACGTGCTTTTTATTTAGATTTGTTAGAAGAAAGAGTAAGAGATTGTCCTGATGATACAAGAAATACTTATTTACTTGCGAGAGAATATTTAAATAAAGGTAGATACGAAGATGCCATAAGGATATGTCGTCAATATTTAAATATCAAAAATCTAAGATACCGCCCAGAAAGAGCTAAAATATTATACTATTTAGCCAAAAGTTATCGTCTATTAGAAGAATATGATAAAGCAAGAATATGGGCGAATCTATCTGTTGATGAGTTGCCTAAAAATAGAGATATATATGTAGAATTAATGATAATTTACTATTATAAAAAAGACTTTGATAAGGCTATTGAAATGGGTAATAAAGCTTTAAGTATTAAAACTAAAAATCCAGGAATTATAAATGACTCATCAAGTTTTGATGGAACAATAAATGATTATTTATCTCTTGCTTACTATTATAAAGGAGATTATAAAAAAGCAATAGAAGAAATAGAAGAAACAATAAAATTAAATCCCAATAGTAAAAGATTACAAGATAATAAAAAATTATATGAACGTAAATTACAAGAAAAAAAAGAAGAGGAACATCAATAATTCCTCTTTTTCGTTGACTTTAAAAGTTGCATATTGTAAAATTATTAATATAAGAGTGTAGTGAATAGTTAAACTAGGGGGATAACAATTTGGTGTACTAATCAATATATTCTTAAATCTACAAAAAGGAGTGTTATTATGAATAATAATAAAGTCTGTGTAGATTTGATAGTACCTAGTATAGAAACAAAATACAATGTTTTTATTCCTGTTAATAAGAAGACTATTGAAATTATATTCTTATTAAATAAAGCCATTAATGAAATGAGCAACGGTGCGTTTAAAATAACGGACAAATTGTCATTAATTAATGCACAAACAGGTATCATCTATGATACAGAAAGAAGTTTCTTGGAAAATGGAATCATGAATGGTACTAAAATAATACTACTATAAGGAGGTGAATTTACATGGATGGAGAAACTTTAGTTTATAATTCCTCTACAATAGAAGAATTAGCTAATACTACAGCTAAACATTTACAAGAATTTAGTGAAGAAGTTGAGGGAATGTTTGATGTAATCGACAACAAAATGAATCAACCTGACCATTGGAGTGGAAGTATTTACGAAGATTTAAAAGGTAAATGCGATAACTTCCGTAAAACAAAAATCGAAACAATGGAAGCAAATCTAAAAGCATATGTTGATCATTTCCATAGAACATCTGAAGAATCTGAAGAAACAACTACAAATGTTAGAGGTATCGTTACAAGAGATGCTGAACAAAATGCTAATGCAGTTAATGCAAATGCAACTAATCCAGCTGCAAACTCAACAACTGGCATAATTTAAGGAAGGGAGAAATAATAATGGCAAATAATGGAACTGAGTCTTTTAATGAAAGAAATGTCGCTCAAGACTTTAAAGAAATAATGGACCATGCTTCAAGAATTAGAACTATTTTAATCAATGGATCTACCGATATAGATGAAAACATTGGTAATGGTTCTATGAACGACGCTTATTCTGGCCAAGCAGCAAGCGCAATTAAAAGTCAATGGTCTGACTTAGCAGCAACTTTCGAAGCTTTCCTACAAAACTTCAATAATTGGTACGATCAAAGTATCGAAGCTGCAAAAGCTAATCAACAATTACAAGAATCTACTAGCACTGTTGAAGGTGCAGATGTTCAATAATAGTACTGTGAATTTTCACAGTACAATATAAGTAAAAGATAGTAATTATCTTTTATTTATATTGTATTAATGTACTTTTTAAGAAAGGATGGATTTGTATGGCATATACATTTGCTTTAGACACAGATAAAATGACATCTTTGGCAACTGAACTAAAAACAACCTCTACAAATATACAAAGCGGTATTGAATCAATATTTAATTCCATTGATGGAATGGAAGGAAAATGTTGGTCAGGATCAAGTTATACAACTTTTCATGATGGAGCACATAACTACAAAGGCGCTTTAGACACATTAGATGAAGTTGTTCAAGCTTTTGAAAAAGAACTTGAGAAACTAAATGGTCCGGCTACAGAAGCAATAAAAGCTATAGAAGAACAAATAGGCAAAATGTCTGAATAAAAATACAAAGAGGTGAAATAATGGCAAGTAATGAAACCCAAATGTTTGACAAAGATGGTGTAGTCTCAACTATGAACGCCATCGGCGATTCTTTTCAAAATGTTAGTACTGCATATGAAAAAGCAGATTCCAGAATGGCAGAAGATTTAACCACACCAGATGGAGCAATGTATGGCGAAGGAGCTACAAAGATTCTTTCTGCGTGGGATGAAAACTCTGGAACCCTAAAGGATTTTATGGCAACTTTTGAAAACTGGGCAGCTTTAGTAAGCGGTATGGCTAATCAATTTACTAACTTAGAAGAAGGAACTTATAAAGTTAAACAAGATGTAAATATAGATGATATTGCTAATAAAGCACGTTCATTCCATACAACAGCCTTAAAAACTGAAGCAGGAAAAACTGCTTTTGCAGCTGCACAATCATCTTATTACGAGAATCATAAAGATTCATTAAGTTATGATGAAAATGGTGTCGCCTATACAAGCATTAAAAAAGTAGAAAATGGTAGAATTATCGATACAAAAGTATATTATGACGAAAATGGAAATATAAAATTTGTTGAAGAAACACGTTGGAATTCTGATAAGTTAGAATTCGAAACAGTATACTATTCTGGTGGAGAAGTAAAAAATACCGGAACAACAGAAAAGCCAAACTGGGTATATGATCCAACCACAGCTACACCAATGGCGAAAACAGAATTTGAAAAAGCTTATTATAACGATGAGACTGTTAAACAACAAATGAAAGAATATTGGCAAAATAAATATGGTGCTGAATATCTTAAAGATCCTAATAACATGTCCGAAGAAGCTAAAAATGCCTTTGATAAATTGCCTGCAAGTGTTCGTGAAGAAATTAAAAACAATCTAGATGAAATAAAAGGTAAAATAGATGGTACTAATGGAAAACATGAATATGACGAAAACGGAAATCTAAAATCTGTTACATACACAGGTGAAGATGGAAAAGAGTACAAAATAGAATATAAATATGACGAAAATGGTAATTTGGTTGAGACAAATTACTACATCGATAACATTAAGAGAGACCCTAACGATACAGATGTAATGAATAAATTCTATGAGGGAATAAAAGGTTCTACAAATAGTTCTACAACAAATACAACAACTGAAGAAGAAGGAAGTGGAACTACAGGTGGAACTAGTACAACAACTAATGTTACAGACGATAAAACCAATCATACATCTAGTTGGACTGATCCTGAAGAAAATGGTAAGACCTATGAATTAGGTAATAACGAAAATGGAGAAACAACAATAACTGTTGATGGAAAAGAATACAAAGTTGTTAGAAACCCAGATGGCAGCTTAACTTTCATGGATGAGTATGGAAAAGTTTCTGGCGATAAAGCTGATGAATTAGCAGAAGCTTATAAGAATATAACTGATAATAGCGATTATGCTAAAGCGCTTGCTGGCGAAACTGAAGGCGCAACAACATATGGTTTAGATGAAAATGGTAATGTGGTTACTAAAACAACTATACCAGCTGGAACTATTCCAGGTGTTGGCGAAGGGGAACTAACAGTTACTTACGATGAAAATGGTAACCCAACATCTTATACCTATGATGATGGTACAAGAAAGGTAACCCTAAATGCCGAAGAATATAATGCTTTAATGAATCAAGGAAAGACAAAAGATGAAGAAGGACATGATGTAACTTATAGCATTGATACAAATGATGGAAGCATTACAAAAACGACAAGCGATGGAGATAATATTCTTTCTGAAGAAAAAACATATCGTGATATAGAAGGAAATATAACAAAAACAGAAACAACATATTATGACGAAAATAACGATGCAGTATCTCAAGAAACAACGGAAAATGGAGAAACTACATATAAATATAGAGACTCCAAAACTGGAGAATTAACAGATGTTTCTGAAGAACACTATAATAAACTAACAGGAAAAACTTCAGAAGATGGAGTTACATATTCAATAGAAGACGGCGCATATACTGAAACAACACCAGGTACTGATCCAGATAAACCTCAAAGAGTACATAAAGAATATGATGATGGCCATACCTCTGATAAAGAATTACAAGAAGATGGAAGTTATAAAACTACTGAAGACTATAATGATGGACATAAATATACAATAACAGAAGAAGATGGAAAAGCACCTAAGTATGATGTTGATGGCACAAATGTAACAGAAAACCAATACCATAATTTACAAAAAGGTTCATCAACTGATGATGGTACTAACACTAAAACCACATATTCGTTAGAAGATGATGGTAATGGTGGAAAAATATATACCGAAACAACAACGCAAAATGTTGGTGGTAAAGAAAAACCATATAGTAAATATCAAGAATATAGTGATCATTCATCATTAGAAGAATACAATGATGATGGTACAAGCAAAGTAACAGAACATTGGGTAGAGCAGGGTGTTGATGGTATTGATTATAATTATGACCAAAGCCATACATTTGTAATGGAAAAAGATAAAAATGGTAATGTTACATCATATTCATACGATGGAACAACAGTAAATAAAGAACAATACGATAAATTAAAAGACACAGAAATTCCATCTGAGCCAGGTAAAACAACAAGAAGAGAAATTGTTGATGGTAAATATACAGAAACAACTTTTGAAAATGGAAATCCAGATAAAATATATGAAAAACAAATTCAAGACAAAAATGGTAATACTACAAGAACTGAAACTACCACTTATGACAGTAATGGAAATAAAGAAGAAACAATAATAAAGGGTAAAGACTTAAAATCACATAATAATAACAATAATGCTTCATATGAAGGAACACAAGTAGTAAAATACAACGAAGATGGAACAATCTCAGAAGAAACAATTACTAATGATAAAAATGGTAACTACGTTTCCTATGAATATGATTCTTCTCAAAATGTTACAAAATCAGTCTTAAAAAATAGCAGCGAAACAACAACTATTGACTATACAGATGGAAAAATGTCAAGTAAAACAGTAGAAAAGTCAACAGGCGATAAAAGCGAATATACATTTGACTCAAATGGAAAATTAAAAGATTCTAAAGACACGCATCCAAACGGATCATATGAAGAATATCAATATGATGCGAATGGTGAAAACAAAGAAATGGTAGCAAGAGAAGTTGTATTAAATGATGGTACAACATATGGTTATGATGCAAATGGCAAAGCACATACAAACAATACAAAATACGGTAGTTATCAATTTAGTAAAGAACAAATAGATCAAATAGCCGAAAGTGGTATTTCTCCTACTTACATGTATAATACAAGTACTGAAAACAAGCAAGATTATATTGATTTCTTAAATAATGCCGAAGAAGGATCAATGATTACATTTGAAAATGGTGGAAATATACAATACGACCTTAGTCCTGGGGGCACTGGTTATGAACTAACAATTACATTAGATCCAAACTCAGCCTATGTAGTAAAAGATGGAAAACTAATAAATGTTGATAATCCAGATGAATATTATTATATTGATGCCTTAAAATCTGATGCAAGTACAAATGAGTATGGCACAGATACAAAGAGTAAAATGACATACGAAGAGCTTCAAGCAATGAGAGAAAACTACGGTGAAGGCGGAGAAGGTTATGACGAAAGTAAAATAAAAGATTGGACAGTATACCAAGGTGTACAAAATCACTCAAAACCAATAGAACCACCACCAGGAAATCCAACTGAAACAACACCAAATGATATAACTATTAAAGATTCAAACGGCAATACAGTTAATAATCTGAAAGAAGAAGGTGTTGTTGATAAAATAGTTAAAAATCCAGAAGATTATACTTATACTATGAGCATAAATTATCAATCATGTGAATTCAAATACGAAAATGGATACTATACCTATAGAGATGGAAAAGGCAAAACAATGATATTTGATCCAGCAACAGGTAAAGTATATGTATATTAAGAAAGGTGAGATATTATGGCAGCAGATGCAGGTATAGTGAAAAAACCAACAGGGAATCTAAAGACAGAGTTAGATTCCCTTGCGGATAAATTTACAGATGAAGTAATATACTCAGAAGGAAAAAAAATGAGTGATGCTGGAAAGAGTATAAAAGATGTTGCAGAAACAAATTGCAAAGCAATAGAAGATGAAGCAGATAATATAGTATTTGAAGCGAGCATTAATTTATAGAACATAAGGAGGTGAAAAAATGGCTAAAATAAAAGTAGACGAAGGAGAAGTTGGAGTATTACAAGGAGCAGCCGATTTAGCTTCTAGTTCAGCAAAGAGCTTAAACGGTCCCATTGAACAATTAAAGTCAGAAGCATATGAAGATTTGGATACAAAATTAGAGCAGTTTAAAAAAGATAATACCAAACCTCCGCAAGGCGAAAACCAATCTGATGAAGATTATGCGGATGATGTAAGTGCCTGGGAAGCAAAGATAAAAGAAGCCGAAGGAAAAGTATCAACAGCCAAACAAAATATTGATAAACACTATGCTAATGCTATATCGGCAGTAGGCAAAATTATTAAAAAAATGGGTGACGTATCAGCTGCTTTATCAGCAGTACTTACAGCAGTTAATAACTTTAATGGAAATGTAGATATCGCCAAATCCTTTGAATCACTTGGAATTACTGTTTCTATGGAAGAAAATGTTAATGGTGGAGAGACACCAATTATATATTACACAGTAGGTGATGAAAAATATACTTTATCAGAACTTCTTAATGCTTTCTATACTTACACTGGTATGAGTATGAGTACAGTTGTTCAAGGAGCTCTATTAGCTGAAGAACTTGGAATTTCTCCAGAAGATTATGCAGGAGAAAAGGGAGATGCTATAAGACAAGCAATGCTTGATCAAGTAAATGCATTAACAAGTTTTGCCGCAAAAACTAGAGCATTCGGTTTAGCAACAGAAGAAGATCAAAACAATATGGCAAAATCTTTAGGTATAGATTTAAGTCAATATACAAGTGCTTCAAGTCTTATTGGTGATGATGAGACAAAAGACAAATACTCTGGAGCACTATCTAAAGCCTTTGATGGAATCAACGGTTTAACGACAGATAATGCCAAAGTATTTGGAGGAGCATTAGGAGCCTTTGGTTTAGCATCATTCTTAAATGCTAATCATGATCCAAACAATCCTAGTAAAACATCAGAAGATGACAAAACATCAGATGATGATGATAAAACACAAGATGATGAAAATCAAAATGATAATAATAATGACAACACAAACAATAACAATAATAATAATACAAGTAATGATGATGACGGCGGCGGCTCAGGTGGCGGCTCAGGTGGCGGCTCAGGTGGCGGACATGGCGGCTCAGGCGGCGGCTCAGGTGGCTCAGGCGGCAGTAGCGGAAAGCAGAGTAAGGGTAAAACAACTGATCCTGTTAATCCAAAAGAAACGGATCCAAAAGATCCAACCGTAACACCTACAGAAACGCCTACTAATCCAAAAGAAGATAAAGAAAAAGAAAAAACTACAGGAACACCTACCGAACCAACAATACCTGGTACTGTTACACCAACAGAAGGTAATACAGAACCATTAGAAACACCTGAGGATGCTTCAGAATTACCAACAGAAACATTACCAACCGAACTTCAAGATCTAGCAAAAGATTATGATGACTTAGCTAGACAACAATTCGAAGCTCAAGGAGAGGAAGCAATCTCCGAACATAGAGCCGAAGTAATTGAAGAAGCAAATAGATTATTTGAAGCTGAAGATAAAACTCCATTAAGAGAAAAATTAAAAGCATATGGATATGAAGATGCCGATATTGAAGCAATTATCCAAGATCGTGATTTGACAGTAAGTGCTTTAGTAAGTGGTGATCAAAGAGAACAACTTGCTAAGATTGCTAATGAATTAGCTGAAAAAGATGGAGTTAAAGAATTTGATACAGTTTACGATAACGCTCAAACAGCAACATCATTAACAGATGGTACAACAACTAAGTTACTTGCCAATATGAGTGGTGACGAAGGTATTAAAAATGCTTATACTACATTAGCAGCATCTGAAAAGTCCTATACAGAGGCAAACACAGCAGCAATTACCGCAATGGCTGCAGTTACAGCTGCTCAAACAAAACTTACTGAAATAACCAATAAAATCGGAACAAGTATAAAAGAAAATCCATCACAATGGGATTCAAAAACTATGAAAGCTTATAACGAAGAAGTTACTAAGTTACATACAGAAACAGTTAATTCGATAGGTGGCAATATTAATAACTGGTCAAATGATGATATCAAGAAATACCAAGCAGCCGAAGCAGATGCTACTACAAAAGTTGCATATTCAAGAGGAACAGATTTGTCAACGTGGTCTACAGAACAAAAAGCTAAATACGAGAAAAATTTGGTATCTCTAAGAGAAAAATATAATAAAGCATATGGAAAAGATACAAACAAATGGAGTAGTGAAGTTAAAAAGAGCTATGAAACAGCTAAGAATAACACTTATAAACAAATGGCTGTAGAAGTAGGAAAAGGAAAACTTACTGCAGAAGATAAGAAGAAAATTGCTTCAATGACACAAAAAGCTAAAAATGAACTAATAGCTAAGAATGGCGACATGAAGAACTGGACAAAAGAGCAAAAAGCTGAATATGAAGAAAAGGTTGCAGAAATCAAGAAAAAATATGCAGATCAAACATCAACAGCAACTGGAGAAGCTATTTGGACAAAAGCTGATGCTGCCGAGTATAATAAAGCTATTAAAGAATATAATGAAGCAGTAAAAAATGCAAAAGAAGCTATGACTAAATTAGATGAAGCTAAAGCAGGATATGCAGAAGCTAAAACTGGAGTACAAACGGCAAAAGACGAATTCTATAAAAAACTCTTAGCTAATCAAGCCCAAGAAGTTGTAGATCCATCAGCAGTTGAAATTGTAGATCCATCATCTCAACAATCTAATAGTGGAAATCCAGTTATTAGCGGAATCGAAATTTCTGAAAATGGAGCAACAATAACAGATACAGGAAATGCTCAAGTAGGTAAAGATGGAGTAATAACTCCTGAAGCAGTACCAACAGAAGCTGAAACACCAGTTGATATACCTCCAGAAGAAATAGTGAATGACGATGAAGCAGAGCAAACATCAAATGGTGGAATTCCAATAATTGATGTTGGACAAACAACAAGCGGAACAATATCTAATGAAGATATTCCAATATAGAGAATAAGAAGGTTAGGAGGATTATAAGTGAGAGAAAAATATTTACCAATTGGTACAGTAGTACTTCTTAAGGGAGGTAAAAAAAGAGCTATGATTACAGGTTTCTGTTCAGTAGCTCAAGAAAACCAAGAAAAAATCTATGATTACTCTGGATGTGTATATCCAGAAGGATATCTAAGTTCGAATCAAGTTTGTTTATTCGACCATGATCAAATAGATAAAATATTCTTCTTAGGATATGAAGATGAAGAAGAAAAAGCTTTCAAAGAAAAACTAAACACAATAGTAAGTTCAATTGAAAATAAACCTAAATTTGAAAGTGCAGATAAAGATGATACAGACGATTCTGATGATTCAACTGAAGATACTGGTTTCAATCCCTTTGGTGTAAACAATTAAAGTTAGAAACAAAAGTTTCTAACTTTTTCTTTTTTTAAAATAAATAACATATATAAATAATTATTAGTTTTTTTATTGACTTCAATACTTGAAAATAAATACTTAATTATATATAATTAGTTAGAAGAATAGCTAGTATATAGCTCTTTTATATTCAAGTCAGGGGATGAAAAATATGCCAATAAGTGGAAGAGAACTAACGTTAGAAAGAAAAAGATTAGTCGAAGTATTAAAATTATTAGATGATAAACTTACTGAAGCTGGAAATGTTATCTTTAAAGACGAAGAAAAGCTATTAGAATTCAAAAAATATACTTGGGAAAATATGCGTAGTTTTGATGCTCAAGAACTTAGACAAGCAACTGCTGATACTGAATTAGAAGCTAATAAATTACTATTAAAACAAGATTACTTTTTAAAACTATATAAAATTAAAGACAAACCATACTTCGCTTCTATTGTATTTGAAGATGAAGATAAAGAAAGATATAGTATATATCTAGGTATGACATATTTAAAAGATGAGGAATATGGTAATATCATTTATGATTGGCGTAGTCCAATATGTAGTATTTTTTATGATTTTGAAATCGGTCCTTGTGCCTACGCCGCACCTGCTGGAATGATAAAAGGGAACTTACTTAGAAAAAGACAATATAAAATTGAAAATAGAAAAATGATCAGTGCCTTTGATAACTCTGTTAACATTGATGATGAACTACTTCAAGAAGTATTAGCTTCAGATAGTAATGAAAAGATGAAAAATATAGTTAATACTATTCAACAAGAACAAAACAACGTTATTAGAAACGTAAGAGATAAGACTTTAATCGTATCTGGTATAGCTGGATCAGGAAAAACCTCAGTAGCTCTCCATCGTATAGCTTTTCTACTATATAAAATAGATAATTTAACTAATGAGGATATACTTATTTTTTCACCTAATCAAATATTTACAGAATATATTTCCAATGTTTTACCAGAACTAGGTGAAAATAATACACTTCAAACAACATTTAATGATTATTTAAATAAACAAATAACTGAATTTCAATCAGTAGAACCATTTATGGATTTTATAGGAAAATACTACTCAGAAAAACAAGATAATATTCCTCTAATAAAATATAAACAAAGTGATGAAATAATAACAGATATTAATCTTTATATTGAAGATTATATACGTAAAGCTCGAGTATTAAAAGATTTTACTGAAAATAAGATATATGACATATCAAAATCAGAATTAAATGAACTAATACATGATTATTATAATAATCTTCCTTTCTATGAAAGAATAGAAGTAATAGCAGGTAAATTAAGTGAAAAAAACTATAAAGGTAGTACTAAGAAAAAAGCTACTTATCAAAAGCTAATATATGAAAATAGTAATTTTAGAAAAGATTTCAAAGACATCTATTTAGGATTCTTCAGTAGTGAATTTTGTAAAATAAGAATGAACGATAAAGAAATAAGATATTTTAATAAAACAAAAGAAATACCATATGTTGATGCTTTATTATTTGTCTACATCAAAGGCTTATTAGAAGGATTCCCATACGAAAGAAATATCCGCCAAGTAGTAATAGATGAAGCTCAGGATTACAATTATCTACAATATTTAATAATAAGTAAAATATTTAAAAATAGTAATTTTACTATTTTAGGAGATATAAACCAAACTATTAATCCATATTATAAATATGAAACTTTAGATATATTAAGTAATATATTTCCTAAAAGTAAGTGTATAAGTTTAACAAAAACTTATCGTTCAAGTCCAGAAATAATAGAATTTACAAACAAAATACTAGGTTTAAATCATGTATGTGCAATAAGAAAGACTAATTCTGTTCCTTTAGTTCATCGAACTAATATTAATCTATTACCAACAGATATTAATTATTTAAGATTAAAATATAAATCTGTTGCATTAATAACAAGAGATTCTAAAACAGCCGAGAAATTATACGAAAGATTAAAAGTTCTTGTTCCAATTTCTTTACTAAAGAATAATACGGAAGAATTTAATAAAGAATTAGTAATTTTACCAGCTTATTTAGCTAAGGGATTAGAATTTGATAGTGTCATAGCATACAGTGATCCAGAGTCAAAATATTTAAAAACTGAAAAAAATCTATTATATGTAGCTTGTACTAGAGCTCAACATGAATTAATAGTATATTCATAAATATTTATAGTAAGGGGGATAAAATATGAGTGTAACACCTACGGAACAAATGAAAATTATAAAATATATACAAACAACACAATTTTCAAATAAAAACTATGGTGATTTATTACTTTTGATGGATAAAAAAAAGGCCTTAAAAGCTCAAAAAAATGATTTGATAGAATTCTTAATTAATTATACTTATAAAGAAACAACAAAAGAAAAAGTATCAGAAAATTTATTAAGAAGAGAACTTATAATAATGTTTGATGTTTTTAATCAAATTATTAATATAGATCTAAGCGAAGAACAAAACAATGTATTAAAAATAATATTTTCTTTTTGTCAAAAAGAAAATATTGATAATGAAGATATAATTGCTTATAGTGCTAAAATAGCTGAATTACTAAGAATAAAAATTGATGTAGTAGAAGGAAATATACTGAAAGAGGAACAAGAAAAAAAAGATAGAATAAATGAATTAGAAAAACTAGTAGAATCATTAAAAAAAGATTTACAAAGAGTAAAAAAAGATTTAGAAGGCCAGTTAGAAAAAGCTAAAAATTCTAATGAAGAATTTATAAATAGAAATAGGTCTTTAAAATTACAAGTATCAGATCTTCAAAAAGAATTAATAGAATTAAAAGAAAAATTAAAAGAAAAAGCGAATAAAGAAGAATATTTAGAAACAAAATTAGAAAGATTAAAAGAAGAAATAGAGTCGCTTAAAACTAATCACGATAATGATTTAAATACTATTAGTAGATTACAAGAAAGTATAGCTGTTTATGAAAACAATGTAGAAGTAGAAATACGTATTCAAAGAATTGCCGATATAATAATAAGATTATTATTACAAAACAAATTTACTGAATACGCCTTAAAAGAAGAATTAAATAATAATAGTATAGTATTACAAGAAGGCGAATATCTAAAAGCTATGAAAATAGTAAAAAGTAAGATGAATATTTCTACTACTATTTTTAATGGTCAAAAAAATTATAGTATTCAAAGACCTCTTTATTATACAAATCAAGTTCTTACTTTAGGAGTCGATACAAGTTGTATAGACATTCTACTTGTATCAGATTTTCATATAGATAACAATACTGATATTGAAGAGGCAACTCATACAATAAATGATTATGCTAGTCAGAATGGAATATCATTAATTGTTGATATGGGAGATTTCTTAGGTTTTAGATCAGGAAAAGAAGATTTACAAACAAGATATGAAAATGGTTGTCGATTAGTTGAAAGATGTATCAATCTATTTCCACGATTAGATGGAGTATACCACGCCATATTAGGTGGAAATCATGATAAAGATAGTTTTGATTATGGATGTGACTTATTAAAAGAATTAACAGATAATAGAGAAGATTTTATATATTTAGGTTATGATAGTGCAATACTAAGTGTAAATGGTGTTATAAGTAATAAAACAAGCTTCTTGCTACATCATTTACAAAAGAGAGTAAAAGATCCATTAGATGATAGTACTTATGACACCAAGTATTACAAAGATTACTTGTCAGGATATTATAGTCCTCAAGAAATATCCTTAAATAATTTTTTTCTTACCTTTATTGGTGGAGCTCATATGAATGGAATATATAATAATTTTGCTCTTGTTCCATCCTTTATGAATGATCGTAAATTTAATGGAGCTATCCATATAAGAGCTTTTTTAAATGAAAAAATGGAAATCAAAAATATGGTAATAATCAATTTAATTAATTGTGAAACATTAGTACCAGTATCAGAAGTATATTATAAAAAATAAATAATATACTTTTTTTGTTTGTTAGCAAATGATATACTAACAATAGGAAGTGATCTAAATATGCTATTAGGAGTTAATACTTGCCAAAACACTGTTAAAGCTTGGCAAATACTTGGATACCTTATAACTATATTAAAAATATTAGTACCATTAATAATAATAATAACTAGTACGATATCATTATTTAGTGTTATTACTAAAGGAAACCAAGAAGAAACTATAAGAGCATGGATAATAATAGGTAAAAAATTAATAGCAGGAATAATAATATTTTTTATACCCACACTAGTTGACGCTTTCATTCATTTTTTAGTAAATAATGATTATATGAAAAAAAGTACTGAAATATGTGCAATATGTATGTATAAACCTTCTAGTAGCGATTGTGAAAGATATATAAATAATTATAATAAAATAGCTGAAGATGAGATAGAAGAATTCAAAAAAGAAGAACAAAAGCTTTCTGGCGAAATAGACACCGAAGAAATGGTGGATGGTCAAGTAGATTCAAAAGAAGAAGCTACTGGTTCAGTTAATAACAGTTCTAATTATAATCAAAGTAATTCAAACGGTTCTTCAAGTGGTAATTCTTCTAATAATCAAAGTGGTAATAGTAGTAGTAATGGTGATAAAACTTTAGAAACAAGTTATGGAGTATTCTTAGGACTTGATCATGATAGTGGCATTGAAAAATTATTAAAATATAAACTTGTAGTAATAGATTTACAAGAATATGATAAATCAGATGTTGATAAACTTCATGCTAATGGCATAAAAGTATATTCTTATTTAAATGTAGGATCAGTAGAAAACTATCGATCATACTATAAAAGATTTAAAAATTTATATTTAGGAACATATGAGAACTGGGAAGATGAAAAATGGGTTGATGTTAGTGACAAAGGTTTTCAAAGTTTTATTCTAAATGAATTAGAACCTAAATTACGAGCTAATGGAGCGGATGGATATTTTATTGATAACTGTGATGTTTATGCCAATTTTAAAAAAAGTAAAATTTATGAAGGATTAAAAACAATACTTGGCGGAATTCATAGTCATGGATTACCTATGTTAATAAACGGTGGTGACGAATTTGTCTCTAAAGCTATAAAAGATGGTAGTTATGGAAGTTTATTTGATGGAGTTAACCAAGAAGAAGTCTTTACTTTAATCAATTTTGATAATCATACTTATAAAAACCAATCTTCTGGAGAAAAAAAGTATTATCAAGATTATTTACAAGAAGTAAAATCCAAAAACTTACTAGTATATTTGTTAGAATATGGTGCTTCAGAAAGTAAAGAAAAAGAAATAGCTGAATACTGCAAAGCCAATGGATTTGCTTATTATAACTCTAAATCATACGATTTAAACTAAAACAAATATTTATATTTGTTTTTTGTTACATTAATATAAAAAAATATTGCTATATTTACTACCAATAATAATTGTGATAGAATTAATATAGAATGGAGGAAATGAGAATGAGAAAGGAAAGTAATATACAAAATATTCTAATAATAGTATTAGCAGCAACTGTATTAGTTATGTCAGTAGGTTATGCAACATTTAGTAGTAATCTTGCAATAAATAATAGTACTGCAACATTTAAAAAAGCAGTTTGGGACGTACGTTTCGATAAAAATTCACTTGAAGAAACATCAACTATTACAGCAAACACAACTCCTACAGTTAGTGATAATAGTGTTTCTTTTGCAGTAACATTACCACAACCAGGAGATACCTATACATTCAAAATAGATGCTAAAAACTATGGAACTATCGATGCTAATATGAAAAAAATTACTATGAGTGGTGTTACAGCAGAAAATGAAAAATTTGTAAGTTATACTGTAAATTATAATGGCACAGATTATACATCAACAACTGATGGATTAAATGTTGCTTTAGCTGCTGAAGGAACACATACAATAACTGTAACAGTTAAATATTTAATTCCTGAAAATGCAGCTGATTTACCATCACAACAAGATGTTACAGTTAATTTAACTGCTGCTTTCGATTACGAAGATGCTTTAGCTTAATAACCAAATATTATAAGAATTACTTTTTGTAATTCTTATAATATAAATGGGGTTGATTTCATGAAAAAATATGAAATATACATAATAGAAATATTATTATTTATTTCTATTATAATGTTTAATATTGTTTATAAAAGTGTATTATTCCAAAATTTAAGTATAATAATAATATCTATTTATGCCATAGTCAGATTTGGCATAATGAAAGATAATAATTATTTAAAAAATATGACAACAAAAATAGTTTTATCTAGTATTTTATTATATTTTATAACAATATATGCACTAGGTTTAATTATGGGATTTAATAAATCTCCATTTTCACTTAATATAAATTATATATTTAATATAATAGTATTAGAAAGTATAGTCATAGTATTTGAAGAAATTTTAAGATATATTATTGCTAGAAATACCCAACATAGGAAACTACCACTAATAATATACACTATAATATTAATAATATTGAATGTTATTATAGAAATAAATGGGTATAGTTTAAATAATGGCGAAGTAATATTTATCTTTATTACAACTATTATAATACCAACTATTTCTATCCAAGCAGTATGTTCATATCTAACATATAAAGTTAGCTATAAACCATCTATAATACTTAACATAAGTATATCTTTATATCAATATTTATTGCCAATAATTCCCAATATAGGCAATTATTTATATGCTGTAGCAAACACTGCACTACCGTATATAATATACTTTAGTACAAGTAGATTAAACCAATATAAAGATAAAATAAATATGTATAAAAATACTCTATTAAGAAAACTATTATACGTTCCAATCATAATTATAATAGTAATACTTGTCTTATTAGTATCAGGTATATCAAACGATACCATAATTGCAGTAGGATCAGGTTCTATGTCACCAACATATGATAGAGGCGACGCAGTAATATATCAAAAAACCAAAATAGATGATATTAAAATTGGAGAAATATTAGCGTTTAAAAAAAGTAACAAAGTAATTACTCATAGAATAGTAAATATAGAAAAGAATAATAAATATATTATATATACTAAAGGAGACGCTAATAAAAATATAGATAGTTGGACAGTAAATGAACAAGAAGTTCTAGGTATAGTAAAATATAGAATTAAATATTTAGGATATCCAACACTATGGTTTAATGAGATAATAAATGGAAAGGAGAAAGAATAATGAAAGAATCATATGCCAAGAGAATAGTAATTATTTTTATCTTCTTTTTAGTTTTTCTAATTATCGGAATCACATTCCTAAATATAGGACTAAATAGTAAAAAGACAATAAGTTTAAAATATCAAGAAAGTAATAATATAGATTATAAAGTTTATTTAAAAGAAAACAATTTCTTTGATGATGAATATATGTTACCAGGAAAAACATATATTACTAGTTTAATAGATCATATAGAAGTTGATTTTGATTACAATATAGGTTTTAATGATACAGTAGATGCTGATTATAAATATAAAATAATAGCTAAAATAGAAGCTAATAAGAGTGATACTACTTCCAAAAGTAATTATTGGACTAAAGAGTATACCTTAGTAGAAGAAAACTTAAAATCTATAAAAAAACAACCTAGTTATACTATTAACCAACATATAAATGTAGATTATAATAAATATAATGCTATTCTAAATGAATTTAAAAAAACACTAGGTTTAAATTCTTCCACAGGAGTTTTAAAAGTATATTTAGACATATCAAGTAACGTTAAAACTAAGGATATATCAACACCAATAAAAAGTAATTTATTATTAAAATTACCATTATCTGAATTAGCAATAGAAGCATCTATAGAAAGTGATACAAAGAATAATATAAAAGAAATAAAAAAAGAAGTAAAAGAAAAAGGAATTACTTATACAATTCTAACTATTATTGGTATTTTTAGTTTACTATTATCTATTTTCTTAGCTCTAACCTTATTAAGAAGTAGAAGACTATATAAAAATAGTTATAAATATGATTTAGAAGTAGATAGAATATTATCAACATATGATAGTATTATTGTTAATATAAAAGAACTACCTAATTTAGAAGGATATAATGTAATAAAAGTTGAAAGCTTTGACGAACTAATTGATGCTCATAGTGAAATAAGAAAACCTATTAATTATTACAAAGAAAAAGATTTAAGTGCCTTCTTCTTAATTAGTGATAACATAGCATGGAAGTATATTATTTATAAAAAAAGAAAAAGGAGAATAAAATAATGAAAGACAAAGGAAGAATAGTAATAACAATAGTATTCTTTTGTCTTCTTTTTAGTATGTCAATAGGATACGCAACTTATATTTCTAAGACTAATATAAATGGTAATGCAACTTTTTATAAAAATGGTAAAATAACCATATCTAGTGCTGTTCTTACGGATTATAAGAATTTACAAAATCCTATAAATCCTATTATCGAAGATACTAATATATCCTTTAATTTAAACTTCTATGTTCCGAGAACAGAAGAAGGTTTAAATGATACTTATTATGCAACCTATCAAGTAACTATAGATAACGATTCTGTCTTTGATTACATCTTTAAATCAAGTGATTTTTCTACTGATTTAAATATCCAAAACGCCGAAGATGTAGAATTATCATATTTTACAGAAGGAATAGAAATAAATGAGGTTATACCTGCAAAATCAACAAAAACATTTTACTTAACGATAAACATGGTTCCAAATAATGCTGGTAATTTTAATATTTCTAGTGAAATAGATTTTATATTAGAAGAAGAAACCAAAAATGGAAATATAATTGGTAGTATACCAAAAGACTTGACGGGTAATCTTATTAATAATAGTGTCATCCCAATTGAAGCTACAATTATTAACACTTATACCGATAATAAAACCTATAATATAATAGTTACTAATAATAGTTTTGAATTAGTTGATTTAAATGGAAATAGCTTACCTACCTATACAATTAATGCTAATAGCGAAGATACTAAAACAATATATGTAAAAATAAAAGACGGAGCCAGATTTGCTTCTGAAAGACAAAATCTAAATATCTTTCTTTCAGTTAATGGTGAACCTATCAATATGGGAATGATTCAATTAACAGTACCTAAAGATGTTACTTTAGTAGATGTAACTCCTCCTATAGTATCAAATGTAATAGGAACTAGGCAAAATAATCAAGGTGAAGTTTTGGTAAGTTTTGAGGCCTCAGATGATTTTGGAATACATAATTTTAAAATAGAAGTATATAAGAATAATACATTAGTAGATACTAAAACTATTGGACCAGATGTTAGAAGTACTATAATTACTAATTTAGAAGATGAAACATATAGATTTAAAGTTATAGCAGAAGATACCAGTGGCTTAACATCTTATAGTGAAAGTAATAACAATGAGTATAGATGGATTATGAAAGTAACCATAAATATTACTCAAGGAGGACCAAATGGTAACTATACTACTATCTATAATCAAAACTATACAACAACTATAACTGCTAATAACAACAGGAATCTTCCTACTAACTTAACAATTACTATGGGTGGAGTGGCTTTAAATGGTAATAATTATAACTATAACAATAGATCTGGAGCTTTAACAGTATATAATGTTACAGATGATTTAAATATTACTGGAGCAACAACCGGTAATGTTTGCTTGATAGAGGGAACTAAAATATTCCTTGCAAATAAAACATATAAAAATATTGAAGATATAAAATATGATGATTTATTAATGGTTTGGAATTATGAAACAGGAAAACTTACCAAAGAGTATCCAATATGGATGGAACAAGAAAAAGTAAGTAATAGTTATACTAAAATATACTTTAATGATGGATCTAATATTGGAGTAGTAGGTGCACACTCATTCTTTAGTAGAGATTACAATGAATTTGTTAGTGTTGATGATAAAGAAAAATTTCATATCAATAGTAGAATTCTAAAATTAAATAATAATAAGTTGAAAGAAGTAAAGGTTACTAAGATAGAAAAAATTAATAAAAAGGTAAAATACTACTTTGTAGCATCTACTAGATATTGGAATATAATTAGTAATGATTTTATAACTACAGATGGTTATACTGATATAAGCAATTTATATAAGTTTAATAAAGATATTACTTGGGAAAAGAATAGAAATATAATAAAAGTAGATTATGAAGAAGTAAAAAATGTATTACCTTATTATCTATTTAAAGGATTTAGAGCAGAAGAAGTAGGAGTATTAATAGCTAAAGATCAAGGAAGTCTTCAATCTTTTAGGGACTATGTTAGCGGCTTAATAGTAAATAGTAATATGATAAAAAAGCCAATAATGAAAGATAATAAGAGATATTGGATGGTAACTACAAGCAAAGATAAAATAAGCAATAAAAAAGATTACTTAGTTAAAGAAGGAGATTACTATACATTACCAGAAGGAAAGTGGTATAGTACATCTGAAAACAAAATATATAAAGGTAATACTAAAATAAGAGTATGGACAGGAATGCATTTTGAATTAATAGAATAAATTGTTGACAAAATCATTAGTATAGTTTATAATCTATCTTGTTATTAAAAAGAAAGCGATGTATCCACATCCACCTGATTGTAGAAAGTTACGATAGGTATAAGGCTTAAGATTATATTATTGATTTAAGACTTAATGGGTGGATACTAGGTATTCGCCCTTTTTGATTGTGTGGAGGTGCTTATCATAGCAAAGGATAAAAATGAATTGCCTATAAATGGTGAAATTAAAGTTCAAGAATTAATGGTAATAGGTCCAAATGGAGAACAAATGGGTACTAAAAAGTTAGAAGATGCACTGACTTTAGCAAATTACGCTGGATTAGATTTAGTTTTAATGAGTGGTAATGCTGCAAATCCTGTTGGTAAAATAATGGATTATAACAAATACCGTTATGAAAAACAAAAAAAACAAAAAGAAGCTCAAAAGAAACAAAGAGAAAGTAATAAGGAAGTAAAAGAATATCGTCTTTCTCCAACTATAGATATTCATGACTTTAATACTAGAAAGAAAAATGCTAGTGAATATTTAGTAAAAGGTCATAAGATAAAAGTGTTTATAAAATTTAAAGGAAGACAAATGTCTCATCCAGAAATAGGAAAAGATGTAATGCTTCGTTTTGCTTCAGAACTAGAAGAATGTTCTATTATTGAAAGTCAACCAAAATTAGATGGTAGAACAATGGTTATGATACTTGCACCAAAAAAGTAAAAGAAAAGAGGAATTAGTATGGGAAAATGTAAACAAAAGACACATAAGGCATCTAGTAAAGTATTTAAAGTAAAAAAGAATGGTAGTTTAACTTATAAAAAATCAAATGGTAATCATCAAACAGCTGGTGATTCAGGAAAACAAATTAGAAAAAGAAGAAATAAAGGCGTTTTATCAACATCTGATGCAAAACGTTTAAAAAATTTCATTTAATAGAAAGGTGATTAACATATGGCAAGAGTTAAAGGCGGAAATGTCGCTAAAAATAGAAGAAGAAAAGTATTAAAAGCAGCTAAAGGTTACTTTGGTTCAAAACATAGATTATTTAAGACTGCTCAAGAACAAACATTCCATAGTGGAGTATATGCTTTTAGAGATAGAAAGGCAAATAAAAGAAACTTCCGTAAATTATGGATTGTTAGAATTAATGCAGCATGTCGTGAAAACGAAATTAGCTATTCTAAATTCATTAGTGGTTTAAACAAAGCTGGTATTGAAATAAATAGAAAAATGCTTAGTGAATTAGCTATTGATAATGCTGCATCTTTTGCAGAATTAGTAAAAATAGCTAAAGATGCTAACGAAGGTAAAGCTCCTAAGAAGGCTGAAGTAAAAGCTGAAACAAAAGCTGAAGCTAAAACAGAAAAAGCTCCAGCAAAAAAAGAAAATCAAGATTTATCAAAACTAACAGTTACCGAGCTAAAAGAAATGGCTAAGAAGAAAAAAATTGAAAACTATACAACTATGAAAAAAGCAGAATTAGTTGATATACTAAGTAAGTAATAATACTTGCTTTTTCTTTGGTTTACTTTTCCCTTCACATCTTGTATAATTATCATAGTTATGATAGGAGTGATAGTGTGCGAAAAATAATGGCTAGTATTGATATTGGTACAGATAGTATAAAACTAGTAGTAGGCGAAATGTTTAGAAACAAGCTTAATATTTTAGCATCTCTATATGAACCTGTTCAAGGAATGGAAGATGGACTTATCATAAATGAAAATGAATTTAAAGAATGTTTAAAAACAGCTATAAGTAAAGCTGATGATATAATGGGTATTCCAATTAAACAAGTTATAATAACAGTTCCTCCTAGAGACTTAGAATTCTCAGTTATTACAGGAGAAATAGAAGTTACTAATGATAAACATGTTGTAACAGGTTCAGATATTAGTAGAGTATTTAAAGAAGCTTTACGTGGTCAAATAAAAGAAGGAAGAGAATATATTAACCTTTTGCCGACAAGCTTTTCAACATCTGATGGCAAAAAAGTAAGAGATCCAAAAGGTTTAGAGTCAGAAACTCTATCTGCTCGAGGTATTCTAATTACAGCTCCTCAGAGTAATATATACCCAATATTAGAAACCTTAGAAAGACTAGGTGTAGAAGTATTAGATATATCACTTACAGCAATCGGAGATTATTATGAATATAAAATAAATGAAATGAAAGATAACTCTGGTATAATTATAAATATTGGTCATGAAAAGACAGAAGTTTCCTTATTTAATAAAGGTATTCTTACTAACACAGAAAGTCTAAATGTAGGTGCAAAAAATATCGAAAATGATTTAATGTATATTTATAAAATAGATGCTAAGACAGCAAGAGATATAAAAGAAAACCTAGGTCTTGCATATTCTAAGAATGCTAAAGAAGAGAATAGCATAGAAGTGATAGATAAATATAATGATAGAATAATAGTAAATCAATTAGAAGTATCAAAAATTATTCAAAGCCGCATTGAAGAAATACTGAATTTATGCAAAAATCAAATAAATATCTTAACAAAAAAAGAAATAAGTTATATAATTATCACAGGAGGATTAACTGAATGTAGAGATTTTAGATTAATTCTAAATAAGATATTTAAAGATAAAGTTATAGTTGGTCGTGTAAGTGAATTAGGAGTTAGACACAATAGATACGGAGCAGCTGTAGGTTTAATTAAATATTATAATGAAAAATCTAGATTGAAAGATAAAGATTATTCTATATATAGTATAGAAGAACAACAAGCATTAGGGGGATATGATCTTGATGAAGAAGATAACGATTCCTCTATCGTAAAATTGTTTAGAAATTTTTTCGGATAGATTAAAGGAGGATGTTAAATGCACGGTTTAGAAAGAGATCAAATAGCAAAAATTAAAGTCATCGGTGCCGGTGGTGGAGGTTGCAATGCCGTAAATCGTATGATTGAATCAGGAGTTGGTGGAGTAGATTTCATAGTTGCTAACACTGATTTACAAGTATTAAATGTAAGTAAAGCAGAAACAAAAATCCAATTAGGAACCGATGGCCTTGGTGCTGGTGGTAATCCCGAAATTGGCCGTGAAGCTGCAGTAGAAAGTAAACAAGAAATAGAAGATGTATTAAAAGGCGCAGATATGGTCTTTGTTACATGTGGACTTGGTGGAGGTACCGGAACAGGAGCTGCTCCAATTATTGCCGAAATAGCTCAAGAACAAGGAGCTCTAACAGTAGCAATAGTTACAAAACCTTTCAAATTTGAAGGAAGACGTAGAATGGAAAATGCTGAAGTTGGTTTAGCTGAGTTAAGAAAACATGTCGATACAATTATCGTTATTCCAAATGATAGATTAAGAGATATTATCGATAGATCAACTCCTATCATTGAAGCTTTTAAAGAGGTAGATAATGTATTAAGACGTGCTGTTCAATCAATATCAGATTTAATAGCAGTATCTGGTTTAGTAAACTTAGACTTTGCCGACGTTAAAGCAGTAATGCAAAATAGAGGAAATGCTATTATTGGTATTGGTATAGGTGAAGGAGAAAATAGAGCGATTGAAGCTGCTCAACAAGCTGTAGCATCACCATTACTAGAAAATACTATTGATGGAGCAACAGATGCTATTATAAATATTACTGGTGGTAACTCTCTAACATTATTTGAAGCAGAAGATGCTGCTGAAGTAGTAAGAAATGCTGCTAATACAGATATAAATACAATCTTCGGAGCTGTAATTAATGAAAACTTAAATGACGAAGTAATAGTTACAGTAATTGCAACAGGATTTGATGATGATAAAGAACAAGTAGGAGGTATTACAGATGAACTTCCTAATAACAACTCATATATAAGAAGTGATATTGATAAAGATATAGAAATACCACCATTCTTAAGAAATAGAGACGATTTTTAATCGTCTTTTTTCTTTACTGAAAAAATAAAATATGGTATATTGTTATTAGAATAGAGGTATGTTGTATGATTATATTTAGCAAACTAAAAAAAGAAAAAGAAAATAAAGAAATTAAGCATCTGTTAATTAATTCAACTTTTGATTTAATAATTTATACTCTTATTTTTTTAGTAATATTTATTTTATTAAGAATGGGGCTAAAAAATATCTTTGACTTAAATAGTGCTAATCGTATAATAGAAACCTATAAAGAAGCTATTACATACACAGTTAATCATACAATTTACGTTTCAATAATTACTATAATAGTTAACATCGGAACTTTCGTTGTATATCTATTTACAGTTCTTAGTAGTTTTAAAAAGAAGTTAATTAATAAAAATAATTATAAAGCATATATTATATATATGATTATAAGTATATTACTATTATCATCTATAGCAGGAATATTAATAATATATTTATCATTTAACAGTTTACTGTGTATTAGTCATATATGCCAAGTATCTGATTTATCATTCTATAATTATGAATTAGAAGTATATTCTCGTTTAAGTATAGGATTAGTATTAAATTACGCAATATGGACTTTTACAACTATAGCTATTTGTACAAATATAATAAAATATTTACATAATAAAAAGATTCTAATTAAAGAAAAAAAGTCAATATCATTAAAAAGACTTTTTAAAAAGAAAAATAAATAAAGGTAGGTGTTAACATGGAAGGAATTTTTCAAATGCTTTTAGGTTTTGCACTTATAGCTTTAGTAATTGGTATTGTTCTTTATATAGTAGAAGCAATATTCTTAAATAAATATAACAAATTAGTAACAGGAAAAGGTACTGTTCTTGCTTGGATACCTTTTTATTTTCAGTCATACTTACTAGGTAAACTTGCTTTTAATAAAGCAGTTGGTTGGGGGTTAGTAGCAGCAGAATTTGCTACTGCAAAAGTCAAAATAGGAAATATTGATGTAACATTAATAAAAAACGAGTCGTTAAGAGGTACAATAGGTACAATATATACATTAGTAACAATTTGTATTCTAATATATGCTTTTGTTAAATATAAAAATCTAAAAAAATCAGTTGTACTAAATAATAATATGGTAGCTGATGGAACAAATATTAGTGCTCAAGCGATTCCAAATACTAACGTTAATCCAAATGATCCATTCGCTCCAAATCCCAATGTAGGTGTAGAGCCAATGATGCAAAATTCAAACAATATATTAGATGCTAGTGTTACAATTGATAGTATTATACAAAAAGCACCTACACCAGATGAGAATCCAACTAATAATATAATAGTAACAAATACTATAAATGATGTTGGAGCAGTAGTTCAAAATCCAACTGCACCGGTAGTACCAGAACAACCTATTGCTCCAGTAGTGCCAAATGCACCGGTAGTACCAGAACAACCTGTAGCTCCAGTAGTGCCAAATGCACCAGTAGTGCCAGAGCAACCTGTTGCCCCAGTAGTTCCAAATGCACCGGTAGTACCAGAACAACCTGTAGCTCCAGTAGTGCCAAATGCACCAGTAGTGCCAGAGCAACCTGTTGCCCCAGTAGCACCAAATGCACCGGTAGTACCAGAACCACCTGTTGCCCCAGTAGTGCCAAATGCACCAGTAGTGCCAGAACAACCTGTTGCCCCAGTAGTGCCAAATGCACCAGTAGTGCCAGAACAACCTGTTGCTCCAATAGTGCCAAATGAGCCAGTAGTACCAGAACCAGCTGTTGCTCCTGTAGTTGACCCACAAGTTTCAACTACAGAACCGGTTGCAAATATACCAGAATCTATAACGGATACATCAGTAATGCAAACACAAGTAAATACACCTCCAGTTGACACAAATAATCCAAATAATATGTAAATATATAACAAGATAACAATAAAAATGTTATCTTTTTCTTGTGTGGTTCAAATTTATAATTCTTTGTGATATAATTAAATAGGTGTAAATATGAGAAATATATATGGAATAAAAAGACAAGATTTAGAAGAATATTTCTTAAGTAAGGATTTAAAAAAATATAAAGCCTTGCAAGTTTTTGAGTGGTTATATGAAAAAAAAGTTCGTTCCTTTAGTGAAATGACCAATATAAAAAAAGAATTACAAGAAGAACTTGCTAAGGATTTTACTAACCAGTTTATTACTATTGTAAAAAAACAAGAAGATAAACTAACCAAAAAGTATCTATTTAAACTACTAGATGATAATTACATTGAAGCTGTTTTAATGGAACATGATTATGGCTTAAGTATTTGTGTAAGTAGTGAAGTAGGATGCAATATGGGATGTGCTTTTTGTGAATCTGGAAGATTAAAAAAAGTAAGAAACCTAGAAAGCTACGAAATGGTTGAACAAATACTATTAGTAGAAAATGATATAAAAAAGAGAATATCTAGTGTAGTAATAATGGGAATAGGAGAACCATTAGATAACTATGATAATGTATTAGATTTTATAAAAATAATAAATGATGCTAAAGGATTAGCAATAGGAGCTAGACATATTACCTTATCAACATGTGGACTTATACCTCAGATAAAGAAATTGTCTGAAGAACCATTACAAATAAATTTAGCTATTTCTCTTCATGCTCCTAATACTCAACTAAGAGATAAAATAATGCCAATTAACAAAGCCTATAAACTTGATGAACTAATAAAAGCAATAAAAGAATATATTGATAAAACTAATCGAAGAGTAACAATTGAATATGTAATGCTAAATGGAGTAAACGATAATGAAACCCAAGCTATGGAATTAGCTAAATTACTTAAAGGAATGAATATATATGTTAACTTAATTCCTTATAACGAAACTAGTCATATAGATTATAAACGTAGTACATCAGAAAGAATTAAAAAATTCTATGATATATTAATAAAACAAGGTCTTACAGCAACAACAAGAAAAGAATTTGGAAGTAATATTGATGCTGCGTGTGGACAACTTAGAAGCAAAGAGGTGAAATCATGAAAAGTTTTTATTTAACAGATACAGGAAAAGTAAGAAATCATAACGAAGATTCCGTTACTATTTTAAAAAATGCTAACGATGAGTACCTTCTTATTGTTGCAGATGGTATGGGTGGTCATAGAGCAGGAGAAGTTGCTTCTTCTTTAGTTTTAACTCACCTAGGTAAAAGATTTAATGAAACGTCTACTATTGGAAGTAAAATAGATGGAATAAACTGGATTAGAGATAATATAGCTGAAATTAATAAAGAAATAATAGATTATACTAAAAAGAATCCGGAAAGTACTGGTATGGGAACTACTTGTGTATTAGCTTTACTTACTAAAGAATTCTTGATATTTGGTAATGTTGGAGATTCATCAGGTTTTGTTTTTAAAAATGGTAAATTAACAAAAGTTACTAAAGATCATACATTAGTAAACCTATTAATTGAAGCAGGAGACTTAACAGAAGAAGAAGCCAAATATCATCCAAAGAAAAACGTCTTAATGAAGGCTTTAGGAACTTTTGAGAAAGTAGATGTAGATATATTTGAAGTTGATACCAATGTTGATGGAATACTATTATGCAGTGATGGATTAACTAATATGTTAAGCAAAGAACAAATAGAAAAAGTTCTAAATGATGAAGAATTAGAAATAGAAGAAAAATTAATTAAGCTAATTAGAAAAAGCAATGCAAGGGGTGGACAAGACAATATTTCAGTAGCTTATTTAACACTTGAAAGTGGTGAAGAAGAATGATAATGAAAGGTCAAAAGATAAATGATAGATACCAAATCATCAAATCAATTGGTGAAGGTGGTATGGCTAATGTTTATCTAGCTTATGACACTATTTTAGATCGTGACGTAGCTGTTAAAGTTTTACGTGGTGACCTTGCTGATGACGAAAAATTTGTCCGTCGTTTTCAAAGAGAAGCTTTATCAGCATCATCTCTATCTCATCCAAACATTGTTGAAGTTTACGATGTAGGAGATGATAATGGTCAATATTTCATAGTAATGGAATATATAGATGGAAAGAACTTAAAAGATTTACTTAAAAAAAGAGGAAAACTCACCGTTTCTGAAGTAGTAGACATAATGAGCCAAATTGCTGATGGCTTGTCAGTTGCGCACGATTCATATATTATTCACCGTGATATTAAACCTCAAAATATTATGATATTAGAAAATGGCTTAGTAAAGATTACTGACTTTGGAATTGCCATGGCAATGAATGCAACCCAGCTAACACAAACAAATTCTGTTATGGGTAGTGTACACTATTTACCACCAGAACAAGCATCTGGTAAAGGATCTACCTTAAAAAGTGATATATATTCAATGGGTATCTTAATGTATGAATTACTTTCAGGAACCCTTCCTTATCGTGGAGATAATGCTGTTGAAATCGCTTTAAAGCATTTAAAAGAACCTCTTCCATCTATTAGAGAAGAGTTTCCAGATATTCCTCAAAGTGTTGAAAATATTATTTTAAAAGCAGCAGCTAAAAATCCCAAAAATAGATATAGCGATGCTAGAGAAATGTATGAAGACTTAGTAACTTGTTTAGATGAATCTCGTCAAAACGAAGATAAATTAGAATATAAATATCCTGAGTTAGATACTGACGGCAAAAAATTTACTAAACAAGTTGAAAAAGCAGTTGATATAGAAGATGACGATTACGAAGATGATGAAGATGTAAAAGTTAAACAAGTTGATGAAGAAGAAGTTCAAAAAGAAAATAAATTATTAATAGTTCTAGCTGCAATATTTACAGGATTAGTAGTATTAGTAGCGGCAGTAATACTATTTATTCCATCACTAATAAATGGAAAAGATAAAATAGTACCAGACGTTAAAAACTTAACAGTAACAGAAGCTATTAAGAAATTACAAGACGAAGGATTCGAAGTATCTGATACTCAAAAAGAAGAAAGTAGCGCGGATATAAAGAAAGATCATGTAATAAAAACAAATCCAGCAGCTGGAAGTAAAAGAGCTTCAGGTACAACAATAACTTTAACTGTATCAACAGGTGATTCAACAATTACCATAGAAGATTATAGTGGTAAGAATTATCAAGAAATAAAAGGTATGTTAGAAGTATATGGAATAAATGTCTTAATCGAAAGAAAAGAAGTTAAAGAAGAAGATAATGCTAAAGATGGAATAATTCTTTCCCAAGACGTAGAAGCAGGAACAAAACTAAGAGCTAATGATTCGATAACACTATATATACCTGATATAGTTGTTAAATATCCTGACTTTACCGATGGATCTTATACTTTAGAACAAGTTCAAGCTTTCTGTGATGAACATAATGTAAGCCTAAAAATAAACTATGAAACATCATCTAGTTATAACCCTGGAACTATAATCTATCAAAGTAGACAAAAAGGATATACAGTAACAGAAGGAACTTCTCTTACTATTAGAGTAGCTAAAGCTAATGATGGATCAACACCTGCTGATGAGAACATTGTCCAAGAATGTGAAACAGATGGTTTATGCTAGGTGAAAGATGAACGGAAAAATAATTAGAATAATAGCGGACTTATACACAGTTAAAATAGACGATATGTTATACGGTTGCCGTGCTAGAGGTGTATTTAGAAAAGAAGGAATTACACCTCTAGTCGGAGATGACGTAATAATAGATCCTGCTAATAATATTATTGTAAAAATATTACCAAGAAAAAACGAATTAAAAAGACCTATAATAGCTAATGTAGATAATGCTTTAATAGTATCAAGTGTTAAAGAACCTAATTTAGATTTAATTCTTCTGGATAAGTTAATATCTACTGTTACATATAATAATATTGAACCTATTATAGTGTTTACAAAAATCGATTTATTAACAGAAGAAGAAAAAGATAACATAAACGAATTAAGAGCTTATTACGAAGAAATAGGTTATAAAGTCTTTTATAATAATGAAGCCGCGCAAATAATTAAGTCCATAAAAGGAAAAATCGTTGTACTTGCTGGACAATCAGGAGCAGGTAAATCAAGTTTAATAAATAGATTAACAAATAAGTACAATATTGAAACTAAAGAGATTAGTAAAGCTTTAGGAAGAGGTAAACATACAACAAGGCATACTGAATTATATGATGTTGACGATGCTTTGATAGCTGATACTCCTGGCTTTTCGGCTTTAGATTTATCAAATATTGAAAAAGACGAACTTAAAGACACGTTTATAGAATTTGCTAATTATGAATGTAAATTTCATGATTGCCTTCACAATAAAGAAATAGAATGTGAAGTAAAGAAAGCAGTAGAGAATAAAAAGATTTTAAAATCTCGCTATAATAATTATCTAAAAATATTGGAGGAGATAAAATGAAGGTTGGCGTATCATTTATAAATAGTGATTATTCACTAGAAGAAACAATAAAAAGAATAGATGAAAGTGATGCTGATTACATCCATGTCGATATGATGGATGGAATATTTGTTCCAGAAAAGAACTATGAAATTTCTGATATAAAAAAAATGTTTAAAGAAACAAGCAAAAAGTTAGATGTCCATCTAATGGTTTGTTCCCCTAATAAATACATTCGAGATTTAGCGAAGATACCTAGTATAGAATATATAATTATTCATTACGAATCTCATCGTCGCCCAATCGATGTAATTAATATGATTAGACATACAGATAAAAAAGTTGGTATAGCTATAAATCCTGAGACAAAGGTTAGTCATATAGTACCATTATTAAATCATATAGATGAAGTTCTAGTAATGAGTGTTAAACCTGGTAAAGGTGGGCAAAAATTTATGGAAAATGTTTTATATAAGGTTGAAACGTTAAAAGAATTAAGAGAAGAAAATGGTTATCACTATATTATCAATATAGATGGTGGAATAAATGCTGATACTATATCTCTTGCTAGAGATGCTGGAGTAGATATGGTAGTATCAGGATCTTACGTATGTAAAAGTGATAATTATAATGAAAGAATAAAAATATTAAAAGGAAATTAAATATGAACATTTTTTTTACTAGTGATTGGCATGTTCCAACCAAAGAAGAATTAAAACAGATAAAAAGACTAAATAATAAAAGGTTATTTAATAAAAGTAAAACATTTATTTTATTTATGTTTTTAGCATTAGTACTAATATATCTTGCTACTTTTGCTAGTTTTTCAAGCAAAAGAGGTTACGAAGATGAAAACTCATTAACTCTAATAATTCTTACTGGTATTATAATCTTTGTTATAATTGTCTTCTTTATAGCTTACAAAGTATTATATTCTATCTTTTATGGTAAGAGAAAGAATATTGAAGAAGTTACTTCAAACGCTAAATTCTTATACCATCATATGGTAAGTGGAGTTGAAGATACAGATAAATTATATGCTATAGTAGTTGAAACAGATGGTATGCAAATTGAAATATTAGTAGACAAAAATGACTATGACAAGATAACTGAAGAAACTAACATATTGCTAGGTAGATATCGTGAAGATAACAACTATAAATATTTTATTTACTACTAGGGAGATATTCTCTCTTTTTTACTAGAAAGAAGTGAAATAATGAAACTAAAAGAGATAAATGTTAACTGCCATTCTTCTATACTATTAGAAGTAGATAATATGTACATATATGTTGATCCTTATAAAATAGTAGATGATAGTAAAAAGGCAGATTATATATTTATAACCCATACTCATTATGATCATTTAAGTATAGATGATCTAAAAAAGATTATAAAAGCTGATACTAAATTTGTTATACCTATAAATGAAATAGATAAATTGAATGAGTTAAATATTAATAATAATAACATATTAGGTGTATTACCTAATAAATCATATACATTTACTGGTATAAGTTTTAATACTATTCCAAGTTATAATACTAATAAAGAATTTCATAAGAAAGAATACAATTGGGTAGGATATTTATTTAATAATTTTGATAGTAGTCTTTATATAGCTGGAGATACAGATAATAATGAAGATATTAGAAAAATTAATTGTGATATTGCTATGATTCCTATCGGTGGTAAATTTACTATGGATTACAAAGAAGCAGCTGACTATGTTAATACTATAAAACCTAAAAAAGTAATACCAATTCATTATGGTACTATAGTTGGAAGCAATCTAGATGCAAATAGATTTAAAGAATTAGTAGATAGTGATATTGAAGTAATAATTCCTTTTCTATAATGTTTTATACATATATAATAAGATGTGAAGATAATTCACTATATACCGGAATTACTAATGATATAGAAAGAAGATACAAAGAACATCTTACTAAAAATAGTAAATGTGCTAAATATACTAAGAATCACTCAGCTAATACCTTAGAAGCTTACTATCTATCTGGCAGTAGAGAATTAGCATCTCAGCTAGAATATCACATTAAAAAGCTTTCAAAAGCGCAAAAAGAAGAACTAATAACAAAGAATAATATTAAAGAATTGCTAGGAAAAAAAATAAAATATAATAAATATTTAAGAATAAAATAATACAGATTATCGTGCAGGTAATCTTTTTCTATGATAAAATAAAATTATCTTGGTAGAATAACAAGATGTTTGGAAGTGAATTATGGATAAAATTACATTAAGTATAGAAGGAATGACATGTAGCGCCTGCTCGAATGCCATAGATAAATATTTAAAAAAGCAAAAAGGTATAGAAGATTCTCTTACTAACCTTGTTTTAGCATGTACTACAATTACTTATAATAAAGATATAATAAGTATAGAAGAAATAAACAATTACATAAAAGAAGCAGGTTATAAAAGCTTAGGTATCTACAAAGAAATAGATTATAATTTAATAAATAAAAAGAAAAAAAATAGCTTATTAATATATTTATTATTTGTTATACTTATTATTTCTATATCTATAATAAAAGTTTTAA